>JAEWIY010000235.1 GCA_023386835.1 Verrucomicrobiota bacterium
GGAGAACACACCACGCTGGACGAGAAAATACTTCAGGCCGGTCAGCCAGCACGCGATCGTTCGGCCCCCGTAAATGCCGAACAGCACTTCGCGCATCTCGGACTCGACCTGCCGTGCTCCGTCGATGTCACCGGAGGTGAAGCGCTCGACGATCCTCCGGAGCCAGGGCGCCGCAGCGGCCGCGCCGCCGAACAGCATGCCGTCGTAACCGGCTTCCAGGTACTCGAGGCAGCGAAACTCGTCGCCGTTAAAAAGCTTGAGGGACGGTTTCAGTTCCCGTGCCGCCAGCGCCAGCGCCCGCCGCTCCGGCGAACCCGAGCTGTCCTTCACCAGGTGCACGCGGGGCAGCAGGTAGATCTCCTTCAACCGGTCGGCCGGGATGACGACAGGCCGGTGGTTCCCCAGGTCGTAGATGCCCACCGGCAACGGGCTCGCATTGGCCGCTCCGGCAAAGTGCGCCGCGATCCGTTCGGGTGTGCCGTTCAGCACGGTCGCGGGCGCCGCGATGATCGCGATCTGCGCGCCGTCTTCGGCGGCCCGATGGATATTGTCGATGATACGCGGCACCGAGTTGTCCGTCACCTGCACTGCGATCTGAAGGTCACCGCCAGCGGCCGCGGACGCGGCCTTCACCAGGCGTCTCCGTTCGCGGTCGGGGAGCCAGGGACCTTCGCCACAAGTTCCGCAGAGGAAGAGACCGGTCATCCCGTTGGCGACCGCGTCGCGGACCATCCGCTCGACCGAGGCGACATCAACCTCGAGCGCCGGCGTCAGCGGCGTCGGTGCGGCGGACCAGAGTTCCACGGCGGGCGTATTCTTCATGCCATGACAGGAAGCCGGCGGCTCCTGCGGGAACTAGCCTCAAACACTGGACAAAAAACATGAGCAGCTTGCCCCGACCGTTCGAAATCCCGAAGCGCCTTTCGCTCGCGGCACAGGCCGCCGGCACCGTCCGGAAGGCCATTCATGAGGGCGTCTGGAAGGATTATGTCCCGAGCGAACGGCGGCTGTGCCAGATGCTCCAGGTCAGCCGCCCCACCCTCCGGACCGCGCTTCACCAACTGGCCAAGGAAGGGTTGATCGAGATCAGCCAGGGCCGTCGCAACCGGCTGCTGCACCAGGGCGCGCGGGAGCAGGTCCAGAACCATCTTGTTGCCCTGGTCACGCACGAGCCGCTCTCGCACATGTCCCAGACCGCGTACGAGAGTATCAGCGAGATGCGCGCACATCTCGCTGAACAGGGATTCGCCACCGAGGTGCTGGTCTGTCACGCGCGCAGCCCGGCCGCACAGTGCCAGAAACTCGCGACCTTCGTCCGGCAGAATCGGGTCTTCTGCTGCGTGCTTCTGTCCGTTTCCAAAGAGCTTCAGCATTGGGCGGCGGAAAGCCGCGTGCCGGCGCTGGTGCTCGGCTCCTGCCATCCTGAGATAGAACTGCCTTCGCTCGACGTGGATTACCGTTCCGTCTGCCGCCATGCCGCCGGCCTGCTGCTGGGCAAGGGGCATCGGCGAATTGCGCTCGTGGTTCCGAACTCCGGCGTGGCCGGTGACCTCGCCAGCGAACGCGGCTTCACCGAAGCCGTCTCGCAAAGCCCGCATCCCGACGCCCGGGCGTTCCTTGTCCGCCACAATGGCACGGCGCGCAGCATCACCACCAAGCTGGACTCGCTCTTCAACAGCGCGTCCCCGCCGACCGCCCTCCTCGTGGCGAAACCGCAGCACGTGTTCATCGTCATCATCTACCTCCTGAAGCGCGGGCTTTCCGTTCCCGACACGGTTTCCCTCATTGCCCGAGACCAGGACCACATCTTCGAAAAAGTCAGCCCGCCCATCGCACACTACAGCTACCGGGGCAACGGACTCGTTCACCGCCTCTCCCGGCTGATGCTGCAGATGGTGAACCACGGCAGCTTGCCGGTGGAGCACAACCTCGTCCTGCCCGAACTCGCGGCTGGTGGCACCGTTCGGGTGTTGGTGTAGCGCCCGCCTCGGCCCCGCCACATGGACCGACCGTCGTCCGCCCTTGCCGCACTCGGACTCGGGTGCGCCACCTTCGGTCGTGAGATCGATGCCGCTGCCGCTTTTGCCATCATGGACTTCGCCCTGGAACGAGGTATCAATCATTTCGATACTGCGCCCTCCTACGGCGATGGTGCTTCTGAACGCGTCATCGGCCAATGGCTCACGTACCGGTCGCCCGTAGTGGCCCCGCGCATCGCGACCAAGGTGAAACCCCCTTACACGGCGGCGGCGATACACCAAAGTGTGGACGCCAGCCGCGGTCGGCTCCGACGAGACCGGCTCGATCTGCTGTACCTTCATCAATGGGATCCCACCGCACTGAATTACGATGTCATCAAGGCGTTGGAATCTCTCGTTGCCTCCGGCGCAATTGGGTCAGTGGGCGCCAGCAACGTAGAGCAGACGCAGATTCAAGCGCTGCATCACGCACTTGCGAGTTCCAGCCGCGTCACGCTCCGTGCAATCCAAAACAATCACAACTTCGCCGTAAGAACAGTCGATCGCGCCATGACGCAGTACTGCCGCGACCACACCATTGACATCGTGACGTATAGCCCGCTCGGCGCCGGCTTTTTGACAGGCAAACATAGCCAGGGCGTTCAGCAGGGTTCGCGTTTTCAACTCCTGCCAGCCCACCAGGACATCTACTTTCAGTCTGAAGCCCAGCGTCGGCTGGTCGAGTTGCAGGCATTGGCCGCGCAGACCGGGATTTCTTCTACGACGCTGGCCCTCGCCTGGGCGATGCGACACCCCGGCACTGCGATGGTTTTGATCGGTGCGCGCTCCACCGGACACCTTGCCCAGGCTCTCGCCGCGCGTGACGCGGACGTCCATTCACCGCAGACCTCGATGGAATGATCAACTTGCAAGGGCACCGGCGTTCCGCGCAACAAAGCCCGTGCGGCAAGTCACAGGTCCTCCGTGCTGCTCTACGCCGCAGAACGTGCAGCACGGACATTCACTTCCTCCCGCCTCCGCGATCTGGCCCGCCCGGCTAGAGGCGCAGCCGAGTGCTGCGCCTCTTTCCGATAAGACTTATTCCGGCTTTTTCGTGCACTGCGGCTGCGCGCCCGCCGGCAGCGGCGGCGTGTCACCCACACCCGCGGGCGGCAATGTGCCGTCCAGTTCCTGCCGCCAGTGGGCCACGTCGCCACCCGGGCAGTAGATGTACATCTTGAGCCCCAATTCTTTCAGGATCTCTCATTCAGCGTTTCTCCCTCTATCAGAGCCTCCCTAGACTCGGGTCGATTTCGCCTGAAGTGGCGCGAATCGTCCTGAAAATCGGTCTCCCTGGTATCCACGAACTGGTATCCAGATTCCCAGGAAACGACGCACAGCCTGATTCGGACCCCACCCGCGGAGACGCGGGCAGAACCACATTTCGAGGGAGGTGGATGCTCCGGCCGATGCCTAGAAAAGGCACCCACTGTAGAGGGAGCGGCTCCGCCTGACACAAGCTCTCACACAAGCCAGGCCGGAAATACGCCGTTGATGCCATTCAGGCTCATAACCTGAAGGTCGTTGGTTTAAAAATCCAACCCTGCACCCAATTCGAGGCCCTCCCACTTCTCGGTAAAGCCTTCTTTTCTAGCGGCTTGCACGATTTCACAGAGCGAACTTCCCGGATGAAACTCCGGGAAACACCAGGCAACTTTCAGACACCGCAGCCCAGCTTTCGAACTAACTTTTTTCGAGAAGATTGAGAGGCGACACCCAAGTCTGCGCAAAGCCCGAATCTGCCGGCGCCTAAGCCCAGACCCAGGTGAACATTGATCGGGCCGACAACGACAAGGCTTACGGGAACAGTATGGGAGGTTGATTGATCAGCCACAGGTTTGCATGCACCTCGATGACCTCTTGTTCATGCGCCCTGTCCTGCTCGCGCTCCGCACTCGCCGTCTGCCTGCCTGCAGTGCAGGCCCAGGAGGTCGTCAAATTGGAGGCGTTCGAAGTCACGTCGCAAAAGCGCGTGCAGTCCATTCAGGAGGTGCCGATCGCGATCACGGCTTATTCGGGCGACTTTCTCGAGCGCGCCGGAATCACCGATTACGAGAGTCTCGCCCCCTTCGCGCGGGGGCTCTTCATCCAGGAGCAGTCGCCCAACAACCCGGGCATCAACGTACGCGGTATCACCACCGACAGCGGCGATCCGCGGAGCGAAACGCGGGTTTCAATCTTCCAGGACGGCGTATCCATCTCCCGATCACGCGGCTCGGTCGTCGAGCTCTTCGATCTCGAGCGCGTGGAGGTGTTGAAGGGGCCGCAGGGCACGCTGTTCGGACGCGGCGCGCAGATAGGCGCGATCTCCCTCATCCAGAACAAGCCGGAGAACGAGACCTCGGGTTCGCTCGGCTCCGGCTTCGGCAATCACGGCGACTTCCGCCTGAGCGGCATCTACAACACGCCGCTCGTCGAGGACCAGCTCCTCGGGCGCATTGCGGTGACCTATCGCGAGCACGACGGCGTCATCGGCAACCTGGCCGACGACTCACTCCTGAACGGAAAGAAGACGCTCGCCGCCCGCGTTTCTCTGCGTTGGCAACCGAACGAGCGCACGACGGCCGATCTCATCGTAACAATCCACCAGGCACGTCGTTCAAGAGCCGGATGATTCCGACCAGCGCCGGGGACACCGATCCATTCACCGCCGCCGAGCTCAACCGCGGGAGGGATCTTTATATGGACCGCACCGTCGGGGGCATCACCGGCATCGTCGAGCACGCGTTCGACGAGGCATGGACGCTCACATCGATCACCGGCTGGCGCGCGTTTGACACCCACGAAGAGTTCGACGCCGACGGCTCCCGTTTCTACCTGTTCGAGTTCGCCGAGGACGCGAAAGGCAGGCAATTCAGCCAGGAGGTACGCGTGAACTTCGACACCGGCAGCCGCCTCACCGGTTTCTTGGGCGCCGGCTATTTCTGGGAGGATGGCGAGCAACGCGCACTCGTACGCACGAACGAGCAGGCCCTGTGGCCGTTCCTTTCGAGCCTGTTTCGCGAGGGTTTGCTCACGGCTGGAGTGCCCGCCGCCCTGGCCAATGCAGCGGTGCCGACGCTGGATCGCTTCGCTCCGCAGGCGGCGCTGCCGGCAACATTCGCGTTGTTCGCGAATCCCGCGCTTCCAGCCAGCCTGCAGGCGCTGTCCGACCTGCTGCCGCGCCGCTGCAGGATTACTACGAGGAGAGCTACGCCTACTTCGGCGAAACGAGCGCCTTCGACGCCTTCGCCGACGCGACCTTCGAAGTCACTGACAGGTTCGAGCTGACCGCCGGCCTGCGCGTCACGAAGGAAGAAATCACGGCCGGTTACGAGTCCCTCAACGGGCCGACGCCGGGGCGGCTCGACTTCATGCACGTATTCAAATTTCCAGACGCAGACGATCACCTCGACCGGCGTTCGCACGGCCACCGACGCCGGAGCCGCGACTGGCTATGGTTTCGAGCTCAACGTCCAATCGGCTATCAACGATCACGCTGCGCTGTTCGCCGCCTACGGCTACACGAACGCCACCTTCGACGACACCGACGACGACGACCGGCCGCAGGCGTACGCTGGCAACACCTTCCGGCTGACGGCAAAGCACACGCTCGCGATCGGCGCGACCTTCGCGCTGCCTCTCCAAACCGGACGCCTCTTCGTGACTCCAGTTTTCAACTACAAGTCAAAGCACCACTTCGAGGACGACAACGCTTCCGCCGGCGGCACGCTGTTCCAGGATGAATTTTATCTGGTGAATCTCCGCGCGGGATTTCGGACGCGCGACGGGCGCTGGGAGATCTCGGGCTACGTCGACAACCTCTTCGACAAGGACTACCTGATCGACGCCGGCAACACGGGCAACGCGTTTGGGATTTCGACATTCGTCGCGGGAACGCCGCGTTTACTCGGCGCAAGTGCCACGCTGCAGTTCTAGGCTCCGGAGAGTCGCGCCCGCCTCTCTGACGGGCCAGATCCCCGCGCGACGCTGTGGGTAAGGTGCGACTGACGTGCGGCGAGAGCGCGGCGGAAGTTTGAACAGTTTGGAGTTTGAGGAGCCTGAAGCGACGTCCCGAGCTCGAGCGCTGGAAGGACTGCGGACGGGAACTGCGACCCGTCAGAGACTGGTCCCACCTGCGGCCCGCACCGGCACCCGGGCAAGCGTATCTCGCAGCGTGCCGAGGCTGAGCGGTTTTGTCATAAAATCGTTCATACCGAGGGCGAGACAGCGTTCCCTCTCACCCTTCAACGCGTGTGCCGTGAGGGCGATAATGTACGCGCGGGGCGCGCCGGGCTTTTCGCTCGCGCGGATACGACGCACGGTCTCGTAGCCATCCATCACAGGCATCTCGAGGTCCATGAGCAGGGCGTCGAAATTTTCATCCGCGAGCACGGCAAGCCCCTTCATGCCATCGCCGACGAAGTGCGCCTCGTGGCCGAACTGCGCAAGGAACGCGCCGATGACCTTCTGGTTTACGATATTGTCCTCGAACACGAGGACCTTGAGGCGGCGGGTCCGCACCGGCGCTTCGGGAGCGGACACGGCCGCGGCGCCTGGCGCGGGAACGGACAAATCCGCCGGGATGGCGCGGATCGTCGCGGTAAAGACCGAGCCCTGACCGGGTGTGCTGCTGACCGCCAGGGAGCCGCCCATCAATTCGCAGAGGCGGTGCGTGATCGATAGCCCCAGACCCGTGCCTCCAAAACGACGCGTGATCGTCGCGTCCGCCTGGCTGAACGGTGCGAAGATGTGCGCCTGCTGCTCCGGTGCCATGCCGATGCCGGTGTCGGCGACCTTGAAGACGATCGTGTCGGGAGCGGGCGCGGTGACGTCCAGGCTGACGCGACCGCATTCAGTGAACTTGATGGCGTTGCCGATGAGATTGGTGAGAATCTGCTGGATCCGGACCGGGTCGCTGACGACCTCGGATGGCACGCCCGCGACGCGGGTCGTGAACTCCAAACCCTTCTCGGCGGCGAGCGGCTGAAGCAGCCGGTGGGTCTGGTGGACGATCCCGGCCAGGTCGCAGCGGATCTGTTCGATTTCGATCTGGTTGGCCGCGATCTTCGAGTAATCGAGCACGTCGTTGATGATGACGAGCAGCGAGCGTGTGCTGTGATCGATGAGGTCGAGGAATTCGCGCTGCTTGCCGTCGAGCGAGGTGGCCTTGAGAAGCTGGGTGAAGCCTATGACGCCGTTCATGGGCGTGCGGATCTCGTGGCTCATGGTTGCGAGGAAACGCGATTGAGCCTGCCCGGCGGCTTCCGCGGTCTCCTTGGCGGCGCGGAGCAGCGCCTCGTGTTCCTTTAACCGGGTGATATCACTGAGAACCAGCACACGTGCACGCGCGCGGTCATCGCCCTCATTGAGCACAGCGAACAAGGACGCCTCGAACGTCGCCGAACCGATGGTTACCTCGGTACGACCGTTGCGCGCCGCGGAGAAGAACGCGGCGAGTTCCGGCCAAGGACCAAGGATGTCGGTCGCGAGAGGGCCGAAGTCGCTTCCCCTCGGAAGCAAAAGTGCGGTCGCTGCCGCCTCGTTGCAATCGGCCAGCCGATCATCGTCGTCGAAGACGAGAATGGGATCCTCCAAGCGCTCAATGAGCGCGGCGCGGGCAACCGGAGCCAGGTTCAGCAACCGGTGCCGCAGAAGCGCGAACGCGATGAGCATGCTGGTGATCGGGAAAAGTATGGGCGCGTAATTGAATCCAGCGGGCTGGGTGAGCTGAAGCAGGTGCAGCAAATCCGCGGTCCACCCGATGAACGCTGCTGCAATAAAGATCATCCGACCGCGGCGTTCCCACGCGGTGTGGTGCTTCCGCGGGTAAAGCAGCACGAGGATGACGCCCCACACGGCGTAATTGTAGAGGTAGTAAACCACACCCCACGGTCCGAGACCGTTTCGGAGCACGGGCATTCCTCCGCTAGCGTCGATCCAGAACTCGTAGCGCAGCAGCGCGTTCTGCCCCGGTCCTGGCAGCCAGAGTAGCGCGAGCGTGACGACGGGAACGAGCAGGACGACCGGCAGCATCCAGCCGCGGATCAGCGGCCTGCCATGGGTCATCCGGTGCACCATTTCGAGCCAAGCCGCCGCGTAGAAGCAAAGAAACGAGCAGCGGATCTGGAAGACCAGCAGCTTGTCCTCGATCGAGGGCACGCTGAGCTCTAATGCGTACCCGGCGGCCCAGGCGGAGTTGAGCAGCAGAGCGACGCAGAACGGTCCAGCCGTCGGAGTCCGCAAACGACTGCGGACAAAGAACGCCATCATCAGCTCGAAGGCGCTGGAAAAAAGGAGTGCGGTGATCTGCCAATCCACGTTGCCCGATGAACGACGGGAGTCGGGTCGCGATGCCAAGAGGCGATATCGCAGGAGGAGGCGCCAAAAAATGGTTGGCAGCACCAGGCCTGCGGCAAACAACGGTCCCAACGCTGCTTGAATGCACGGTCGCCATTCCATGACCAGGGAGGCCCTACGCGGCAGGTTTTACCCGCGTACCGGGCATCCAGCCTATGAGCCGCAGGGCTTGCCCGGGCTACGCGCAACTTTACGTGGTCACCGTTTTCAGTACCCTCGGTTCCAATTTACGATGTTCAGCAACGTCTTGCCGGCCATGTACCGCTCGAGGTTGTCGGCGAAGAACTCGACGCTGGTTTCGTGAACGCGGGTCGAACCGGCGGCGGTGTGCTGAGTGAGCAGCAGCCGCGGGCAGTGCCACAGCGGCGATTCCGGCGATAGCGGCTCCTCGGCCGTCACATCGAGGATCGCACCGCCCAATCGTCCGCGTTGCAGGGCCGCCACAAGCGCTGGCTCATCGAGCAACGAACCACGTCCCGCATTGGCGAGGATGGCGTTCGGCCGCAGCATCGAGATGCGGTCGGCGGTGAGGAGCCCGCGCGTGCCCGGCGTGTCCGGCAGACAGGCGCACACGAGATCCGCTGGCGGAAGCGCCTTTTCCAGCTCCCCAGTCGTTCGGATGTCGCCGCTGCTCCGCGCGTACGTGACAAAGCTGCAGCGGAACGGAGTGAGAAGTTCGCGAAGCCGGCGGTTGACCGCGCCGGTGCCCAAGAGCAGCACACTCGCACGATCGAGTACATGGAGACGCGGATGGATCGTGGACTTGCCCCAGCTGCGCACGCTCTGGCGCCGGGCGAGTTCATCGATGCCGCGGTTCAGCGCGAGGATGCCGCCGAGCAGGGTCTGCGCCATGGGTTCGGCGAACAACCCTTTGAGATTGGTCACCACGACCTGAGGCGCCGCCTGGTTCCAATGAAGATTCGTCCATGCTTCGATCCCTACCGCGGGAAGCTGGATCCACCGGACGTGCCGCAGTTGCGGCAGGAGGTCCCGCGGAAAGTCCCCAAAAATCACCTCGGCCTCACATACCGCGCGTCGATCGGCCGCGTCGAAGCGTCTCTCGCCCGTAAACCAGACGTCGTGGTCGGCGGTTTTCCGGCGAAGCTGCTCGAGCGCCCCTGCTGTCGCCGGGTAGCTGATGAAAAGCTTCATGGCACGGACGGGTAATACAACGAGACGTCGGGGCCGAGCGGCCAGCCCATCAGGAACCACAGCACGAGAAAGGCTCCCCACCCGACCAGGAACACCGCGGCATACGGAAGCATCGCGGCGACCAGGGTGCCAAGACGGATGGACGGATCGTACTTCTGCGCGAACACAATCACCATCGGGAAGTACGGCAGCAACGGGGTCACCACGTTGGTGGCAGAATCCCCGACGCGGAATGCGGCTTGGGCGAGTTCCGGACTGTATCCGAGCCCCATGAGCAGGGGCACCACGACCGGGGCGAGCAACGCCCACTTTCCGTTCGCCGAGACCATGAAGAGGTTGATGGTCGCGCTCACGACGACGACGCCGAACAGGAGCGGCGCGCCACCAAGGCCGAGCGCCTGCACCGCCTCAGCTCCGCCAAGACCGAGCATGAGGCCGAGGTTCGACGACTCGAAATACGCGATGAACTGCGCCGCGACGAACGCCAGGACGATGTAGCCGCCAAGCGACGCGATCGTCGAGCTGGTCATGCTGACAACCGTTGTGGCACCGGTGATACTTCCGCTCAGCCACCCATAGATCAGACCCGGCACGAAAAACAGAAGCGCCATGAGGGGCACGAGGGCCCGATAAAATGGCGCGAGCGCCCCATCGGCACTGCGGAGCCAGCCACGCTCCGGCAGCACCATCGCAAGTATAATAACGACGGATACAAGCAGTCCCACCAGTGCCCAGCCAGCGGCTTTTCGTTCGCGTGGCGAGACGCCTTCGTCCGCAACATCCGGTACCCGAACCCCAGGACGCCACGGACCCAGCCGCGGCTCCACCACCCGGTCCGTGACAATCCAGGCGAAGGCCGTCGCGAGAAATACCGAGACGGACATGAAGTAATAGTTGGCCGTCGGAGCGACCACGTAACTGGGCTCGACCAGCGCGGCCGCGGCTTGCGTCAGGCCCGCCTGCAGCGCGTCGAGCGGCGTGAGCAACAGGTTCGCGGAATGTCCCGCCGAGACCCCGGCGAATGCCGCGCATAGCCCCGCTACCGGATGCCGCCCGACCGCGGCAAAAAGCGCTGCACCCAACGGCGGCAGCACCACAAAACCAGCGTCCGCGGCCACCGAACTCATGACACCGGCGAACGCGAGCACCCCGCTCAGCCAGCGTGGCGACACACCCGCCACAAGGATGCGCAACGCGACTGGAATCAGCCCACTTCGCTCGGCGACGCCGAGACCAATCATGACTACCAGCACCGCGCCCAGCGGCGGAAACGAAACGAAGTTCGGAACCGCCTCCGTCATCATGCGCCGGATATACTCGGGCTGCAGCAGGTTGATGACGGACACTTCGGCACCCGTTACCGGATGCACCATCACCCAACCCGTCGCCGCGAGCGTGGCGCTCACCACCGGCACCGCGACCGCCATGATCACGAAAATCAATGCGGCATCAGGCACGCGGTTGCCCATGCGTTCGACCCGGCCCAGCCATCCTCCGGAGGGCGACGGATCCACCTGCGGCGCTCGAGACATGTCAGGCTTGTTTGCGCCGGCCTCGCCTGCCTTCTTCAGCGGGCGCTGCGCATAGACCCATGCAGGTGGCTCAGTACCGCCTCGCGCAGATCCGCCTCCGCGGCTTCGGTGAACGGAGAGACGCGGGTTTCGTAGCCACCGTAGGGAATCTCATCGGCCGTGAGCAGGTATCCAAGCCAGCCGTTGGTGTATCCAAAATAGTAGGTGAACGGGAACGGCGAACGGTCCCGGACATCGTTCGAGATCTCGCAGAAGAGTTCGAGCGGAGCACCCCAGATCGCAACATCGTCGTCAATGCCGAGGAAGCGCACGGGCAGGAGCACGCTTCCGTTCCCCTCGGCATCAGCGCGGGTGTAGTCCCCAAGGTACTCCGGCCACTTCAGACCCGGACGACGCGCTGTTTCGACAGTGATCTCGTCCGTCCGCAGCGTCACTTCGCTCCGCTCTGTCTTGGTCTTCGCGTAAGCGTCGAGGATGCGGTCGCCAAGCAGCGCCTGGAACTGGCTGAGGTGGCCCGCACGAGGAGACGGATACACGCTGTAGATTGGAGCGATGTTTCCCGCGGCTCCATTCACGTAGAGCATCGGAGCACCAACGTGCTCCTCGACATAGGTCGACACGACCCCGGGGCCGTCGCCGCTGATCAACAGGTTTTCCGCGCCCAAGACGGTGCCGTGCATCGCATAGTTCGCGATGACGGCGAGCGGCGTGCCATCCGCGTTGTCGATCCGGATCAAGCCGATCCGCCGGTCAACAGGACCATCCGGGTTCATGCCGAGCGT
The DNA here is from genome assembly GCA_023386835.1 of Verrucomicrobiota bacterium. GTDB lineage: Bacteria > Verrucomicrobiota > Verrucomicrobiia > Opitutales > Opitutaceae > Actomonas. Next base: position 11,824 of record JAEWIY010000235.1, read on the forward strand.
GGTCCGGCCGTCGACTTCACGCGCACGCCGGTTGATGTTGGCCATCGAAAATCCCCATCCCACGCCGAGGCGCGCTGCCTTCAGCTCCGCCCGCGCCTTCGCCACGCCGTCAAGCAGCGACTGCTCCACGAACGCCGTGTATTCCTCGTCATAGCGGTGCTGGTAGCGCCCGCCCATGAACGCCTCGGGCAATCCCGGCGGTCCGACTTCGGGAGCCGAATGCGTGTGGGTCAGCGTCCACCAGAAGTTCACCCGATCGATCCCCTGCTCCGCCTTCAGCCGCTTCGCCACCGCGTCGTACTGCGTCGGCGACATCACGCAAAACTCCGATGAAACCAGAACGAAGGTGGTGCTGCCATCGTCCAGCACAGCGATGCGATGATGAATCCTGTCGTGAACCCCGGTGGAACGACGTGCAGCGTAGCCCAGCAGCATCTGCGGCGTCTCAGGCGTCACATCGACCTTCACGGCCGCCGCGCGCAACTCGCCGCCCACGGCAGCCTGCGGCCAAAGCAGGGCGAACGCGAGCAGGCCACACAGCATCTTCATCGTATGGCGGGACAGGAGGCGCGTCATGGCGTTTTCTTCAAGGGTGGACATCGCGGGGCAGTTGTGGGAACAGTTGATCCTCGCCATACGTAAGCCGTTCGCGCTCCCCGGCGAGGGTGTCGAGGAGCTGCGACACGACCTCCGGATGCTGCGCGGCCAGATCGTGGCGCTCACCGGGGTCATGGCCGAGATGATACAGCAGGGGCGGCTCATGCTGCGTGACGGTCTGATCGAGTTCGAACGCAGGCTGGGTCGTCAGGTGCGCCTTGTAAGCCCCTTCCCGGATCGCGTACACGGAGGTGCCTCGGAAATACAGCATCACGCGCCGGGGGCTAGGCTCGCCGTTCAGCAGCACCGGCCGCAGGTCCACGCCATCGATCGGACGATCTTCCGGAAGCGCCGCACCCGTCAGTGCGGCGATCGTCGGAAGGAGATCGAGCTGGGCGCCCATCTCGTTCACGCTGCGCGGACTGATGCGGCCCGGCCACCAGAAGATGCCTGGCACACGATTTCCGCCCTCCCACGTCGTGCCCTTTCCGGAGCGCAACGGTCCGGCCGAGCCCCCGTGCTCACGGAAGGCCGGCCAGGGCCCGTTGTCCGATGTGAAGACCACGAGCGTGTCCCGGCTCAAGCCATGTGCTTCCAGCGCGGATACAATCGCGCCCACGCCGGCATCGACCTCCTCGACCGCATCCCCGTAGATGCCCGCCGCGCTGCGGCCGCGGAAGGCATCCGACGCGAACAAGGGCACGTGCGGCATGTGATATGCGACGTAGAGGAAGAACGGCTCGTGGCGATGGCGGCCGATGAAGTCCACCGCCGCCTCCGTCGTGCGTTTCGTCAGCGTCCTCTGATCCACCGGGCGCTCGATCTCCTCCTCCTGCCGCAGCAGCGGAATGTCCCAGTATTCACTTCTTGGATCATAGAACAGCGGCGCGTTCCAAAAATCCCGCCGTGCGAACGAACGGCGCCACTCGGGCGACACGATCTCGTCGTTGGAAAAGGGCGTGCCGAAGAATTCGTCGAACCCCTGCCGCGTGGGCAGGAACGCCGGCTGCTGTCCGAGATGCCACTTGCCGATCGCGCCGGTCCGGTAGCCGCGCGTCCTGAGGATTTCGGCGATCGTGATTTCGCTGTCGGGAAGTCCGCCTGCGGCGCGGCCCGTGAGGACCCACCGGCGGTCGCTGATCATCCCGCTGCGCACGGGCCAGCGCCCGGTGAGCAGGGCCGCCCGGCTCGGCGTGCAGACGTTGGCGGCGGCATAGAAACTGGTCCACTTCTGGCCTTCGGCTGCGAGCCGGTCGAGGTTGGGCGTGACGATCGTCGGATGACCGTAGGAGCCGAGATCCCCATACCCGAGGTCGTCGGCGACGACGATGACGACGTTCGGGGGATGTTCTCCGTCCGTCTGCGGCGCCAACGATGCCGCGCCCGCCGTCGCAAGCCCCAGCCCAAGGGACAGTACGACGTGCACAACCTTTCGAATCTCGGGGATCCAGGACATGAAGCCCATCGTCAGCAGGCGGTCCATCCGCCATCAATGGCGAGAGCGGCGCCGTTGATCGAGTTCGCGTACGGTCCGCAAAGAAACAGCACCATCGCCGCGATTTCCTCGACCTCGACGAAACGGCGGTTCGGTTGGGCGGCCAGGATTACGTCACGGATCACCGCCTCGCGCGGCAGCCCGTGTGCCTGCGCCTGGGCTTCGATCTGGCGCTCGACGAGCGGAGTGCGCACGTAGCCGGGGCAGATCGCGTTGGTCGTGATGGGTGTCTCCGCCAACTCGAGCGCGACCGTGCGCGTCAGTCCGACCTGACCGTGCTTGGCCGCGACGTACGCGCTCTTGAAGCGCGAGGCGACGAGGCCGTGCGCGGACACGATAGTGATGATCCGGCCCCAGTTGCGCTGTCGCATCGCGGGCACTACACGGCGGATCGCCAGGAAGGACGACTGCAGCACCACGCGCTGGATGAGTTCCCAGCGGTCGACGGGAAATTCGTGGACAGGCGCGACGTGCTGCAGGCCGGCGTTGTTGACGAGGATGTCGACCGGCCCGAGCGAGACTTCCGTGTCCTCGATCAGCCGCTCGATCGCGTCCGGCCGGTTGAGATCGGCATCGTGTACGGCAACACGCCCCGCGCCTAGTGCCGCCAGTTCGGAGCGCACCGCTTCACGGACATCCGGTGGCTCGAGCCCGTGCAGCATCACATTCGCCCCGGCCGCGGCCAGAACCTCCGCGATGCCGCGGCCTATGCCGCTGGTGGAACCGGTGACGAGCGCGGTGCGGCCCGTAAGGTCCGGTGCGAGTTGAAGCGGATGTTTCACGTCACTTCTTCCGCAGGGCCTCGGTGAACGGGGCTTCGGTTTTCGTCCTTACCTCGTCGAGCGTCACGCCCGGATGCAGTTCGATCAACCGGAGCCCTCGGCCTTCCGGCAGAACTTCGAAAACGCAAAGATCGGTGATGATCAGATCGACGACGCCGCGACCCGTCAGCGGCAGTGAGCACTTCTGGAGGATCTTCGACCGCCCGTCCTTGGAGCAGTGTTCCATGACCACCACCACGCGACGCACGCCCGCCACCAGGTCCATGGCGCCACCCGGGCCCTTCACCATGCGGCCGGGAACCATCCAATTGGCGAGGTCGCCGTTCGCCGCGACTTCGAGGGCTCCCAGAATTGCGAGATCGATGTGTCCGCCGCGGATCATCGCGAAGGAATCGGCACTCGAGAAAAACGCCGCGCCCGGTCCTGCGGTGACCGTCTGCTTGCCAGCATTGATCAGATCCGCATCGACCTCTTCCGGCGTCGGAAAGGGGCCGATACCCAGCAGTCCGTTCTCCGACTGCAGTGTGACGTTCATGCCTGCGGGGATGAAATTGGCGACGAGCGTCGGGATGCCGATCCCGAGGTTGACCGTATACCCATGATGTAGCTCCGCCGCCGCCCGGCGCGCGAGCCGGAGGCGCACCGGATTAAGCGCGAGGGTCGGCGGTCCTTCCCGTGTCGTACGAAACTCGATGCGCTTCTCGTAGCGGTGGCCGGCCAGAATCCGATCGACGTAAACGCCCGGCGTGTGCACGTGGTCGGGATCAATCGACCCGACAGGCAGCAATTCCTCGACCTCCGCGATGCAGACGGTTCCACACGTGGCGATCATCGGGTTGAAGTTTCGCGCCGTCTTGCGGTACACGAGGTTGCCCGTCGCATCGCCGCGCCACGCCTTGACAATCGAAAGATCGGCGCGGATCCCGCGCGCGAGCACATACTCCTCGCCCTCGAACGTTTTCGTCTCGCAGCCTTCCGCGAGGACCGTGCCCGCGCCAGTGCGGGTGTAGAAGCCCGGGATACCGGCCCCGCCCGCGCGCAGCCGCTCGGCCAGAGTGCCCTGAGGGACCAGTTCAAGTTCAAGCTCCCCGGCGAGCACCTGGCGCTCGAATTCGCGGTTCTCGCCGACATAGGAGGCGATCACCTTCTTCACCTGACGCCCCTGCAGGAGCACACCCATGCCAAAGTTGTCCACGCCGGCATTATTTCCGACGATCGTGAGGTCCTTCACGCCGCTCTGCCTGAGAGCTTCTATGAGGTTCTCAGGAATCCCGCAGAGGCCGAAGCCACCGGCAGCAATGGTCATGCCATCGCGGAGCAGTCCCGCGAGCGCGTCGGTTGACGAAGCAGCAATCTTTGTCATTTATTCTTGGATACTTCAGAGCAGCTCGACCGCCACCGCCAGCCCTTCCCCGCCCCCGATGCAGATGGCGGCGACGCCGCGTTGACCGCCCTTGCGGCGCAGTGCCGTCAGTAGTGTGACCAGAATGCGGGCGCCGCTGGCGCCGATCGGATGGCCGAGCGCAATGGCACCACCGAAGACATTGATCCGTGCCATTTCCAAACCCAGTTCGCGGCTGAAAGCCAGCGGCACGACGGCGAAGGCCTCATTCACCTCCCACAGGTCCACGTCTCCCACGCTCCAGCCCGCCGCTGCGACCGCGCGCCGTGCCGCTTCAACCGGAGCCGTGGTGAACCACAGCGGATCCTGGGCATGAGCGCCGAAGGCGGCGATCCGGGCCAGGGGCCGCACCCCAAGGCGGGACGCGGTTGACGCTGTCGCCAAAACGAGCGCGGCGGCCCCGTCGTTCAGCGAGGAGGCGTTGGCGGCGGTGATCGTGCCGACCGCTCGGAACGCGGGACGCAGCGAAGTGATGCGGTCGGGTCTTACGCGGGCCGGGCCTTCGTCGACGGCGAGCCGTTTTTCTCCGCCGCGGGCCTCGGACCAAATCACCGGCTCGATCTCTTCGGCGAAACTTCCATCTTCCTGGGCGGAGGCGGCCCGGCGAAAGGATTCGAGCGCGTAGGCGTCCTGTTGCTCGCGGGTGAAGCTGTATCGTTCCGCGCAGTGTTCGGCACAATCCCCCATGTGGGCATCGCGATGCGGATCCCACAGCCCGTCGTGGACGACCGAGTCGATCAGACGTTGGTGGCCGAGACGGTATCCGGATCGGGCACCGTCGAGCAGGTAGGGTGCGCGTGACATGTTTTCCATGCCGCCGGCGAGGGCCACCGAACCGAGACCGGCAGCGAGCGCGTGGCAGGACTGCATCACGGCCTGCAGGCCGGATCCGCAGACCTTGTGCACGGTGGTCGTTTGTACACGATCGGGAAGCCCGGCGGCGAGAGCCGCCTGACGCGCGGGAGCCTGCCCCAAGCCGGCTTGCAGCACGTTGCCCATCGCGACATCGGTCACTGCGTCCGCGCCGAGGCCGGAACGACGCAAAGCGCCACGCAGCGCGACTCCGCCGAGGATCGGCGCGGGGCAGGCCGCAAGTCCGCCTTGAAACGAGCCGAGCGGCGTCCGCGCCGCTCCGAGAATGAGGAGATCGTGGTCATTCATTGCGGCGGCCCTCGAGATCGAGCCGCGCGTGCCGGAGCAGCTCCTCGGCAACAGCGGCTTGAAGCGCAGCTGCGGACTGTTGGTTGTAGGTGCGCCAGCCGGCCCCCGCTTTCACGCCCAGCCGGTGCTGCTGCACCAGAGTCTGCAAGCGCTGGGGCGCAGCCCGCGCGGTGCAGAGATCTGGAAACACGCTGTTGCACACGGCGAGGTACACGTCGAGACCGCCGAGGTCCGCCGTGCCAAACACACCACTGGCGGGCAGGCGGCGTCCGAAGCCGTACTTTACAACCGTGTCGATCTCGTCCGGCGTCGCGATCCCACGCTCAATGAGATCCATGGCCTCACGGTGCATAGCGAAGGCAAGGCGGTTCCCGATGAACCCTTCAACCTGCTCCCGCAGGACGACCACTTGTTTGGACCACGCGCGGAGACGGCAAGCCAACGCCTCGATCATGTCAGGGCGTGTGCCGCCATGCGGCACGAGTTCCACCAGCGGCACCAGGTGCGCCGGGTTCCAGAAGTGCGCAACGAGCAGCCGTTCCGGATGAGCCAGGTTGGCGCCGAGCGTCGAGGGAAGGAATCCGGAGGTATTGCTGGCAAAGGTCGTACCGGCGCTACAGTGACGTTCGAGTTCGCTGAAGAGCTCTTGCTTGGCCTGCCGGTTCTCCGGAATGGCCTCTATCACCAGCTCGACGTCCGCTACGGCCGCGGGCAACTCGTCATGGATGGTGAGCCCTTGCTCCCAATTCGATGGAGGGCGAAGCCCGTGACGCACCATCAGCTCCACCGCCGCGCGCATCTGCGGGCGGATGTCCGCGCGCACGGCGGCTGAGAGCTCGTGCAGACGCACGCGTTCCCCGTGCAGCAGCGCGTGGAGCGCGATGTTGCGCCCCATCGTCCCTCCCCCGACGATGGCGATCGGGGATCGGTTGGCGGGTGTGCTCATGATGATGCGGGAAGCGACGGGTTCGCGATGCGCGGTCGATCAAAATGAGAACGTGTTGGTCACAAACCAGTCCGCGCCGTAACGAATGCGGAAAGCCGCGGGTGAACCATCGGGCTGGGTATTGATCGGAACCAGCTCGTCTTCACCGAACACGTTCTGCACATTGAGCTGAATCTTCCAGCGAACACGTTTGGTCAGCGCGCGCTGATACCCGACCCACAGATCGACGGTGCTCGTGCTCGGGCCCCAGAAGGGCTGGTTCAGGTCGATCGTTTCGAGCGGCGAGCCGTTGATGTCGGCGACCACCGAGCGATAGCCAATACCGACGCGATCCTCCCAGCGATAGGCACCACCGATATTGACGCCCTTCAGAGCTCCCTCGGTGAAACGGTAGTTGTTCGTCAGATTGAACCGCCAGCGGCGAATCTCCGGCATGCTGGAGCCGTCGCGCTGACGCACGAGCTGGTAGTTGTTATAGAAGCTGTTGTTCCACGCGTCGCTGTACGTATTCTCGCCGGTCGGGCCGGTCCACATCCCGCCGGCGAGGCCGTTCCAAACCTCGTTGCGGGCATCGATCCAATTATTCCATTGCGAACCGCCCGTGTTGTCTCGGGAAGCCTTGGTCCGAGCTGCGTTGATGAAGATGTCCCAATTGCGCGTTGGTCGGATGTAGAGCTCGTATTCAGTGCCTTTCGAGACGGTATCTGACGTGGCGACGGTGCCCGATGGTGGATCAACCGGGGCGGTCATGTTATCCTGCCAACGCGCATCGTTCGCCTGGAGCCCCCAGGTTGACCAGATCTGCGGATTGAATGCGCCCAGCACCGCCTCGACGTGCCGCTGCTGCAATTGACGCTCTTCCGGCGTCTGCACAAAGTTTCCACCGATCGTCTGGCCATAATTGTATTCGTTTCCAGCATACCGCGGATCGCCGCTGAGACCTGCCTCGAGCCGCTTGGCCCGGATCCAGGCGAGGTTCTCGATCTGCATGATGTACCAGTGATTCTGCGGCACATAGGTGCTATTCTCCGTGGAAGCCTCATAACGGTTCACGCGAAGCCGAACCCTTTCATCCAGAAGGCCGATGGAGATGCCATAGTCCTTGGTCTTCCCCGTCGGTTTCGGCAATGCGACGCCTAGCATGTCGTACCGATTAGCAACGGGTTCAAAGTTGGAGGACTTGTTAAACATCAGACTGATGTCCATCCCCCAGGGAAGGTGCCGCTTGACGAAGTTGGGCGAATGCAGAACGACGCTGTAGGACTTGGTCGTCCCTTCGACGGTGTTCGATGCATCGGCTGGTAGCTCGTAGTCCGCTGGGTTCGTGCTCACGATGCCACGGCTGGTGGTCGGTACAGCCTTGGCATAGGCACGGGCTTCATCTTTCCGATATCCGATGGTGGGCACCACCGTGCCGTCGAACATGTGCCCCTGCCAGACGAGGAATTCGGAATCGATGCGGTCGCGGGTGCGGGTGGCGTTAAACGTCAACTGATCCTCATCGCCATCGAAGATGCTGTACGTTGTGGTTGGCACGGTTTCCCAGCCGACATAATTTGCGGGATTTTCCGACTGCCGGCTGTTGCCGCCGGTCAGGTGATGCACCCACGGAGCGTTAGGATTAACATAACCCGGAGCAGCCGGGTCAGTCGGTCGATTCCAGGTCGAGTTGAAGCGCATGATGTTCCCGGCCGGAAACTGAAGCGGTTCCTGCAGGTTCTGGAGATTCAAACCGGACGGCGACGGTAGCCCCCGCATGTCCGGCCCGAGATAAGTCATGATCAACATTTCACGCCGGTTGGTGAGGATCTCATTTGCCGGGGTCGGCCAGCCGATGCTTTCGACTGCGGCACTACCCCAAGTGCGCGCGAGCGCATCGACTTGGTTGCGGTTGATCGCGCCCGTGAACACATGCTTGCCAAGCAGCTTGATCAGCCACGGCTGATTGAAGAGGTCCTTGGCCTGCCATTCGGCGTAGCCGGTCAGGTTGAACACCTCACGATCGATGTCGCGGGCGAAACCACCGTTGACGGATCGGTTCACGATCATTGGCCGGCCAACATTCGGGTTCGGGCGGCCATCAGGCAGGATGGCATTTATATCGACAGTGATTGCAGCGTCGCCAGTCCCCATCCCGTATTGCGGAGCCTTGTTGCTCAACTCGTAATCCTGGGAGTCATAGGTGAGCTCAAATCCGATCCGCCCATCGATGAACGTCTGACTCAACGCAATATTCGTAGCGTCGAAGTCCTGCCTCTCTTGTTTGTTCGGACCGTCGATGAGCTTGTTGTAGAAGTCGAAAATGCTGGGATCGGTGATGGACTGATTCTTGTAGGCGAAGGCGAATGGTACGCCGCGACGGCGTTGGAGTTCGCTGTAGGTGGCGGCCATCGAGAAGCGATTAGCACCGTAAAGTCCGCCGATGCGGCCGTCGATGGAGCCATTCGGCGCAAGACCACCCGATTCAGTAAAGAGGGTCTGGTTGACGTAGTAGATGTCGGTGGGCAAACCTGAGTTGGGGTCGCCGAAGAAGACGTAGTTTCCGTTATTCGCGTCGCTTACACCCGGCTGATAGTTGGGGCTGGTGCCAACGAGGAACCCAGACCCCGGCACGCTCGGAACATAGACGTTCCGATAACGGTAGTCGCCCACGAACTGATTCATGTTGTTGAAAGTCTGATTACCGACTGTCGTCGTGCCGGTTTCAAACCACGAACTGAATCGATCCATGGGAGGCAGGCTCCGCGGGTTGTTGGCTTCAATCTTACCGCTCTCGAAGTTCACCCGGAGAGAAGTGCGCGCCGAGCCCCGATTCAGGAAGCCGGGGTCAAACCGTGCGGCGGCGTAGATCCGCTCATCGTCGCGAAACGCAGGCCGCTGCTCATACTCCTTGTGGTCCGCCAGAAGGTTGACCCGGAGCGCCAATTGTCGAGGGATGAGGACGCGATTATAATCTAGACTTCCACGCAGACTCCCGTGGCTTCCGATGCGCGCCTGGACCTCACCCCGATTTGCATACTGAGCCTGCTTGAGGCTCGCGTTGATGACGCCGCCCGGTTTCCCCAGCCCGAACAGGATCGAATTCGGCCCCCGCTGGATTTCAACCCGATCGACATTGTACGCGTCCCAGGCGAAATCGGTCAGATACAGGTCGCGAGTGTTGTCCGCTCCTGCCAAGCCGCGCACGCGGTTGTTGGTGTGGGGTGTCGCCAGCGCCGCCCGCTCGGTCAAGACGACATCATCTCCCGTTCCCGTGAAGTTGCCCTTTGTTCCCCCCACCTCTGTTCCAGTCGTATAGACCAACAAGTCCTCGGTGTTGAGCGCTCCCGTGTCTTCGAGGAACTGGCTGGTGATGATGGACAGCGCCGAGCCGATATCCTTTACGTCCGTCTTGATGCGAGTTCCGGCAAGCGTCGTGGTGGCCCGATACCCATCCTGCTCGTCGGTTGAAACAACAAACCGAGACATTTCGACGACCCCGTCCTTGGGCGGCTCAGGGTCGTTCGGTGCGGGGGGCAATGTTTGTTGCGAGCTTGCCGCGGGTGCGAGCAGAGCAAGAAGCACCACCGTGAGGGCCACCGCCGGGCGGTGCGGACTGGGTTTGCTGAGAGTGTAGTTCATTTTGGAGCGAGGGAGGATAAGCTAAATCAAAAATCGGCGATGATGATACCGTTCGGCGGCGCGTGTGCGGATCGCGCTCAGGCGGGAGTCAGAACGAGAACGTGTTCGTGAGAAACCAAGTGCGCTCGTTGGGAATCCGAATCACAGCGATCGAGCCGTCCGGGTTTGAACGAACAGGGATGTCGCCGTTGTCGCCGAATGCGTTCCTGAAGTTCAGCTGAACGTTCCAGCGAATCTTCTCGGTCAACTTCCGCTGGTAGCCGATCCAGACATCGCCGTTCCACTCGCTCGGTGCGAAGTGCGGCGTGGAGAGGTCCGGGACAATACCGGTCTCCGGCGAATACAACTGGCCATATCCGATGGCCACCTTGTCCTGCCAGCGTACGGCGCCGCCCACCCGGAATCCCCTGAGCCTCGAGTCACGGGCGAACGTGTAGTTCGTCACCATGTTAGCACGCCACTTTCGCTGCTCAAGCGACACCGTGCCGTCCTTGGCCAGGACGCCATTGAGAGGCACGAGCACCAGTCGGTTATACTCGTTGTAAACCGTTTCCGGGGCGTTAAAGGTTGGCGAGATCCTCAGATCTGCCAGCCCGGAACTCCGGATATTGTCGACGATGATGTCCGACAATTGCTTCGCGAGCGTCGCGCTGTCAGACTGCACCGTCTCCTGTTTCGCGACATTGAACATGATCCGCCAGTTCGGCGTCGGATTGCTGACCAGATCGATCTCGAAGCCTTTCGCACGAACGGCGGCTGTTGCAACCTGACCGGCAAAAGTTTCGCTCTCCACGCGATAGCGTCCCGCTTCGTCCTGGGTGACGCGGTAGTTGAGCTGGCTCATGATCTCGGACGGGACGAGCCCAACGATGGCCGCCTCCATCTCCGCGAAGCTGTTGATGTTCGGGATCGGATCCTGTCCTCCGAGGGCGACGATCATCGCCTCCTTCGTCTCCGCGAACGTCCATCCCGTGTTCTGCGGCTCCGCCACCATGCGCTCGAGCCGGTAGGCGGTGCGGTTCGTCACGAGACCGGCATTGAGGCCGGCGTCGGCTCCGGCTGACTCGGTCTCGAACCAATTGAAACGCATGAAGTGCTTTCGGCTGAGCTCAACAGAGAAGCCGTACTCCGTGGTTTCCCCTGTTGGAGGCGAGAGGACATTCAGGTACACGTCGCGGCGCAGCCCTGCCGGTGAGAAGTTCTCGGACTTGCCGTAGTGAACGCTGAAGCGCGGCGCGAGCGGGAGTGCCGTGGTCCAGCGCTCCGGCACGTGGGCGACAACGCTGCTCGTGAAGGTGTCACCTTTTTCGATCGAGCTCGGCTCGTCCTGCAGGATCAGGTTTTCAGGCTTCATGTTCCCGTCCGGCAGCGTCCTGCTGGACGTGCCCGTCCGCTCAAGAATTTGCTCCGTGGTGAGCCGCTCGAAGCTCGAGGCCTCGTCGGTGCGCCAGCCGACAAGTCCGACAACGTGGTTGTTCAGTAGACGGCTCTGGATCGTAAACGCTTCCGAATCGATCTCGTTGCGGGTGATGTTCGCGCCGACGAGCACATGGCCGACCCTGAAGTTGTTGGCCTTGAGCGAATCATCGAAACGCGCCAGTCCAGTCGCTCCCTGATACCAGATCCGGTAGGTGTCGCCGCCCTGGGGAATTGGGATATTCACCGGATGAATACGGACTTCGTCGGGACCGCTTGCGTTCAGCGCGCTGGGGCCGACATAGACAATGCCGTTCACCGCCCGGAAGAAGTTGCCGTTGGGCCCCGCGAAACCATCGGCGTCCATGTCGATCTCGTCGCTGAACCAGTTGGCGCGGTTGTTACGGCCGACGCTCGTCACTCGCTGGGTCCCCCAGAAACCGGTGAACGTGTGGCGGCCCAACCACTTGCCCCAGCGGCTGTCGATGATGTCGCCGAAGTCCAGGTCATAGAACGCCGTCGCTCGGCCCGCCTCGCGGTCGACCTGTCGCGTCTCGTAGCCGCCGAGGTCGAACAAACGGATGTAGGGGCGGCCCAGGTTTGGGTTGACGTCACCGGTGCCGAGCTTTTCGGAGATGTCGATCGCAATGTCGGCATTCGAGTAGATCGACTGCAACGAATCGTTCACCGGCATTGACCAGTATGGCTCCCAGTTCTGCTCGTCATATACAATCTCGATGCCCGCGTTGCGGCGCTCGAAGAAGAGCTGCTCAAGCGCGACGTTGTAGGTGCGGAAATCACGCTCAACCAGGGAGGTGTCCCCGGAGAATAGCTTCTTCCTGTAATCGAACACGTCCCGATTCTGGATCACCGGATAGGCGAAGCCGGTGCCGTAGGCCTGCCCCTCCGCCGCCTGCGTGGAGAACCACTCGTAACGTTGTGCGCCGGGATAGAACGTCAGCCGGCCCTGCAGTCCATGCGCATCCGGGAACGACGGCGTAGCCGCGTTTGGGACCTGGTCATCTGAATTCTGATAGAAGAGGGCTCCCTGGTCGAAGAGCGAGGTCCACGCCAGCGTTGGCGTATTGGCTTGGGTGATACCGTTAGGGGTCTTGTCGAGACTCACGGTGTACTGCGGCACGAACTGGGTGGTGTGCATCGGTTGTGCGGGCGTGCCCGTGTACTTCTCGTAATCCACCGTCGGCGGCGTCCACCAGTGGTGGTATAGGCTGCGCGGCGGAATCACCATGGGGGGATTGCTCTTGAGCCGTCCCTGCTCGTGGTTGGCGCGGATCACGGTCCGGTCGAGAAACCGGCTTCGCTCGTTCTTGAAGGCGATAAATTCCACCGCCCCGTAGATCCGCGAATCGTCGTCGTACGCCGGCCGCTGGTCGTACTGGTGACTCTCGTCGAGCGCGGCGATGCGGACGGCAAGACGGTCCGGGATCAGGATCCGGTTGAGATCCAGCGTGGCACGGTAGCTTCCATGCTCACCCACGCGTGCGGCGACCTGTCCCGAATTCTTGGCCAAAGAGGCCTTGTTGAGGCTGTTGTCGATGATGCCACCCGGGGAACCAACGCCGAACAGTATCGAATTCGGGCCGCGGTTGATCGTGACCTGCGTAGAGTTGTACGCGTCAAAAGGAATGCTCGTCAGGAAGAAGTCGCGCGTGAGCGTCGCTTCTCCGAGACCGCGCACGCGCTGGTTCAATTCCGGGTAGATGCGAGCCGTGTTCTGATCGGCTCGATCGCCGCCGAGATCGGTGCCGCCGCCGGCGAAATTACCCTGCGCACCGCCGACCTCCGTGTTGATCGTGTAGGAGAGCAGCGTGGACGCATCGGTCGCTCCGGTATCCTCCATCAGTTCCTTGGTGACGACCTGAATCGCCGCACCGACGTCACCGAGCGGGGTGCGCAGTCGTGAGCCGGCGAGTGTGGCCGTGGCTCGATAGCCGATTGAACTGTCTTCCTCGAGTACGAATGGGCTCAGCTCGATGGTTTTCTGCTCTTCCTGCTCTTCCTGCTCATCGCGGTTCTCCACCTGCTGCGCGTGGAGGCCGGGAAGCAGGAACAGAAGTGAAAGCGTCAGGCGTATGGGGTTTGGGGTCATGTGGGGTGCTTTCGCCATGGTGTTTGGTGGGCGGGGATTCGGTTGAGCCGGCTCATGCTCCAGTGGAGCAGTTGCAGCACATCGGGAATATTCCGTCCGGGAGGGGAATCGGGTGATCGCGCCGGAATGTGGGGTGGCCCGAACGGGCAGCCGCAGGGTTCGGTCGAGATCCCGGCGGTACTCACCCATCATAGCAGCGCCGGCTCCGGGCAGCTACGCCTCTCATCTCGTGTACCGACACTTTTGTGTCATTCGACCGGAAAGCGGACGCCTCAAAGCGGGATCACGGAAGCGGGGCCGCCAGCCTGCGGGCTGCCCGATCCGACCGGATTCCATTGCTCGTCGAAAAATCCGGCCTGGCGCGTCACGTCGCCGGCACCCGCTCGGATGTTGACCACCGCCCAGTCGCCCCGCCTTGGATACAGGAGATAAGCGACCGTCGACAGGGCGTCCTCCCCGAACGTGTGCCCGCTGTTCACCACCACATAGCGCCCCTCCGCCCCGGGGATCGGATTGGGGTGAATCAGCACGGGCGCGTAGTTCACGCTCGCATACTCGGCATCGCCGATCGCCAGCCTCTCGCGGGTCCAGGTGAAGGGAAGCGACGGCAGCACCCGCGCAAGAAGCGAGTTGCTGCCCGGATCCCCGAACAGGACGAGGTTTCTGGTCCGCAGATCCTCGGCAGTCACGTCCCGATCGTCCTTCACCGGCAGCTGTCCGACCCAGTACCGGTTCCACGTGTAGGCGAATCGCCGGAGCTCCCGATCCGCCCAGGCCGCCGTGGCAGAATTCCAGGGCGACCCGGTGCCACGAACGCAAAGGAATGGACCCGTGAACGCATCATCAATCGGGCCCTGCAGTCCCGGGCGCTTTCCGGGCGGGAGCGAGCCGGCTTCGACGCGGCTCCAGCCCCCGGCTCCCTTCACGAACACCCAACGCGCCGAGGGCCCCTCCTGACCGGCCTCGGGGAGCGGGAAGTCGTCCTGGCCGTGTATCCGAACTTGCGTGACATTCGGGGGCAGGCGGGAGCGGATCAGCGCGAATCCGGTGATGTTCTCGAGCGCGCTCAGTACGATCGTCTCGCCTTCGACGTCGCCGATGACTTCGGAGCGGCGGTCATGCCGTTCGAGTCCCAACAGCTCGATCCAGTGGCAGCGTGGATAACGCAGCGTGTGAGTGACGAACCGGAGATGCCGGGGGGCGTGTTCGAGGCCATTCTCAACATGCGGGCGGATCAGCTCCAGCTGCTTCCGGAAAGCGACCGGTTCCACGCGATGGCCTTCGCCGGGCGCGATCAGGTTGACGAGTTGCATTCCCTCGCGCGAGAACGCGTCCGCCATGAACTCGTGATTCCGAAACCCGGGATCGCCCCTGCCGATCGCCGCGACCACCGGGACCATGGCGGCGTTTGCTGCGTAGCTCACCGCGTCGATGGTTGGCAGGACGCGTTCCTCGTGCTCCGGCAGCGTGCCCATGCGGATCAGATTGGCGGAAGGTCCCTCCGAAAAGAAACGGGTATCAACGTAGCCGGTGTAGGGAGCGAGCGCGACGAAGACATCCGGATTGCGCAGTCCCAGATGCCAGGTGCCCGAGGCTCCCATCGAAAACCCGCGCAGCACGATGCGATCCCGGTCGACGGCATAATCGCGACAGACTGCTTCGATCACCTCGAACACATCGGTCTCCCCCGCCCAGCGGTAGCCGTTGGTGACCCGGCCGAGCGGATAAACCTCGATGGCATCGCCGCCCTCCGCGTGCCAGCCGCCGCGGGGGTGCTGGAACCAGTCGGCGAATCGCAGCATGGCTGCGCCTGTCTGTGCCATGCTCCCATGCAGTACCACATCCAGTCGCATCGGCCGCCGCCCGTCATAGCTCTGCGGAACCACCACGCCGTACGGCTGCGCGGAGCCGTCGATCCGCGACCGATGGCCACGGAGGACACACCCCTTCTCCTGCCGCCACGGGCGCTGGCCGGATTTCAGCGCGTCCGCCCGTCGGAGACCTTCGGCCACCGCCTGCCTGAGCAGAACGACATCGGCCGGGCGCAGCTGCGCCTCGAAACGCAGTGCCCACAACACCTGATTCGTGTAGATCCGCACATCCGCGACGTCGGCAGCAGTCGGATCCCCACTCTCCTGTTCGAACATCCGCACGGCTTCGACCAACGTGCGGAAGCCGTTGATGATCTCGCGTGCGTCCTCGCCGTCAAATCCGGCCGGGAGCTGCTCCGGCAGCGCGTAGGACGGGACCGTGTAGTCGAAATCCAATGACATGCCAGCGCCGGTGAGGCGAGCCCGGAAGAACGCCTTCGACCGCTGGACGAGTTCGCGTGGATCCCGCGCGAAGAGCTTGCTGTCAGTCTCGATCGCCATCGTGCCGGACCACCCGCTCTCGCGTATCGCCTTGAAGAGGCCCTCGAAATTGACGTCGCCCTCGCCAGGGAAAGTGTCGTCGGCCACACGCTTGCCGTCTTCGATGCTGACCCGCTTGTCCTTGAAATGCAGGTCGACGACGCGGTCACCGTAGGACCTGAACACCTCGGCTGCGTCGAAACCGGCCGCGGTGATCCAGCCGACGTCGAGGCACACGCCCAGTTCGGGGTACTGCTCCAGGAGGGTGCGCACCGTCGAGGGGTCGCCATACGGCGTCTCGAGACCGTGGTTGTGCACCGCCACCCGCACGCCGAACTCGCGGCCCAGCGACAGGAGCTCGGGCCACTTCGCCGGGTCTTTCGGCTCCATCACGAGGAACTCCATGCCAAAGCTGCGCGCCAGTTTGAATACCGCGCGATCGGCCGCCGGATCCAGTCCACCGGCCGCATACATTGCGTAAGGGGTGATGCCACGTTCGCGCAATCGGGCGAGCTTGGCTGCGTTGATTTCAGGCGTATCGGCCGGATTGACATGCGTCCGGTATAGCTGAATCCGGTGGAGGCCGTGCTCCGCCGCGAACTCGACCATTTCGTCGAACGTGAGGTTGCGGCACGTCCATGTTTGCAGCCCCAGGCGCGGCAGAGCCGCAGAGGCCGCGCTCGCTGCGAGCGCGAAAACAGCGACGAACAGGATGAACGCGCACCGCCAGCACGACACGCGCCGGGTATGGAATGAACGCATGGTCATGGGCGAACAGGTGTTCAATGCTTGGAATACTTAACCCAGCGTGCGCCACGCTGTGCGCTTCGCACGACCGTCTCGATGAAATCAAGGCCCTCCACACCGTCCTCGATCGTCGGAAAATCGCAGTCCTTCGGGATCTTTCGACGCGAAACCTCCGCGCGGATCGCACGGAACGCCTCTTGGTAAACGTTCGCGAAAGCCTCGAGATAACCTTCGGGATGTCCGAAGGGCACGCGGGTGAACCGGCCGGGAACATCCACATACCCGTTGCCGCGCCGCCACACCTGCCGGGGCTTGTCCGGATACTTCATGATCAGTTCGTTTGGGTGCTCCTGATGCCACTCGAGCGCCGCCTTCGTTCCATAGACGCGCAGCTGGAGTGCGTTCTCGTCACCGACACAGACTTGCGAGGCATGCAGGATGCCCTTCGCTCCGCCCTTGAAGCGAAGCAGCACGTTCCCGTCATCATCGAGCGTCCGTCCGCGCACGAAAGCGGTGAGGTCGGCACAGACCTCGGAGATTTCCAGGCCGGTGACATAGCGGACGAGATTGTGGGCATGGGAGCCGAGGTCGCCCATACAGCCCGCGGCCCCCGACTTGGCGGGGTCCGTGCGCCAGCTCGCCTGCTTCTGTCCACTGGTCTCGATGGCGGATGAGAGCCAGCCCTGCGGATACTCGACCAGCACCTTTCGGATGTGCCCGAGCTCACCATTCCTTACCAGGCGCCGCGCCTGCTTGATCATCACGTTGCCCGTATAATTGTGGGTCAGCACGAACACCTTGCCCGTCATCTCGGCGCACCGTCGCAGCGCACGCGCCTGCTTCGCGTCGAAGGTGGCCGGTTTGTCGCAGACAACATTGAAGCCTGTTTCCAGAAACAGCTTGGCGGGTTCGAAGTGCTGGTGATTCGGCGTCACGATCGACACGAAATCCAGCCGTTCGGAGGCAGGTCGCGCAGCTTCGGCGGCTGCCATTTCCTGATAGGTCCCATAGACTCGTTTTGGGTCCAGCCCGAGATCCGCTCCCGAATCCCTTGATCGCTGCGGATCCGACGAGAACGCGCCCGCGACCAGTTCCGCCTGGCCGTCCATGATTGCCGCGATGCGGTGCACGCCGCCGATGAAGGCGCCGCGGCCTCCGCCGATCATGCCGAAACGTAGTTTTCTATTCATGACTGGATACTCCCCGTACAGGTTGGCGGATGCCGGGTCGCGGCGGGGTGACCGCCTGATCAGGCCTCCGGCTTTTCGAACGCGGCGTCGAACGCCACCCGGCTAGGAATGAAATCGGTTTTCCGCACGAAGGCCGCGGACTCGGTCGCGCCGTGCACCCGGTCCATCCGCACGTCCTCCCACTCCACCGAGAGGGGGCCGCGGTAACCGATGTCGTTGAGGGCCACGATCACGTCCTCAAAGCGGATGTCGCCGTGCCCAAGCGATCGGAAATCCCAGTGGCGGCGGGCGTCGCCGAAACTCGTGTGGCCACCGAACACGCCGACGCTGCCATCGCCATGGCCCCACCAGACGTCCTTCATGTGCACGTGATGTATCCGCGTGCTGAATGCACGGATGAACTTCACGTAGTCGACGCCCTGATACCCGAGGTGGGACGGGTCGTAGTTGAAACCAAAGCGCTTGTGGCCCTTCACGGCGGCGATTGCCCGCTCGGCCGAGGCGATGTCGAACGCGATCTCAGTCGGGTGCACCTCGAGGCCGAAGTTCACGTCGACCTCCTCGAAGGCGTCGAGGATCGGCATCCAGCGTTTCGCGAAGTCGCTGTAACCGGCATCCCAATACGCCTGGGATGTCGGCGGAAACGCGTAGATCGAGTGCCAGATCGATGATCCGGTGAAGCCGTTGACGACTGCGGGAAAGTCCGTAGCGCCCGCCGCAGCCTTCGGACGGGCATCGAAGAAGCGCCGCGCGGCCTGCGCCGTGCGGATCATCTGCCGGGCCGCCCGCTGACGCACGCCCTCCGGGTCGCCGTCACCCCAGACCGTGGGCGAAAGGATCGCCCGGTGACGCTCGTCGACCAGGTCGCAGACGGCCTGGCCGACAAGGTGATTGGAGATCGCATGACACGTGAGCCCGTGTGTCTGGAGCAGCTCCCACTTTTTCCCGACGTAGCCCGCATCCGACAACGCGGCGTCGACGTCGAAGTGGTCGCCCCAGCAGGCGAGCTCCAGCCCGTCGTAACCCATCGTTCTCGCAAGCGGAGCGAGTTTCTCGAGGGGCAGATCGGCCCACTGGCCGGTGAAAAGCGTGACGGATCGGGGCATGGGAGAAAGGAGTTATTTCTGCCCGAGCAGGTGCCGGAGGGTGTAGCGTTCAAGAGCTTCGTAATCGCGGGCGGACCGATACTGCTCGACGAGCTTGCGATCGTACGAACGCACCTTGTCCACGAGCAGGAGGAACAACTCCCTACTCGTCTTGAGGTGATCGGTCACGGGACAACCGGGCTGCGTGCGCATCGCCTTGACGTCCAGCCCAACAAACTCGCCTTTGCTGCCGTAGCCGTTCTCCTCGAGCACCAGGACCTGGTTGAACGCACCGCGCAGGTTGGCACTGGCGAAATTCTTGTCCTGATCGTACTTTAGTCCGTTCTGGTCATTGAGGTGAATGCTCCCGAGCTTTCCATGGGCCAGCGAGAACGCCATCTCGTCGCTGGGGTCGAGACCCGCCAGCATCGCATGCGCGCTCTCGATCACGACCTTCACGCGCCGATGATCCCGCGTGGCGTACGCGAGAGCGACGGCATGCCCCGCGGTGGGAACATAGGCGAGATCCGTCGGTTCGTTCGGCTTCGGTTCGATCCAGATCTCGATGTCCGGATCGTACTCCAGCGTGCGATCGATCAGTTCCCGCAGCCGGTCATAGGCGACCTTCGCGTCCTTCGCCTCGCGAATGTAGGTGCCTTCGCGCGCAAGCCAGAGCACGAGCGCCCGGGAGCCCACCGCCCGGGCGATGTCGACCGAGCGACGGGTTCGCTCCCATGCGTACTCCCGATCCTCGCTCCGGTTGGAAGTGTACCCGCCATCGAGGGTCTGGGGCGCAAACCACAGGCGAGGAGCCACGTACTCCGCCTCGAGACCCTCCTGGTCCAGCATCTTCCTGACGGCTGCAGCCTGTTTCTCGATTTGCGGCGCAGAAAGATCGTCGAGGTTCGGCACCACGTCGTCGTCGTGGAACTGCACACCGTCAAATCCGAGCGGCTTGTAGAGCGCGAATTTTTCCTCGTGGGGAAACGTTGGCCGGACGGTTGGGCCAAAGGGATCAGCGCCTTCGCTGATGTTCCAGGGGCCGAAGGAGAATCGATACTGCGTGAGGGTGCTCATGGGTTGGAATTGAGGGAAATAAAGCGGCTCGCACGTGCGCAGAGATACGGGGTCGTCTCCTGCGCTTGACGTTCGGCCCTGAAACGGTGGGCAATGAAAAGGGGGGTGAGGTGGCTCACGCACCCGGCCGGAGTGAGGCGGGGCGGCGCGCGTCCAAAGTCATCTTGCCGAGAATACCGTTTCTGTGGGTCTTCGACTACGAGCGGAGGCTCAAGTCGCGACACTATCGTCTCATCGCGAGGAGCCTCCCTCGCCCGCCGTCGGGTCTGCCGCGGAACACTGGACTCCGGGACGGTACACGGGCATGTCATGACTGAAGGCGTTCGCCTGATCCCGCGGCGGGATCAGGCGCGCGCGCTCGCCTTGTATTCATCATGCAATCACAACGTGAGTTGATCCGCCTCAGCGCAGGAGAGACCTTCCGCCTGCTTCGATGGAGCCAGAGTGTCAGCACCGTCGAACTGGTGCAGGATCATGGACGCACCACGGTTCTCACCGGCAGGGGCGATCACTGGCACTACCATCCGGCAATGGAGCTGACGCTGGTGCAGAAGGGTCAGGGCACGCGGCTCATCGCCGACGACATCGACCTTTTTGACGACGGAGACCTGGTCCTGATAGGACCGAACGTTCCCCACTACTGGCAGATGCGCGGGCGCTCGTCCGGCCTTTCGATCCAATGGGACTTCCATCCCGAGCACGGAATATGGAAATTCGCCGAGTCGGCGGAGATTCGCAGCCTCATCGAATCCGCCCGACGAGGGCTTCATCTCACGGGGAGCACGGCCGGCACCATCCGACACTTGCTCGAGGCCATGCCGTCGCAAAGTGGTGTCGCCCGGCTATCGGATTTTCTCCAGATCCTGGCCACAGTCATCAATGCGCCCAAAGGCGATGTTCAGGCGCTGTCGTCCCGTCCGTTCTCGATGATCGATTCACCGGAGACGCAGGAAATCATAAGCCGGGCGGTCAGCTACATCCTCGCACACTACCGTGAGGAGGTGCACCTGAACGAACTCTTGAAGTTGACCGGAATGAGCCGCGCCACGTTCGCGCGGCAATTCCTCCTCCACTCGGGAAAATCGTTTTCCACGTTTCGCAATCAGGTCCGGCTTCAGGCCGTCTGCCATGCCCTTCGGGAGACGAGCGAACCCGTGGGCACGATCGCGCTCAACCACGGCTTCAACCAGCTTTCGTTTTTCAACCGTCTTTTCCGGCGCGAGTTTGGAATGAACCCGTCCGAATACCGGCAGAAACTGCAGAATCCCGCCGAATCCTGATCGGCCTTCCGTCCGGTCGACTCCGCTGAGACATTAGGCTCAAGCTCTGAGACGGTGGACGGAGCGGCAGGCTGATGAACCTGCTACGCTGAGGCATACTCGTACCGTGCACTCCCCGCGGTACTTCGCGTATCGCCGGGTTCCCGAGGTGCCTGACGGGCGGTGCGCATGTCGGATCATCGCCTTCATCATGCTCTCCAATCCGCGGCTTCACCGCCTCTTCAATGCCAAGTCCAAACGCTGCTTCGATGTCGCCGTCGACCATGGTTTCTTCAACGAGGCCGGTTTTCTCACCGGCATCGAGAACATGCGCAAAGTGGTTCACCTGCTGCTCGAGGCGGGGCCCGATGCGATTCAACTCACCGTAGGTCAGGCCCGGTTGCTTCAATGCATCACCGGCCGCGAAAAACCCAGCCTGGTCCTGCGCACCGACGTCGCGAACGTGTACGGTCGCGAGCTTCCCGCTTCCCGCTTCAGCATCATGATCGAGGAGGCCGCGCTCCAGGCGGTGCGGCTCGACGCGGCGTGCGTCTGCGTGAACCTCTTCCAGATCCCGGGTGCGCCTGAAGTCCACGCCGAATGCGTGCGCAACATCACGCGCCTCAAGCTGGAGGCCGAGCGGTACAACATGCCCGTGATGATCGAGCCGCTCGTGTTTCGCCCGAACAGCGAGGCCGGCGGTTACATGGTCGACGGCGACCTGAACCGGATCGCCCCGCTCGTCCGCCAGGCGGTCGAGCTCGGTGCCGATGTCATCAAGGCCGATCCCACCGACGATGTCAGCCTGTATCACAAGGTGATCCACATCGCCGGACACATCCCCGTGCTCGTCCGCGGAGGCGGCCGTGTATCCGACAAGGAAATACTCGAACGCACGCGGGATCTGCTCGCCCAGGGAGCTTCCGGCATCGTCTACGGGCGCAATGTGATCCAGCATGCCCGGCCCCGCGGAATCACGCGCGCGCTCATGGCGATCGTCCATGGCAATGTGAGCGTGGAAACCGCGGCACGGATGATCGACGAAGAAGCCTAGACGGAACGGCCTCCAATCCGCGCCCAACGCACTTCTCCCCAGCCATGGCGCTGCCTCTCCTCATCACCGGCCTCGTCGACGTCCTCGCACCTTCGCAGGTGCTAACATCGGAGGAGGATATCCTCCCGTACGGTTTCGACGGCACGGCGTCCCTGAAGCAGCGCGCCATCGCAGTGGCGTTTCCGCGTTCGGCCACGCAGGTTTCAGCCTGCCTGCGCCTGGCCGCGGCCCATGACACGCCGGTGGTCACCCGTGGATCCGGCACCGGACTCAGCGGCGGAAGCGTCCCGGTGCCGGGGGCGCTCGTCCTCTGCCTGACACAGATGAACCGGATCATCGAGATCGACCCGGCGAACCTAACCCTGCGGGCCGAGGCGGGAGCGACGACCCAGCAGATTGCCGAATGCGCTGCGGCGCACCGGCTGTTCTATCCTCCGGACCCCGGCTCGATGCGCATCAGCACGATCGGAGGGAACGTCGCCGAAAACTCCGGGGGTCTCCGGGGCCTGAAGTACGGTGTCACCCGGGACTATGTGATGGGCCTCGAGGTCGTGCTCGCGAACGGAACGGTCGCGGCGTTCGGCAACAAGTGCGTCAAGGACGTCGCGGGCTATTCGATGAAGGACCTCTTCATAGGTTCGGAAGGAACCCTCGGAGTCGTCACGGAAGTCCTGCTGAAACTTCTCCCGCCTCCGGCCGCACGCCGCACCCTGCTCGCGATGTTCGACGACATCGCGGATGCCGCCCGCACGGTATCCACGCTGATCAGGGACGGCATCATTCCCTGCACGCTCGAGTTTCTCGATCGCATCACCATCCGATGCGTCGAGGACTACGCCCGCATCGGGCTTCCAACGGATTGTGCCGCGCTGCTTCTGATGGAGACCGACGGCCATCCGGCGGCGGTCGAGGACGAGAGCACCCGCATGGCGGCTATCGCGCGCTCGTGCGGCGCCCGGGAGGTTCGTATCGCTTCCACGGATACCGAGGCCGCCGATCTCGCCCGTGCCCGGCGAACCGCCTTCTCCGCCCTGGCGCGCGTGCGGCCCACGACGATCCTCGAGGACGTGACGGTGCCGCGAAGCCATCTTGCCGAGATGGTGTCCTTCATCGCCGCCACCGCCGAGAGGCATCGACTGCAGGTTGGCACGTTTGGCCACATGGGCGACGGCAACCTGCACCCGACGTTCCTCACGGACGAAGGCGATTCCGAGGAAATGCACCGGGTGCACCTGGCGCTCGACGAAATCGTACAGAAAACGCTGGAGCTGGGAGGGACGATCACGGGTGAGCATGGTGTGGGTCTGGCCAAGAAGCCCTGGCTGCCACGGCAGCTGGGGGACCAATCGCTCGCCCTGATGAAACAGCTCAAGCAGGTCCTGGACCCGAAGGGCATGCTGAATCCCGGCAAGATCTTCGACTGACGCTCATGG
This sequence comes from Verrucomicrobiota bacterium, assembly GCA_023386835.1. Classification (GTDB taxonomy): domain Bacteria; phylum Verrucomicrobiota; class Verrucomicrobiia; order Opitutales; family Opitutaceae; genus Actomonas. The sequence goes on from JAEWIY010000235.1 coordinate 35,550, forward strand.
CCGAATCCCTGGCGAAACTCGATTACTCCATCCTGCAGCAGTGCATGCACTGCGGCATGTGCCTGCCCACCTGCCCGACGTACGTGACGACCCTGCACGAGCGCAACAGCCCCCGAGGCCGCATCGCGCTCATGCGCGCCGTCGCCGACGGGGAGCTCGGGGTTGGAGCACAGTTCGCCGAGGAGATGAGCTACTGCGTCGGCTGTCTTGCCTGCCAGACGGCTTGTCCCGCGGGCGTCGATTATGCCCATCTTCTCGAAACCGCGCGAACCGAGGTCGAGACGCGCCGCGTGGTCGACTCCCGCGCCCGGCGCTTCTGGCGGACAATCACCCTGCGCGGTCTGTTTCTCCGGCCGGGCCTCCTCCGGTTTACGGCCCGCCTGCTCCGTCTTCATCAGCGTTCCGGATTCGAATCATTCGTCCGCCGCCGCGGCCTCACTCGGCTGCTGCCGCCATCGCTGCGCCGGCTCGAGCCGCGTGCGCCGCGCATCGCTCCGGAATTTTCCAACCGCCTCATACGGTCCATCGAACGCCCGAAGGAGGAGCCGGTTCGCCACCGCGTGCTGCTGCTGACGGGATGCGTCCAGGATCTGCTCTACCCGGAAATCAATCGTGATACCGCCGACGTGCTGCTCGCCAACGGCTGCGAGGTGCACACACCGCCGATCCAGCCGTGCTGCGGTTCGCTGCACGCCCACAATGGCGAACGCGGGCTCGCCCAATCGCTCGCCCGACGCTGGCTCGACCTCGTCGACCCCGAGCGCTTCGACGCAATCATCACCAATGCCGGGGGCTGCGGATCGCACCTGAAACACTACGGACGCCTGCTGGCGGACGATGCTCGGTATGCCGCACGGGCGCAGGCCTGGGACCGGCGCGTGCAGGATATCCATGAGTGGCTTCATCGCATTGGATGCCGCGCACCGACCGTCGGGCCTGCGTCGGAGCCGTTGACGGTGACGTATCACGACTCCTGCCATCTCGCCCACGGGCAGGGTGTGATCGCCCAGCCTCGGGCGATGCTGCGCCTGATTCCCGGCTTGAACCTGGTCGAGCTGCCTGAATCGACCTGGTGCTGCGGCAGCGCCGGCATCTACAGCATCACCCAGCCGGATCAGGCGGACCTTCTGCTGCAACGCAAAATCGGTCATCTGCGCGGAACGCGCGCCCTGGTCGTCGCAACCGCCAATCCCGGTTGCCACCTCCAGCTCGCCCAGGGCCTGTCCGCGGCCGGGATCTCCATGACGGTGCTTCATCCCGTCACCCTTCTCGCCCGCGCCTACCGTCGCGAAACATCTCCTGTTTAGATCAACATGAACACTGTCAACATCGGCATCATCGGAGGCGGCCTCATGGGTCGCGAGGTCGCGAGCGCGTTCGCGCGCTGGTGCGCATTGGTGGACGTTCCCGTCCGTCCGGTGCTCGTGGCCGTGGCGGACCTCAATCCCGCGGCTCATGCCTGGTTTGAACAGATCCCGAGCTGCAGGCAGCGCGTGACCGACTATCGTGAGTTGCTCGCGAATCCGGATGTGGAGGTCGTCTATGCGGCGGTCCCGCACATGCTGCACGAGCAGGTCTATTCCGACACGCTCGCCGCCGGAAAGGATCTCCTTGCCGAGAAGCCCTTCGGCATCGATCTGGCGTCCGCGCGTCGCATCCTCGCGCGTATCGAATCGTCCGGCCGCTTCGTGCGCTGCAGCTCCGAGATGCCCTTCTTTCCGGGAGCGCAACGGGCATTCACCCTGGCGCGGGAGGGCAGGATGGGCCGCGTGCTGGAAGTCGTTTCGGGCTTTCATCACAGCAGCGATCTCGATCCCGACAAGCCGGCGAACTGGAAGCGGCGCAGCGAGACATGCGGAGAGATCGGCGTGCTCGGTGACCTGGGCATGCATGCCTGCCACGTCCCCCTGCGACTCGGCTGGAAGCCGCAGCGCCTCTTTGCCCAACTGCAACGCGGATATCCGTCGCGTCCCGACGGTCGCGGGGGCAGGACGACATGCGATACGTGGGACAACGCCCTGCTCCACACGTGGACGACGATAGCCGGGGAACCGGTTCCGCTCCGTCTCGAAATGAAACGCCTGGCGCCCGGCGCGACCAACACCTGGTTCCTCGAGGTGCTCGGTACCGACGGAGGCGTGCGCTTCTCCACCGCCGAGCCAAAGACGCTCTGGAGGTTCTCGCGCGATCGCGAGCAATGGTGGCAGCGCACCGAGCTCGGCTTCGGCACGCCTTTCCGGACGGTGACCGGGGGCATTTTCGAACCGGGCTTTCCGGACGTGATCCAGCAGATGTGGGCCGCCTTCCTCGCCGAACGCGCCGGCGTGCTGGGCGACCGTTTCGGCTGCGCGACACCCGTCGAGGCCGTCGCCACCCAGGAGATTTTCGCCGCCGCTCTCGCGTCGCACGAATCCGGAAACGTCCAGGAACTATGACCTCCATCCCGCGCCCCCCATCGCACCGCTCGGGGCTGATCGCCGCCGGTAATTTTATCGTCGATACAATTGTCGACATAGATCACTATCCGGCGGAAGAGATGCTCGCGAATGTGCTTGGCGAGGCGCGCGCCAACGGCGGCGGGCCCTACAATGTGCTGTGCGACCTTGCCGCACTGAATGCACCCTTTCCCCTCGCGGCGATCGGTCTGGTGGGTGACGACGAAAATGGCCGGTGGGTCCAGGTCGACTGCAAGCGGCGGGGCATCGATGCGACCGGCCTTCAGATGATTCCGGAAGCCGCGACATCCTACACGCACGTGATGACCGCGCGCGCCACCGGGCGCCGCACGTTCTTCCATCGCCGCGGTGCGAACAGTCGGCTGGACACCAGCCACTTCGATTTCAGCCGCTCAACGGCGCGCCTGTTCCATCTCGGTTACCTCATGCTGCTCGACCGGCTCGATGCGTTCGTCGAGCCCGGTCGTTCGGGCGCGACTCTCGTTCTGGAAGCGGCCACTGCCGCCGGGCTCGAGACGTCGGTGGACCTCGTCAGCGTAAACCATCCGGATTTTTCGCGTGTTGTCGCGAGCGCGCTGCCGTGGACCGATCACCTGATCATGAACGAGGTGGAGGCTGGCCAGCTGCTCGGGGAACGCGTTGGCGACTCCAACCGGGCGGAACTGGAGGATGCCGCGCAACAGGCGCTGGGAATGGGAGTGCGGCGCTCCGTGGTGATCCACACCGTGCACGGAAGCGTTGCCGCCAGCCGCACGGACGGAGTCGAGGCCATCGGTTCGCTCGCATTGCCTGCCGGTTACTGCCGGGGCAGCAACGGCGCGGGCGACGCGTTTGCCGCCGGCTATCTTTACGGCGTGCACGAAGGATGGCCGCTGTCCCGGCGGCTTCGCCTGGGCACGTGCGCCGCCGCCGCATGTCTTTCGGATCCGTCCCCGTCCGCGGGACTGCGCCCCCTGCAGGACTGCATGGAGCTGGAACGCCGGTTCCCCAATCGCGGATGGTCCCGATCGCCGGCAGGAGCCGGGAGCGTTGCCCGATGAACCGCCTCGAGAAGAAGCTCGCGCTGGTTACCGGCGCGGCCTCGGGAATCGGAGAGGCCATCGCCCGCCGTTTCGCCGCCGAGGGAGCCACGGTCATCGCGGTTGATCGTGACGCCCAGGGGCTGGCGAACCTGTCCGCCAGCATGGCCGAAGAAGGCCCTCCAGCCGTCGCGCGGCCAGTGGACATCGGGGATGCCGAGGCCTGCGCGAGGCTGGCAGGCGAGCTGCTGTCGATGTATCCATCCGGCCTCGACATTCTGGTCAACAACGCCGGCGTCGGAGCGGTAGGCACCGTCCTCCAGACGGATGTGAACGAGCTCGACCGGCTCTACCGCGTCAATGTTCGCGCACCCTATCTGCTCTCTCAGCTTTTCCTGCCGGCCATGCTGGCTCGGCGGCAGGGATGCATCCTGCACCTCGCGTCGATCGGCGGAATCGTTGCGCTCCGGGAGCGCGCCGCGTACTGCACGACCAAGTTCGCCATCGTGGGACTGACCAAGGCGATGGCGCTCGACCACGCTGCCGACCAGGTGCGCGTCAACTGCATCTGCCCTGCGCGCGTCGAAACGCCCTTCGTCGCGGCTCGCGTGAAGGAATATCCGGATCCGGCTCTCGCCTACCAGCGGATGTGCCAGAGCCAGCCGATTGGTCGGATGGCACGGCCCGAAGAAATCGCAGCCGCGGCTGTGTATCTGTCCTCTGATGACGCGGCGTTCGTCACCGGTTCCGCCCTGATCATCGACGGTGGACTGAGCGCCGGCTGCTGAACCTCTCATGAAGATCATCCGCTATCTCGATTTCTCGGGCAAAACCTGCTTCGGACAATGGCACAGCGACGGTCGGCAGGAACGGCTCGAGGGGGATCTCTTCGGCTCATTGCGACCCACCGGAGAACCGGCGGACATCATCACGCTTCTGGCTCCGCTCGTGCCCGCGTGCATCTACGGCGTCGGCCTCAACTACCGTCGCCATGCCGAGGAGTCGGGCATGCCGCCTCCCGAGAACCCGGTGGTGTTTCTCAAGCCCAACAGCGCCCTGCAACACCCGGAGCAGCCCGTCCGGATCCCGCGCCATCTCGCGAGCACCGAGGTCGACTACGAGGTAGAGCTCGCCGTCGTGATCGGCCGCACGGGTCGCAACATTTCACGCGAGAAGGCCTTGAATCATGTTCTTGGATACACGTGCGCCAATGACGTCAGCGCGCGCGACTGGCAGCTCCGCCGCGGCGGCGGCCAGTGGTGCCGCGGCAAGATGTTCGACACGTTCGCCCCCCTTGGCCCGTGCCTGGTTACCCGGGACGAACTGCCCGATCCGCACCAGCTTCGCCTGTGCACGCGGCTCAATGGGGAGGAGCGCCAAAACTGGACGTCCGCGGACATGATTTTCGACATTCCAACCCTCATCGAATTTCTCAGCGGAAGCACCACGCTCGAGGCCGGCACGGTCATCCTGACCGGTACGCCTCACGGGGTCGGCATGGCCGCCCGGCCGCCGCGCTGGCTGCAGCCTGGCGACGTCGTCGAGGTGGAGATCGAGGGGATCGGCACCTTGCGCAATCCCGTCGAACTCGAAGCGGGTTGAACCGCGAGCTTACGCTGCTCGCATGCTAGAGCGGACCAACATGGGTCCTCCCGGTCGTAACCCACTCGAGGTGGCTCTGACGATGGAGGTTCGCTTTGCCATGCCTTCGTATTGGCGCCGGATCAGTGTTCGCTGGATGACCCGCAGCCGGCAGACGATTGGAGCGCCACTCTCTTGATTTTCGAGCCCGGGTTTCAGCGCTCCGGCTTGCATCAGCCGCGTGCCGCCCCTTTTGCGCGTCTTCACGCTTTCCCTCCGCCACGGTAAATCACACCGTCCGCGGATGCGTCCTCCGCTGCGCAACGTACTCCCTTCGTTCAGATGGCTGATTGTCGCCATCCTCCTGGCGTATCCATCCGCCCGCGCCCAACGGTATGATTCTATGTCAGCTGTGGAGGTCCAGCGGCGACTCGAACGCGACACCGACGCTCTCGTCAACGAGCTCCGCAGCCGCCGCAACACGCCGCTTAATACCCCGAGC
>JAEWIY010000122.1 GCA_023386835.1 Verrucomicrobiota bacterium
CCGAAGCCGCGGCCACCGCCACCGCCGCCGCCACCGAAGCCACGGCCGCCGCCGCCGCCACCACCGCCGCCGAAGCCGCGGCCGCCGCCCTCTTCCTTCGGACGCGCTTCGTTAACCGTCAGCGCGCGACCTCCGAGGTCGACCCCGTTCATTTTCTCAGCGGCCAGCTTGGCCTCTTCCGGACTGCCCATGGTGACGAACGCAAAGCCGCGGGGGCGGCCGGTCATCTTGTCCATGGCGACGTAGACGTCTGTAACGCTACCGAACTGCCCGAACGCGTCGCGCAACTCATCCTCCGTGGTTTTGAAGGACATGTTACCGACGTACAGTTTGGATGTGCTCATTCTGATGAAGTCGTCGATCTCCGTCTGCTGCCAGTCCGTTCCCGACCATCGGGTTTCGAATTGTCACTGAAGTCTTCCCTCAACTGACGATCCACCAGTGTCTGTCGCCTAACGTTGCTCTAACGATCCTCGTCCAAGCCATCCGTAAGCGCCTCAAAAGCAAGGAAAATCGGGCCACCTCAGGGGCGTCATCATACTTGCCAAACCCGCCCTCCGCGCTCGGAAGACGCTCCCTTGCAGGCACCTTCCAGCACTTTCCAACTCACCGTCCCAGTTGGGCCCGTGAGCGCATTCTTACGCCCCACCGGCGGATCGGAACAGCCGATCGAGCGACCGGCGCTCCCGCTTGGTCGGGCGACCAGTGCCACGCTCCCGCGCCAGGAACTGGCCGATCCGGTTCTCCTGCGCTTTCGCAAATTCCTCAGGAGGAGTCGTCTCGATGCAAAACGTCGGCACCAGCCGTGCCCCCACTCGACTGGCCGGAAAACCCACGACGGTCAGCGTGCGCCGGACCAAACCCTGTTGAACGGTCACCTGGTCCCCCACGTGCACCTCTCGCGCTGGTTTTGCCACCAGCCCGGCCACCGTCACACTCCCCGCGCGGCAGGCGGCCGCCGCCAACGTGCGCGTCTTGAACAGCCGGACCGACCACAACCAGCGGTCGAGCCGTGGCCACTCGTCATCTCCGGCCGCTTCCTCCCTCACGCCCATAACGTTAACCACGAACCTGCACAAATCCGCCCGGCCGAGGGCGCGCTCCAACCCCTCACGTCAACGAGGGGTTCGGTCGCGCGCCGCCGGAAAGTCCGTGTCATTTCTTCGCCGTGCGGGCGGTGCGGAGATCCCGCCGCAGCCAATCGTCGAGCAGCGCCTTCTCGTGGCGCAGCGAGTCCGACGTCGGCAGACCCGTCGTCCGCATGTTGAACGCGAGGTCACGCAATTCGCGTTTCCCTTCGGCGACGACGGTCCCATTTGCGTCGAGCAGCTGATAGCTGAGGTCGATGCGCGGCGGGTAGATGTCCTTGATGATGCGAACGTCCTGCAGCTGCGGTGACCGCCACGGTTCAAAATCACCCGCCATGTCGATGTCGGTGATCGTCACCTTCAGCCGCTGACCGGGCTGTAGCCGCTTGCCCGCGGCCCGCTGTACGTGCTCCTTCAGCGTATTCAGATAGTGCTGCGCCACCTCCTTCTGGGCGGAGTACCGGTCTTTCACGTCGGTGAAGTTCTCCGGTTCGACGAACGTCACCTCCACGGTCGGTTCAGCAGAGGTGGATTGAGCGCCGGCCGTCCACGGCAGGCTGAAGCCCGCCACCAGGCCGACGGTCAGAAGTAGTTTCTTGGTAGTCATAGCTGATCGAGATGCGACCCGCTGGGGACTGAAATTGTTTCGTCGGCCATGGCGAATCCGTTTCGCAGACAGCTGCTTTGCATTTCGAGAGGTCCGCCCCTACCTTGCCGCCGACTGGGATGTTTGCCAACTTGCTCCAACTTTTTCAGCGCCGTGAACCGGCCTCCTACGAGCGTGCCTTCATCAAGGAGGTGCGGATCCGGCGCCGCGTCGCCCGCAACCGTCGCTCGGAGCAGCTGCTGGCGGCCGGCTGGTTGCTGATCGCGCTGAAGACGTGGGCCATGTTCTGGATGGTCGACGCGTACCACATGCCGTTTAACGCCTGGTGGATCGTCGCTCCCACCCTGGTCGCCGCCGCCGTCTGCACGTGGGTGTATGTGCGGCGCGAATAGCGCCGCACATCGGCGCAGGTCCGCATTGCACCGTTGGGGCGCGGCCGGTTGATTCCGCATACGCCCATGCCCCACGTCCCCGGCCTCCGCAGCCCGTACGCCAAGATCGGTCGCCTCGTCTACTTCGGCCGCATGCTCGACAAGATCCGCCTGCGCGCCCGCGGCGCGCTGCCGACGGATTACCACGCGAACCTCGGGCGCGGGTTTGATGCACGCACCTGCCGATTTCTCGGGATCCGTTACGAGGATCTGCTCGAACGCGTTCTGGCCGGGGGGGGAGACGAAGAGATCCTCGAGTGGGCGCACGCCCGCGGTCACCGCCGCAGTGATACCGATTGTGAGGTCTGGAATCAGTTTATGCTCAAGCGCGGGTGGCGCGACGACGGATCGGCCGACTTGCAGCAGCGTGTGCTCGCGCAAGGTTTCGCGGGCCGGACGATCGAGACCTTTTTCGACCTGATCGAATACGACGAAGGCCGCGATCCCGTCCGGCGGCGCGCGTGGGAATTGCGCCCGCCGCAGGTCGCCCTCGTCATGGGAGTCTCGGGCAGCGGCAAGTCCACCATCGGCCAGGCGCTCGCGGAGACGCTCGGCTGGCGTTTCGCCGATGCCGATCAGTTTCACCCTGCGGCCAACATTGCCAAGATGCGCGATGGACAGCCGCTCACCGACACGGACCGCGGGCCGTGGCTGGAGGCGCTGGCCCGTTTTGTCGCCGAACAACTGCACATCGGCGAAAGCGCGGTGCTGGCCTGCTCCGCCCTCAAGGCGCGTTACCGCGAGATCCTGATGGTTGATCCCGATAGCGTGTTGCTCATCTACTTGAAGGGCAGCCGCGAGTTGCTGATGCAACGGCTCGGAAATCGCCGCGGCCACTTTATGCCGGCGACCTTGCTGGACTCGCAACTGGCCGACCTGGAGGAGCCCAGCCCGGAAAACGCGCTGGTTTGCGACATTGCCGAGTCGCCGGAAAAGATTGTGGCACAACTTCGAGCGGCGCTCGAAGGTTGAGCCGCGATGAGAGCACGACGCGTTGTCCGCCTGTCCCTGTTTGTCGCCAGCGGCGTGGTGCTGCTGGCGCTCGCTGGTTTTTGGTGGGCCTGGCACCAGCTCGAGGCGAGTTTGCCGGCACTCGACGGTGAACAGCCGCTGCGCGCGCTGCGCCAGCCGGCCCAAATCCATCGCGACGACCGCGGCGTGGTGCAGATCGTGGCGGCGTCGCCCCAGGACGCCGCGGCGGCGTTGGGATTCGCGCACAGCCAGGACCGGTTTTTCCAGATGGATGTGCTGCGGCGCCGCGCCGCAGGTGAACTGGCGGCCCTGCTGGGCGCCTCCGTCGTCGATCTCGACCGCTCGTCCCGAGCGCATGGGTTTCGTGATCTCGCAAAGATCGTCCTGAGCCGCGAACCTGCCGATCGGCAGCAGCTGCTCACCGCCTACACCGAAGGCGTCAACGCCGGTCTGCAGTCGCTGCCGCAACGCCCGTGGGAGTACCGGTTGCTGCGCACCGATCCGGGTCCGTGGACGGCGGAAGACTGTTTCCTCGTCCTCTACGCAATGGCGCTGGATCTCCAGGACTCCACCGGCGAGTTCGACCTCACCCTCGCCGCGGTGCGGGATGTGTTCGGTCTTCGGGCCGTCGACTTCTTCAATCCTCCGGTTGGCCCGGCCGACGGCGCGCTCGACGGAACGAAAGCTCCGCTCGCGGAGCCGCCCGGGCCGCGCGTGATCAACCTGCGCGCGCGGCCGGCGCCCACTTCTCCGGCGGCGTATTCACCTTCTGATGACATCGAGCGCCCGGTTTTCGGCTCCAACGGATTCGCGGTCGCCGGCAGCCGCACGACCCATGGGGGCGGTTTGCTCGCGGGCGATCCGCACTTGAGCCTGCGTCTGCCGAACACGTGGTACCAAGCCGAGCTGACCTACCCGGGTCCGAACGGAACGACTCGTCTCGTTGGCGCCACACTTCCCGGCGCCCCGACGATCATCATCGGCAGCAACGGGCACGTCGCCTGGACCCTGACCAACGCCTACATCGATACCGGTGACTTGGTCCTGCTCGATCGCGATCAGGTGGCGCAGGATCATCTCTACTACGAGGGAGCCCGCCCGCGGGAATTCGAACGGCGCACCGCGACGATCGAAGTCAAAGACGGGGAGCCGGTGACCTTGGAATCCACCTGGACGCACTGGGGTCCCGTGATCCGCGCGACCGACCGCGGCAAACCGATCGCTCACAAGTGGACGATGCATGATCCCGCGGCAGCGAACTTCGCCTTCCTGGACTTGGCCAACGCGCGCACGGTCGACGAAGCCGTCGCGATCGCGCACCGCAGTGGCATCCCTCCACAAAACCTGATCGTGGCCGACGCCGCGGGGCAGATCGCGTGGACCATCGCCGGTCGAATTCCCAAGCGCTTCGGTTTCGACGGCCGCTTCCCCGTGTCATGGACTTTTGGTGACCGCGGCTGGAGCGGCTACCTGGAGTCCGCGGAAATCCCGGTCGTGCGCGCGCCGGCGAACGGCGCCCTCTGGTCGGCCAATCAACGTCATCTCGGCGGCGCGGCCTTTGAGCAGCTCGGCGAGAGCGGGCTTTACGAGGGGCATCGTAGCAACCGGATCGAGGCCGCGTTGGCGGAACTCAACGGTCCCGTGACCGCAGATGATCTGCTCGCCGTGCAACTGGACGTGCAGGCGGACTGGCTCGCGCCTTGGCGCGAGCGGTTGCTCGGGGCGCTCGACGAGACCGCAACATCCGGCCGCGCCGACCGCGCTCATTTTCGGCGGCTGGTCGCGGGACCGGACGCTCTGCACGCACGGCCCAATTCCGTCGGTTATCGCCTGCTGCGCGCCTGGTACGACCAGGTCAAACGGCTCACGCTCGAACCAATCTTTGCCGGGTGCGTCGAGCGATATCCAACCTTCAACTACCGGATGCTGCGGACCGATGCCGCCTTGGCGGCGTTGCATGACCAGGAACCGGAGCACCTGCTGGCCGCCACGTATTCAACCTGGAATGACCTTCGCCTGGCCGCGGTCGATGTCGTGCTGGAGCGTCTGCGCGAGGATAACGTGAAGCTGGAGCAGGCCACATGGGGCGACCGCAACCGCGCGGCGATCCGGCATCCGCTCAGCCACGCGTTTCCTGGTTTCCTGGCGCAGATTTTCAACGTTCCGCCCGATCCGCTGGCAGGCGATCAGGGGGTGCCGCGCGTGCAGCGTCCGTCTTTCGGCGCCTCGCTGCGGCTGGTGGTCGCGCCCGGCCGCGAAGACGAAGGCTATTTTCAGATGCCGGGCGGACAAAGTGGCCACCCGCTCTCGCCGTTTTATCGCGCCGGTCACGCGGAGTGGGCCCAAGGCGAACCCCGCCCGCTCCGCCCCGGGCCGGTCGTTCATACGACTACGCTCCAGCCGACGGGCGAATAACCGCGCTGGCCTCGTCTGCGCTTCTGCTCGCGCCGCGCGAAAACGCATTTGCGATTGGCCGCCGGCGCGAGTGTGCTCCGGCCGCCGCACATGGGTTGTGCATGACCACTCTCAAGCCCAACAAGAAGAACCTGACCGTCTTTCTTGGCGCCGCGCGCTTCGATGTGAAGCACCTCGTCGGCAACGCCTACCTGGCGGAGTCGATCTTCGAGAAATCCGAAGGGCGTTTCCTCTGTTATCTGCCGCAGGACGCCGCCGCGCACGGCCGGGATTCCCGCGCCGCGCGAGATCGTGACATTCGCGCCCTGCTGGCGGCCGACCTGGCGTTGTTCTCCTTCGAAGGCCCGGAAGTCGACAGCGGCACCGTCGCCGAATTCATGCTCGCCAAGGCGGCCGACATCCCCGCGGTTGTCCTGCGCACGGATCTGCGAAGCGGGGGTGATCAACTGGCTCCGCGGCGCGACCCGTGGAACGCGATGCTGAGTTTCTATCCGCGCACCGTGGTGGTGCGCGTGCAGACCCTGACCGACTACCGCACCCTGCAGCGCAAACGGCTCCGCACCGTGCCTGACGACGTCATCCGCCTCGCGGGACAACACGCCTCCGCCACCGCCGCGATCCTGTCGGACCGTCTGGCTGAGCGCGTCGTGAACGCGCTGGATCGTGTCCGCCGCCAGCCACCGCAAATGCCACGCCACCTGCGCCAGGAGGTGTACGAATGGCTCGCGCTCATGCCCGGGTTGCGCGGCAAAGCCAAAGCCCTGCGCAAGGAGTTCGAGGACGTGCTCTCGCGCAAAGTGAAACGCGATCTGCTGTGAACCCGCAGCCCCACTCCAGGTTCGCGAAGCTCCTCTCGTCCCCGCCGCGACGGCGGTGGCCGATCGCCGCCCGCTCCTGATGCCCCGATTCCCATGGTCACGCTTCTTTCGCACCCGCTCGCCGCCCACATCCTGACCCACCTGCGCGACCGCACGACCAAACCGGCGACGTTTCGCACCCTGAGCCAGCAAATCGGCATCCTGCTCGCGCTCGAAGCCACGCGCGACATGCCGGTCCGCACGCTGCCGATCCAGACGCCGCTCGAGCCGTTTGAGGGCGCAACACTCGCCAAGGGGCTCGCGGTTGTGCCGATCCTGCGCGCGGGGCTCGGCATGCTGGCGCCCTACACGGACCTGTTTCCCGACGTCAGCGTGGGCTACGTGGGCTTGGAACGCGATCACACGACCGCCATCGCCCGCACCTACTACTGCAAGTTGCCCCCGGTCGAAAATCGCCGGGTCCTCTGCGTCGACCCCATGCTGGCGACCGGCGGATCCGCCGTGCAGGCGCTGACCATGCTGAAGGAGGCCGGCGCCACTGACCTCCGGCTGGTCTGCATCGTGAGTGCGCCGGAAGGCGTCGCCATCGTGGAAGAGGCTCACCCGGACGTGCCCATCATCACGGCGGCCATTGACCGTGAGTTAAACCCGAGCCGGTACATCATGCCGGGATTGGGTGATTTTGGGGATCGCCTCTACGGCACCTGAGCCGGCTCCGACCGCGCCGCGCGCTTGCGGCGGAGTGCGTTGCGTCTAGGCTGCGGTGGCCGTGTCCAGACGATCCATCCAGGAAAGCCGACAGGAACGTGGGCGGGCCGAGCGCCGCCTGAAACTTCGCGCACGCGTTTGGAAGGTGCTGCTGGCCGTGCTGGTCGCCTTCCTCGTGTGGCTGTGGTTCGGCCTCGCGCCGGTCCTTCCCCGCTCGCTGGAGCGCCGGATGTCCGCCGAACTCGGCCGGCCGGTCGAAATCGGCCCGATCCGCATCAACCCCTTCGCCCTGGCGGTCACGAGCCGCGACGTGCGCGTGCTCGAAGCCGATGGGCAACCGCTGGTCGGCTGGAGCCGGCTGCACGTCAATTTCGAGATCAGCTCGTTGTGGCGCGACGCGTATGTGTTCCGCCGGCTCGAGGTATCCGACTGGCTGGGACGGTTGGTGGTTCAGCCCGACGGCAAACTCAACATCGCCGATCTGCTGGACCGCGCCCGGGCGGCCAAGGCCGAGCCCGCTTCGGACGAAGCGCCGCGGGCGCTGCAGGTGCGCTATCTCACCGTCAATGGCGCCACGCTGCACTTTGAGGACCTCTCGAAGCAGCCGCACTTTGCCACGTCCGTCGGCCCGATGGCCTTCGCGCTCGAAAACTTCACCACGGCCGCCGGAGATGCCGCTCCGTATCGCTTCACCGCCGTGACCGAATCCAACGAGCGGGTCCATTGGCAGGGCGACGTCACCACGGTTCCGCTACAATCCAGCGGCGAGTTTCAGATCGAGGGCATCCTGCTACCCAAATATGCGGCCTACACGAACGCGTTCATCGCCGGTGGATTTCCCAGTGGCCGTGTTTCGCTCCAGGGGCGTTATCGCGCGGCGCTGGAGGGCAATCGCCCGCAGGCGGAACTGAGCGACGCCAGCATCCGCGTCGAGTCGCTCGCGTTAGTCGCCGAGGGCGCCGAAGAGCCCGCACTGGAACTGCCGGACGTCGTGCTGGAAGGACTACAGGCGCAGCTCTCGCCTCTCTCCGTTCACCTTCGCTCGGCGGCGGTCAAAGGGGGCCGGGTGGCCGTGCAGCGCCACGCCGACGGCTCGCTGGATCTGCTGCAACTTTGGCGGGGCCAGCTGCCGGGCGCGGCGTCCGGCGCAACGGCCGAGGAGCCGGTGGTCGAGGACACCGCACCGCCCGACGTGCGCGTGGATGAATTTACGCTCACCGACTTTGGGTTCGCCTGGCGCGACGAAGCTGCCGCCCGGCCCGCGGAAGTGACAGGAGAACTGGAGACGGTCCAGGTGCGGGACCTGACGTTGGCGCCCGAAAGCCCGGCCACCGTGGTGGCGCGGGTCCGCGTGGCGCCGGACGGCGCCGCCGAGCTCTCCGGGCAGTTCCAACTCGACCCATTGGCGGTAAAAGCGGAAACCACGCTCGAAGCGTTTCCGCTCTCGATCGGCAGCCCGTACATCGAGGACTTCGTGCCGCTGCAGATCGAGCGCGGTACGTTAACGCTTAATGGCCAACTCGACGTGCTCTGGGGCACGAGCCTGATGGACTCGCGTCTGAGTTGGGACGGCGCCGCGGGCGTGAGCTCGTTTTCCATCGTCAACGCCGCCGACCAGTCGCCCCTGCTCAGCTTTGAGCAACTGGCCCTGCGTGACATCGCCGCCGCAGTGGCTGAGGCGCAAAAGCTGGAAGTCGGCGAGGTGGAGCTGGCCGGCGCGCACGTGCAGGTCCTGATCCGGCAAGACGGAACCCTCAATCTGGCCACGCTGCTCAAGCAGGAGCCTCCCGCAACCGAAGCCGAACCCGGCGCACCAACGCCGGCAGAATCGCCGGCAGAGCCCGCTGCCGCCGAACCTGCTCCTGAAGCCGCGAAGGACCGCCCGCAGATCGTGCTCGGCGGCCTCCAGGTGCGCGACGCCAAGGTCACGTTTGACGACCATTCCCTTCAACCGGCGGCGCACAGCACGATCGATCAGATCAACGTCACCGTGGGCCGGCTCGATTCGACGCAGCTCGATCAAGCCGAGGCGACCTTGCACGCCCGCGTGAACGAGACCGGCCACGTGGAAGGTTCGGGCCGGATCAATCCCCTCCATCCCGCCGGCATGGCGGATGTGCGCGTGAACGTGCGCGATGTCGATCTGCACGCGGCCGGCCCGTACATCGCCAAATACGCCGGTTACGCGCTGGAGCGCGGCCAGCTGCAGTTGGACGTGCACTACCAGCTCGAGAACGAGGCTCTGCAGGCGTCAAACGTCCTCCAGTTGCACCAGTTCACGCTCGGCGCGCCGTCGAACAGCCCGGACGCGACCAAACTTCCCGTGAATCTCGCGATCGCGCTGCTGACCGACCGCAGCGGCAAGCTCGAGGTCAACCTGCCGATCGAAGGCAACCTGTCCGACCCGGAGTTTCGCTTCGGTCGGGTCATCCGGCGCGTTCTGGTCAACCTGCTCCAGCGCGCCGCCACGTCGCCCTTCGCGCTGTTGGGTTCGCTGCTGCCATCTGGTGGCGGTCAGGCTGATCCTTCCCAAGTGCTGTTCGGCGCCGGTCAATCGGCGGTGCCTGAGGCCGAGCTGGAAGAACTGCGCGGCGTGGCGCACGCCCTGCGTGAACGCCCGGCGCTTCGGGTCGACATCGCCGGAAGCTGGGCGCCGGAGGATCGCGACGCGCTCCAGCAGACGCGCTTTGAACAGGCCCTGCTCCAGCGTTGGGCCGCGCAACAAGCCCGCTCGGCTGCACCGACGCGAACCGCAAGCGGCAGCCAGGAGCCGGCCCCCGCCGCAGAGCCCGCCACCGCAGAACCAGCCGCCGCAGAACCAGCCGCCGCACTCGAAGCCGACTTGCCCGCGTTGCCACCCGAGGCCCGCGAACAGCTCGTGCGGCGTTGGTTCTTGGAGCGGTTCCCGCAGCAACTGGTCGTCGATGCGGAGTCGCAACTCGCCAACCGAGATCCGTCCGCTGCGCGCCCAGCCGAAACGCGTCCGAGCTCGACCGAAAGCGAGGACGAGCAGGATCGGCCCGGTGCGTTACGCCGATTCTTCCGCGCGCTCGGTTTTGGCCGGAGTACCACGGAGTCCGAAACGCCTGACATCCCACCGCCTGGTTCGATTTCCGCCGCCGATCCGGAAATCGAGGCGGCACTCGCCGCCGTCACCCCGCCACTCGCGGAAATGGAAGCTCGGCTCAAGGAAACCTTCACCGTCGAGGACGCCGACCTGGCGAATCTGGCCACCGCGCGTGCCGAAGCGGTTCGCACGATCCTGCTGAACGAAGGTGTCGAGTCGGACCGGCTGTTCCTGACCACCGGCTCCACGCCCGGAACCCGGGTGGCCCTGCAATTGCGTTGAAGCCGTGGGCTCGTTTGGGTGCGTAGGCGTGCCGTGCTGCTGCTGCGCTGACGCACGCGTTGACCACCTCCTCATCACGTCCGTCCGCCATGACCAAGCTCTCCGTCAACATCAACAAGGTCGCGTTGCTCCGTAACTCGCGGGGACGCAATTTTCCCGATGTGCGGGCGTTCGCGTCACGGTGCCTCGACTACGGTGCCCACGGCATCACGTTGCATCCCCGACCCGATCAGCGCCACGCCCGCTACTCGGACGTCACCGAACTGAAGGCGTTGTGCGACGAACGTGGCGTCGAGTTGAACGTGGAAGGCTACCCGACCGAGGAATTCCTGAAGGTCGTCCTGGCGGCACGACCGGCGCAGTGCACGCTGGTGCCGGACGCACCGGGGCAGATCACCTCGGATCATGGCTGGCGGATCCGCGAGCACGCGGCCTTCCTGCATGTGACGGCCGCCCGGCTGCGCGACGCCGGGATCCGCGTCAGCCTCTTTGTCGACTACGACGATCCCGGGCTGGCGGAAGCGAAGGACGTCGGTGCGGACCGGGTGGAGCTTTACACGGAGCCGTATGCCGCCGCGTTTGGAACCGAGCAGGAGGACCGAATGCTGGCGGGTTTCCGGGCCGCCGCTAGCCGCGCTCAAGCGGCCGGACTGGAGGTCAACGCCGGCCATGATCTCAATCTGGAGAACCTGCCGCGGTTCCTGCGCATCCCCGGCATCCTGGAGGTCTCGATCGGTCACGCCTTGATTGTCGAGTGCCTCGAATGGGGTTTGGAATTGGTCATCCGGCGTTACGCCTCCATCGTGCATCAAGGCGCCCTCAACTCCCCCTCGTCATGAGACTTAGCCTGCTGCTCTTCCTCCTGCTCCTCTCGCCCCGTGCCTTCGCCCAGGATGGCGTGGAGGTTTTCCGAGCCGGACTCCAGGCGTTTCAAGCCAACGGACCGGACGCGCTGCTCAACACCTGGTACAACCAAGGTGAGGAGGCGATCACCGCTCCGCTTCGCGAACGCTTGCAACGTGAGGCGCAGGCGCTGGGAGACGTGATCGGTGTGGAGGTGTTTGCCCCGCACTCGCTCGGCCGGCACGTGCAGCGCCTTTACGGCGTCATCTACTTTCGCCGGCGGCCGCTGTGGTTGCGCGCTGAATACTACCGCATCGATGGGCGCGGCGGCTTCATCTCGCTGGAGTTCTCCCGCACCGCCGACGACATCCTGCCGCTGCAGTTTGGCGTATCCAGCCACTGACGATGCGCCGGTTCCTGGCCCGGGTCCCGCCCGTGGTGGTGCTGCTCGTCGCGATTGTGCTCGGGTTCGTGCTGCCGGAACGCGCCACCGCGCCAGGTGACGCGCAATGGGCCGCCCTGCTGGCTAGCTCGGCTCTCTTCGTGGCGGGCCTCGTCATCATTGCCCGGGCGGCGCGCGAATTCCGGCGGCACCGCACCTCCATCCTGCCCCACGCGCAGCCCACTCACTTGGTCCGAAGCGGTCCCTTCGGTTGGTCGCGCAACCCGATCTATGTCGGCATGCTGCTGCTCAGCCTGGTTCCGTTCGCCTGGAGCGGAGAGTTGGTGGCCCTCGTCAGCCCGGGCCTTTATTTCCTCTACATGGACCGGTTGACGATTCCGCAGGAGGAGGATCGGTTGCGTCAGCGCTTCCCGGATACGTTTGAGCCCTACCGGCAGCAGGTCCGCCGCTGGATCTAGGTCGTCGCTGCGTCATGGAGCCGCCCCACCCGTTTTTCTTTTCTTCGGTGCCCGAGTTGCGCGCGTGGTTTGAGGCGAATCATGACCGGCTTTCGGAAGCCTGGATCGGCTACTACAAACGCCGCAGCGGCCGCGCGGGCGTGACCTACCAGCAGGTGGTGGAGGAAGCGCTCTGCTTCGGCTGGATCGACGGGCTCATGCGCCCGCTCGGCGCGGAAAGTTACGCCAATCGGTACACGCCCCGGCGGCCCAACAGCAGCTGGAGTCAGCGGAATATCCAGCGCCTGCAGGAACTGTCCGCGGCCGGGCGCATGACTCCGGCGGGTTTGCGCGCCTTCGAACGCCGCCAACCGAACCCAAGCGGAACCTATTCGTTTGAGTCACCCCGACCGTTCGATGCGTCGTGCCGGGCGGAGTTTCGCCGGCACCCGGAGGCCTGGACGTACTTTTCGTCGCAACCCGCGCACTACCGCCGGAAAATGGCGCACTGGGTCATGAGCGCCAAAAAAGCGGTCACGCGGCAACGCCGCCTCCGGCAGTTGATTGACGATTCGGCGCAAGCTCGCTGGATCAAAGGCGCCAAACCCAACCGCCAGGCGAATAGCCCGGCTCCCAAAGCGGTTGCCCGTCGCCGGGCTCTTACTGTTCCGGCGCGCCGACGCTGACCCTCGTTTCTCTCTCTTCTCTCATCTTCCCCTGCCCATGCCTTCCGCCCGCCGCATCACCGCTGCTTACAATCTCGCCCGCGACACCTACCAGGATCTGGGCATCGACACGGAGGCCGCGATCGAACGCGCGTCGGCCACCCCCATTTCCCTGCATTGCTGGCAGGCGGACGACGTGCGCGGCCTTGAAACGCCGGATCCGTCCGGCGGCTCGGGCGGCATCATGGCAACGGGCAACTACCCCGGCCGGGCCCGCAACGGTGACGAGATGCGGCAGGACCTCGATCTCGTGCTGAAACTGCTGCCCGGCCGGCAGCGCCTGAACCTGCACGCCCTGTATGCCGAAACCGGCGACAAACGCGTGGATCGCGACGCCCTTGAGCCCGCGCATTTCTCCCGCTGGGTCGATTGGGCCGCCGACCACGAGATCGGGCTCGATTTCAACCCGACCTACTTCGCCCACCCCAAGGCGGCGAGCGGACTCACCCTCAGCAGCCCGGATCGGGCCATCCGGGAGTTCTGGATCAACCACGGCCGCGCCTGCCGCCGCATCGCCGCCCACTTCGCGCGGAAGCTCGGCTCACCCTGTGTCCACAACCATTGGATACCGGACGGCATGAAGGACAATCCGGCCGACCGCTGGTCGCCGCGGGAGCGCCTGGTCGAATCGCTCGACGCCGTGCTCGCCGACCGGATCAGCGCCAAACAGTGCATCGATGCCGTTGAGGGGAAACTCTTCGGCCTCGGGGTCGAGCACTACACCGTCGGCTCCCACGAATTCTACAGCAGCTACGCCTTGCGCAAGGGCGTGCTGCCGTGCCTCGACCTTGGCCACTACCATCCCACAGAGTCGGTTGCAGACAAGGTGTCGGCGCTGTTGCAGTTCCATCCCCGGCTGCTGTTGCACACGAGCCGCCCCATTCGCTGGGACAGCGATCACGTGGTCCTGCTCGACGACGACGTGCGCGCCCTCTTCCTCGAGATCGCGCGCGGCAACGCCCTCGACCGCGTTTTCGTGGCCCTGGATTTCTTCGACGCGTCGATCAACCGCATCGCGGCATACGTCATTGGCGCCCGCGCGACACGGCAGGCGATCCTGCTGGGGTTGCTCGATCCGTCCCAGCAGGCGAAGGCGGCGGAGGCATCCGGCCGCGGCCACGAACGACTCGCACTGCTCGAACTCGCCAAGTCGCTGCCGTGGGGCGCGGTCTGGGACGAGCTCTGCCGCCGCTCCAACGTGCCTGCAGGCGCGGACTGGCTGATCGAGGTCGACCGCTACGAACAACGCGTCCTTCGCGGTCGCGACTGAGGCATGTTCCCGGGCATCCGCCGCTTGCGCAGCGCGCCGGCGGATGCCACGTTGCGCGCGCGAAATGCCCTCCGCCGCGCCCCTTGAGGACCTTCCCCCCGTCGTTTTTGGCACCAGCTGCCTCGGCAATCTGTATGCCGAGGTGCCGGGGGAAACCAAGTCGGCCATCTGTCGCGCCTGGTTTGATGCGTCTGGCGGCCGCCCCGTTGCCCTCGACTCCGCGGGCAAATACGGCGCGGGCCTCGCCCTCGAGGTGATCGGGCGGGAGTTGCGCGCCCAAGGCCGCGCGCCTCGCGAGGTGATCATCAGCAACAAGCTCGGCTGGCTTCGTACGCCCCTCCGCGGGCCGGAGCCGACGTTCGAGCGCGGCGTCTGGTTCGGGCTGGAGCACGACGCCACGCAATCGATTTCCTACCGCGGCATTCTCGATTGCTGGGAACAGGGCAACGCGTTGCTGGATGGATACAGCGCCGACCTGCTCTCGGTGCACGATCCCGACGAGTACCTGGCGGGCGCCAGCACGGAGCGGGAGCGCGCGCAGCGTCTCGACGACATCCGGGGCGCGTATCAGGCGCTGTTCGAACTGAAAGGCAGCGGGCGCGCGACGGCAATCGGCATCGGCGCGAAGGACTGGCGCGTGATCCGGGAGCTCGCGACCGAGATCGCGTTCGACTGGGTCATGCTGGCCTGCAGCCTGACCGTGTATCAGCACCCGCCAGAGTTGCTGGAATTTCTGCAGGAACTCGATCGTCGCGCCGTCGTGGTGATCAACTCCGCGGTGTTCCACGCGGGTTTCCTGACCGGAGGTCGTTACTTCGACTATCGCCTTCCTAACCGTGCGTCGCCGACCGATGCCCCGCTGTTTGCGTGGCGGGAGCGATTTCTCGCCGTGTGCCAGGAATGGAAAGTGGATCCGGCCGCCGCGTGTGTGCGTTTCGGTTTCCATGCGCCAGCCGTTCGCGCCGTCGCCTTGAACACGTCGCGTCCCGAGCGCGTGGCGGACAACGCGCGCCTCGCGCAAACGGACATACCCCACGATTTCTGGGCCGCGCTGCAGCAGGCCGGTCTGCTGAGCCCCGGCGCACCCGGGCCCGGGCGCCCCACCCCTCCGCGCGCCGCATGAAAATCGACGCGCATCATCATCTTTGGCGGTATTCGCCGGAAGAATACCCGTGGATCAGCCCCGATGCCACGGCGCTGCGACGCGACTTCCTCGTGCCTGAACTGCGCCAGGTCACCAGCGACGCGGGTATAGATTACGTCATCACGGTCCAGGCTCGGCAGTCCGTCATCGAATCCAAGTGGCTGTTGGAACTCGCGTCGGGCCAGGACATCATCGCCGGCGTGGTAGGCTGGGTTCCGCTCACTTCGCCCGACCTGGGCGCCATCGTCAGCGAACTCGCCACGAACCCGAAGCTGCGTGGGGTCCGACATGTGCTGCAGGACGAACCGGACGAGCGCTTCATGTTGCGCTCCGAGTTCAACCGCGGGATTCGTGCGCTGGCTCCGTATGATCTCACCTACGATCTCCTGATCTACGAACGCCAGCTAGCGCCCACGATCGCGTTTGTCGATCGCCACCCGCACCAGCGATTCGTGCTCGATCATGCCGCCAAACCGCTGGTGCGCGACGGCGTGCGCTCGCCGTGGGCGGAAAACCTCCGCGAACTGGCCCGTCGCCCGAACGTCTGGTGCAAGCTCTCGGGCCTCGTCACGGAAGCCGATCACCAGCATTGGACCGATGACCAATTGACCCCTTACCTGGAGGCGGTGTTCGAAGCCTTCGGCCCTGAGCGGGTGATGTTTGGCAGCGACTGGCCCGTCTGCCTGCTCGCCGCGCCATACGCCCGCTGGGTTGAAGTGGTGACAGACTTCGTCGTGCGCCTCAGCGCGGAAGAGCAGGAACGTTTTTGGTGGCGCAACGCCTTCGCGGCCTACGGTCTGAGCTGATTTCTCATGCAGGCGCTCCAAATCACCGCCCCTGGCCAGACTCGAATCATCGAACTGGAACCGCCGACACCGCAAGACGGCGAAGTTCTCCTGCAGGTCCGGCGCGTGGGATTCTGCGGCTCGGACCTCAGCACCTTTGAGGGGCGAAATCCGTTGGTGAGCTATCCGCGGATCCCGGGCCACGAAATTGGCGCAACGATCGCCGCTCTCGGCGCCGGAGTCGGTGCGGAATGGCCCGTCGGGCAACCGGTGACCGTCGTACCGTATTCATCCTGTGGCGACTGCCCCTCCTGTCGTCGCGGGCGAGCCCATGCCTGCCGCAGCAATCGCACGCTGGGCGTGCAGCGCGAGGGCGGCATGTGCAGCTATCTTGTCGTGCCGGCGGAAAAGCTCGTGCGGGTGGACGGCCTCGGCGTCCGTGAGCTCTCGCTCGTCGAACCGCTCACGGTCGGCTTTCACGCGGTCTCCCGCGGCGAAGTGACCCGGAGCGACACCGTGGCCGTCCTCGGTTGCGGCGTGATTGGCTTGGGAGCCATTGCGGGAGCGACAGAACGCGGCGCCCGTGTCATCGCGGTGGACCTCGACGACGAAAAACTCGCTTTGGCGCAACGACTCGGCGCCCGATCGGGGTTGAACGCCGCCCAGGTCGACGTGCCAACCGCCTTGCGGGACCTTACGCAAGGCGACGGACCCGACGTGTGCATCGAGGCGGTCGGGCATCCCCGCACGTACCAGCAGGCGGTGGACGCCGTCGCGTTCACCGGTCGGGTGGTCTGCATCGGCTACGCGAAGGAAGACGTGCCGTTGCCCACGCGATTGTTCGTGCAGAAAGAGCTGGATATCCGCGGCTCGCGCAACGCCACGGCGGCGGATTTCCAACGGGTGGCGCAGTACCTCGCCGCGGCCGATTTTCCCTACGAGCGGATCATCAGCCGCGAAGTGGAGCTGGGCGAAGCGGGCGCAGCCCTGGCCGCCTGGTCCGCCGACCCGCGCCAGGTGACGAAGATCAGCGTCTGCTTGTAGTTATCGCGCCGCGACTGTCGCCGGCTCACGCGCCACCACGATGCTGGGGCGAGTCACTTCGCGCCAGTGGCGACGCTCCTCGTGGCCGTCGGGCCAGCGCACCAGCACCTCAACCGGCGGGTTGTCGGAACGGGCGCCAAAAAACGCGCGCGGAGACGATTGAGCCAGATGACCGGACCCAGCCGCCAGCTCCCGCGTCTCCACGTGACCGTCCTGGTACTTCACGCGGATGAGCGCGCCGATGGAGTCGCGATTTCCTCGCGCACCTTTCGCGGCGACCGAGAAAAACGTTCGGTCGGGCTGGCCCTCGTGTTGGAAGGCGAGCAGCGGGCCGGCGTTTTGAGTGATGAGAACATCCGGACGGCCGTCCGCCTGCAGGTCGAGGACCGCCAACGCCTTGGCATCGCCCGAAACCACGATGCCACTTTCCCGCGGCTCAACCGGGTGAAACCCGCCCGCACCGTCGCCGCGCAGCAGCAGGCTGATCCCACCGTCGAAGCGACCAGTCTTGGGTTCCGGTCCGTAGAAGTTCTGCGCGATCAGCAGGTCGACGTGCCCATCGCCGTCAAAATCCTGCAGCGCGAGTCCGTACGCCGGCGCCACCTGCGCCAGCGTCGGCAAGGGCTGAAACTCAAATCCGTCGTCACGCTGGAGCAGTACACCGCTGGCAAGTTCATTCGCTTCCAGGCGCCGCGCCCCGGCCAGCCGCTCGCCATAGATGTCCTCCACGGTCGACTTCGCCCAGGCGGCAAAGGTGCGGAACTTGCGCCGCAAACTCGGCATGGCGTAAGCGCTCTTGCTGCGGCCGCGCACCGGGTACAAACGGCCGTTCTCCCAGCGCGCCTCCACGATGTTGCTCCGGCCGGTGCCATCCAGATCACCGGCGAACAGCACCGCCGGCTCCTCGGCACTGGCGCGATACTTTGTATTCAAACCGACATTACCCACCACGTAGTCGAGCCGGCCATCGCCGTCGACGTCGGCGGCCGCAATTGACGTCCACCAGCCGGTGCGTTCCTGCAGCCCAAGCGCCGCAGTCTGCTCCTCCAGCGCCGAACCCGTGTTGCGCCAGACGCGCACAGGCCCCCACTCGTTCGTGAGCCAAAGATCCGGCCGCCCATCGCCGTCGTAATCGCTCCACAGCGCCGAACTCACCATGCCCGTCGCACGGAGTGCCGGCGCCCAGTCATCGGTCACATCGACGAGCTTCCCCCCGTCGTTTCGCAGCAGCCGACTTTGTGGCGTGTCCGGGTATTTCCACGGGACAACCCGCCCGCCGACAAACAGATCGAGGTCGCCATCGCCGTCGAAATCCGCCGCCACCACCGGCCCGGTGCTGTCCTGATTCGGTGAGTCCAGCGCGGCCAGCGGTTCGAACCGCCCGTCTTCAGTCATCGAATACACTTGGTCGGCCAAGGCGGGATCGCCCGACGGTGCCGCCACACCTCCGCGCGCCAGGTACAGGTCGAGCCGGTCGTCACCGTTCAGGTCGAGCAGCAGCGGGGTCAGCGAACGACGCGCCTCTCGCGGCAGGCCCGCATCCGTTCTCCGGAACCGTCCGTCTGTTTCCGCGCGGAACACCGCTCCCGGCAGGATTACACTTTCCTGTCCACTCCGGTCCAGATCGCCCACCGCCAGACCCGGGCCAAAGCCGGACATCCGACGCGGCAGCAGCACCTGTTTGGTGAACTCATTCACCTCCGTCTCCTCGCCGCGGTACTCCAGGCCAATTTGACGGCTGACTTCGCGGAAGAGCGGACGCACCGCCGAATCATCCGCCACCACGGTCTTGGCCTTCGCCTCCACGGCGGGCTCGGTGATCGTGTACATTCGGCCGGCGCGGAGATCCGTCACCGTTTGCACGGCGCCGCTCGGCCACTCAATCGTCAGCCGATCCACCGCTGAATCCTCGCCCAAGCCGAAATGGAGCAACGGTTCGTCCGACGACGCCAGTCCGCGCGTCAACGTGTGTTGCCGCACCTGCTGCCCGGACGCGGAATAAGCCCGCACGATGGCACCGACGCCCCAGCGGTTGCTCGTCCGGCCCTCCAGCCGGACCAGCAGGCGGTGTCCGTCCTGGCTGTTGTTGCGAAACACGGCCGGCGGCGCGTCGTAGCGCGTCACAATCAGGTCGAGGTCGCCATCACGGTCGAGATCCGCCAGGGCGGAACCAAAACTGACGCTCGTGATCCCCAGGCCCCACTCCTCTCCCACTTCCTGGAAGCGGAGGTCTCCATTGTTTCGGTACACGAGGTCCGGCTCCGCGCGTACGTCGGCATTGATGTAAACAGCCGCCCGTTGGGCGAGCGTCGCGGCCACGTTCTGCTTGTCCAGCAGGTCCGCGTCCATGAAGTCGCGGATCATGCCCGTGCACACGTGCAGGTCGACCCAACCGTCATTGTCGAGGTCGGCAAAGCGCGTTGACCAACTCCAGTCAGTTCCCCGCAAACCCGCCAGATGCGCCACTTCGAGGAACCGGTTCGTGCCTGTGTTCAGATAGAGCGCGTTGAAGGGATACTGTGGGCAGAGGGCGCGGGCCATTTCGCCCTCCCAGATGCCCCGCCCCATCTCCTCGATGCCGATGTGGTCCTTGTAGTGCGTCGTCGCCGCCATGTCGGTGACGATGAAGTCGCTTCGGCCGTCGTTGTTGATGTCGCCCACGTCCGAACCCATCGACGAGTACGACGTGTGGGGCAGCAGGGTTTCGCTGACGTCCTTGAACGTGCCGTCACGCTGGTTGTGATACAGCCGGTCGGGGTTCTCGAAATCGTTGGCCGAATACAAGTCGGGCCAGCCGTCGTCGTCGAAGTCCCACCACACGGCGGAGTGGCCCTGCGTTAGGCCCCAGATGCCAGCCTTCTGCGTCACATTCGTAAACGTGCCGTCGCCGTTGTTGCGAAAGAGGAAGTCCGGCCGGCCCTTGAAGTTGGCCGCGTAGCTGAGGATGTTGGTCTGGAGATAAAAATCGAGGTGCCCGTCGCGATCATAGTCCGCGAAGGAGGCCATGACGCTCGCGTCCTTGACCGCGACGCCGGCCGCGGCGGCGTTTTCCGTGAAGCGGCCCTTGCCGTCGTTAAGGAAAAGCAGGTTGGGCGCGTCGAACCGGCAGATGTACAGATCGAGGGCGCCGTCGCCGTTCACGTCGGCGAAGGTCGCGCCGGTGTTCCACGCCTTTTCGTTCTCGGGCCACAATCCGGCCTCGCGGGTGACATCCTCGAAAACGAAGTCGTCCACCTGTCGATACAACCGGCATGGCCCGGTCTTGTTCACCACCAGCACGTCCGGACGTCCGTCGCCGTCGACATCGCCGATCGTCACGCCCGTCCCGACCGCGCCGAGCGTGAACTCGCGGAACAGTTCGTTCCACATGCGCGGGTCGTCGTAGGCGTTGATCGTGGTCAACCCGGTTTGGTCCGGCGGCAGTTCCGAAAAGAGCGGTGCACCGTTCGGGCGCGCGGATGGCGACCTGAGCGGTTCAGACCGAACGCCATCGGCTGCTCCCGCAGCGGAAACAGTCGGCACAATGGACAGCAGTGCCCCCACCGACAGGCTCAGCACTGGGCGCCAAGACAAACGAAGAGAACCCGCGGAGGAACGGCGCAACAAGGACGGCATGGGGGCAGGGTGTGGCGGCTCAGGAATCCGCGGGGAGGAGGAAGTGGTCGAGCACGTACTCGGCGATCGCGCGGCCCTGGGCTTGGCCCCAGAAGTTGGCCGACGGGAAATGGATTCCGCCGAAGATGCGGCTTTGTCCCACCTCGTCGGCGGCCGCCGAGAAGCCCGCAAAGGAGCGCACGGCGTCCGTCAGCCCTTCGCCGGGAGTGCTGAAGGGAATCGCATCGGTGCCAAAGTAGCGCGCGAGAATGGTGGCCGCACAACGGCTGAACGTGCTGTGCCCCGACACGTAGTCGGGGAAGGTCGGGCTCGGCATGAGCGGGATCCAATCGGGATCGGGTTCCGTCCCCGGATTGCCGTCATCGGCCGCTTCACGAATCGCCGTCTCGGGTCGCCAGTACATGTAGTGAAACTTGGCCTCCCAGCAGCCGATCGCGCCGTCCGCCATCGCCAAATTCAACAGTGCAAACAGCCTCGCGTTCTCCTCCACGGACAAGCCCCGCTCACGCGAAACTGTCGCCGCGATGAGGTTCCAGTGTCCAGGCGGCGTGGCCGTGCCGAGGTCGTCCGACCAGAAGGCCGCAATGAACGTCTGCTCTTCCGTGCGGAATTCGCTGTCACGTCCGCCGAAGCGGCGCACCGTCTCCACGTCGACGGCGTACGCGGCATTGTCGAGCCGCGGCGGAGGCGGCGGGCGAAACTGGTCGGGGGACTGAAGTGTGAACGGCTTCAGTTTCGCCCATTGTGGCAACGTGGCCGAACGGAACAGCGGCGGCGTGGGGCGCCAGTATCCGGGGTGATCCCCCGTCGGCACGTCCACCGTTGCATGGATGCCGACGTCGGCCCGGGAACGGAGCATCTCCTGCGCAACGCGCTGTCCCCAGGCGATGCCGTTCTCCTTCGCGGGCCCATCCGGGATTCGTTCCAACGCGGCCTCGTAATCATCGAGGAAGACGCGCGGGTTGGCCGCCTTGCCCAGCGCCGCATTGAGAATCGTATACCCGGCCGCGGCGATCGCCGCGTCGCGCGAGGCTCCTTCCGGCGCCCGATCATGCACGAGATACGGGCGATGCGTCGGGTTGAAGCCATTGACGGTGTCGTAGATGGCCGCGTGAAACGTCGCGAGGTGATGCGAAGCCATTGGCGGCGGCGTGCGCGACACTCGAATGGCATTCAGGATTTGCTCGTTGAGCTCCAGAATCGGGTCTTCAGCGGCGAGCAGCAGGCAGTTGCCGGCCAGCACTACGGAGAACAGCAGGCGAGGTAAACGGAATCGCATGGGGTTGGTCAAAGTTGGAAGGCGCGGCAGTAAACAGGAAACCGATTGGGGTGAGTTGCCGCCGGGCTGGGGCGAAATGCGCGCGGTTCGCCAAGTCCGTGGGCCGTGCGTCGGAAGTTCACCCCGCGACCGAAGCGACTAACCCTCACGTTTCCGCCGCCGGTCCCAATTTTCACCCCCTCTCTTCCCAATCTGGTAAACAGAGGGTGCTCCGCGGCCACCAGGCAGCTTGCCTCCCCTCAACCCGGCGGTCGCGCGCAGCGCCAGATTTACTGTTTGGGTTCAATCGAGGCGGGACGGCGGTTTCGGGCCGCCGTCCCTTTTTTTTTGCCGGTCCGCGACGGTACGCCGCGTCCCACGGGCGACTAGATCGCGCCGCGAATCAAACTGGAGAACTGGCCGCGCAGACTGCGGCTCAGCGGGAGCTTGGTGCCGTTGCGCAGGATGACGACGTAGTCGCCATGAAACGTGGGCTGCAGCTCTTTGATCTGGTCCAAGTGCACGATCGCCGACCGGTTCACGCGCGCGAACAGCGTGCTGCCGAGGCGCTCCTCAAGGGCGGACAGCGTATCGCGCAACATCAGCCGATCGTCGCGCAGATGCAGGATCACATAGTTGTCCGCCGCCTCCACCCAGACGATGTCGTCCGGCTTCACGAACACGACGCGCCCATCCGTTTTCACCGCGAGCCGTTCCGGCGCCTTGGGCGCGGCGGGAGTCGCGGCGTTGAGCAAAGTCTCGAGCCGTTCCCCCATCGCCGTCGCACGCCGCGCCCGCAGATGATCCTGCACCCGTTTCAGGGCTTGCTGAAAGCGCGCCCGATCAAACGGCTTCAGCAGGTAATCGACCGCCTGGATGTTAAACGCATCGAGCGCGAACTTCTCGTGCGCGGTCACAAAGACGACCGCCGGCCGCTCGACCTCAGTCAGTCGGCCGACCACTTGCAACCCGTCGCAACCGGGCATCTGCATGTCGAGGAAGACGACGTCCGGCCGTTCCCGTTGAATCAACTCCACCGCCTCCGGACCGCTGCCGCACTCGGCGACAATGGTAACGGCTTCATTGCGCAACAGCGCACGCAGTCGATCACGCGCGAGCGGTTCGTCGTCAACGATCAGGACACGAAGCGGGTTCATGGACCGGGAAGGGGTGCGGCGGCCACAGCGGGAAGGGACAGCCGAATCAGTAGTCCGCCGTCGGGCCCGTTGACGAGCTCGAAGGTGTGATCGGCGCCGTAGAGTTCGCGCAACCGGCTGCGGGTATTGGTCAGGCCGATACCCTCGCGGCTGAACCCGCCCGGCGGCAGGCCCGCGCCGTTGTCCTGCACCGTCAGTTCCACACGCCCGTCCACCACGCGGGCAGCGACCAGGATCCGTCCAGGTCGCGCGTGCGGTTCGATGCCGTGCCGGATCGCATTCTCAACCAGCGGTTGCAGGATCAGCGAGGGCACCTGCAGCTCCCGCGCGTCGGGCGAGATGTCGATGGAGACGCTCAACCGATCGCGGAACCGGATCTGTTCAATGTCCAGGTAGCGCTCGATGAACGCCACCTCATCGCGCAACCGCGCCAAGGGCTGGCCCGCGTGGTTCATCGTGAGGCGCAGGAGTTCACTCAAGCGCACCAGCATCCGGTCGGCCGCCTCCACGTCGCTGTGCATGAGCGACGCGATGCCGTTGAGCGTGTTGAAGAGGAAATGCGGTTTGAGCTGGCGGAGCAGCGACTGCAGCCGGGCTTCCGCCAGGTGTTTCTCCAACTCCAGCGCCTGAACGGTCCGATCGTGGTACTTGCGGTAGTAGTCGATCGCGTGGGCAATCGACAGGATTACACCGTAGATCAGGAGATTGAACGGGAAGGTCTTCACCAGCAGCGGCTGGAATACCTCGCCAAAACTCACCGGATCATCCGTCCACCACCCCTGCACCTGGCCGACCAGAGAGCGCAGCACGACGTACGTGATCGAGCAGACCAGCGCTGCGGCCAGATGCAGCCCGGCCGTGCGCCAGTGCACGCCACTCTCCGGTGGAAAACGTCGCGCCAGCCAAAGAATCGGCGCCGAGAGCAGCGCCCAGACGTACCAATCGGCCAATGCGTAACGCGTCGCCTCGCCCCACGTGATCGACCGTCCGAGCAGGCTGCTCGAGAGGTAGAACTGACTGGCGAACGCCAGCCCCACCAGTGTCCAGAAGGCGGCGATGGCCAGCAGGCGCAGCCCAAACCGCAGGACAGGAGACGGGGTCAACATGAGGAAAGCAGCATGAGTAAGAGAGAGGCAGCCGGCCGGCCGCAATGCCGACGTGGCGCAGTCGCGGCGGCTCGGCCGCGCAACCCGGAATCGACAGCTCACGCCCGCCGCCCTAGCTCTGCCCCACCCCGTGCCCGCTCCTTCCACGACGACCCGCCCCGCTCCCGCCGCCGCGCCTCGGCCGCGCCGTGGAGCCATGCCGCCGTTGATTCCCGTGCTCCTGCCGTTGGTCGTCACCGCGATTGTGCTCAGCGTCGCGTTTGCCCGCTGGTTTCCGCCAGTGCCCGGCCCGGATCGACTCCCGCCTCCGCGCTTCACCGACGTGACCGAGGAAGCGGGCCTGCACTTCCAGCACTACCGGGGAGAGGCACCCTCGCCCACCACGCTTGGTGCCGGAGTGGTGGTGCTGGACTATGATGCCGACGGCGCACCCGATCTGTTCTTCGTCAACGCGGCGCCCTGGCCTTGGGAAGAGGACGAGTCGACGGGACCCCTGCCCACGGCGGCGCTGTTTCGGAATGACGGCAACGGCCGTTTCCAGGACGTCACCCGCGCCGCCGGCCTGGCGTTGACCGTGCAAGGCATGAGCGCAGCTGTTGGTGATTTTGATGCCGACGGATTTCCCGACCTCTACATCACCGCCGTCGGATCCAACCGGCTCTTCCGCAATCGCGGCGACGGCACCTTCGAAGACGTCACGGAACACTCCGGCACGGGCGGCGACGGGCACACGTGGAGCACGGGCGCGGCCTGGCTCGACATTGACGGCGACCGGCGCCTCGACCTGGTGGTCTGCCACTACGCCCGCTGGCCGCGCGAGATCGACCTCGAGCTCGCCTTCAAGATCGCCGGGGTCGGCCGCTCCTACGGCGCCCCGGCCGGGTTCGTGCCGGCGGCCCCCGCGCTGTATCGGAATCTTGGTGACGGACGGTTCGAGGAACGCGCGGCCGCGGCCCACCTGCTCAACCTTGACCCGCAAACCGGGTTGCCCCGCCCGCTGCCGTTGGCGGTCCTGCCGATCGACGCCAACGGCGACCGACGGCTCGACCTGCTGTTCGCGCACCAGACGGCCGACGAAGTCCTGTACCTGAACGACGGGCAGGGTTCCTTTCGCGAATGGCTGCCGGTGGACGATCGCCGACGCGAAGGCGCGGCCGCCGGCCTCGCGGCCACCGGCGCGTTTTCGTTGGCGCCCCAACTCACCGCCGCGCCCCGCCTCGGCACCACGCGCCTGGTGCTCGAGCGACTGGGCCGCCCGGTCTCCACCGACTCAATACCCTGGGCGCGCAAGTTGGGTTTCGCCCAACTCGACTATGCCCTCGAGGGACTGCCCACCGTTCTGCTCGCCGGCAGCTACCTCGAACCGGAGATCAACCGTTTCGACTCCGGTCCAACGCTGGCCGGCGCACCGCACTGGATCCTCGCGGACGAGGAGCACTGGCGGAGCCTTGACGCCAGTGAAACCGCTGCCGACTGGAACCGGCCCGGGGTTTACCGCGGTCTGGCGATCGCCGACTTCGACGGTGACGGCGACGAGGATGTGGTGGTGACGCAACACGGCGGACCGGCCCGGCTGTGGCGCAACGACCAGCGTTCCGCCGCCCCTTGGTTGCGCGTCGCCTTGCGCCCGCGGCACAGCGCGCCGGGCGCAGGTGGCGCCCGGGTCGAGGTCCAGACACCCCGCCGCGTGCATCAACAAACCGTCACCGGCGGCACCGCTCTGTTTGCCCAATCGGATCCGCGGCTCACGTTCGGGCTGGGTGACGACGGTCGTATCCGTCGCGTCATTATCGACTGGCCCTCGGGCCGGCGACAGGAACTGCGGGGCGTTTCGCCCAACCAGGAGCTGTTGGTTGAGGAACCGTGAGCCCCACCGTATCCGATTACGTGCGCGTCTGCTCGTTGTCGGTGTCGGCTGAACGATGCGGGAAGAAACGATAGCAGCCCAAGCCGGTGACAACGGCCAAGGCCGCCAGCCACACCGCGCGCCCGCCCTGGCCGTACAGGTACGCACCGGTCGCAAACAGGATCGCCCAGACGGATACAGCCCCGAGCAACGCCGCCAGGATGCCCGTGGGCAGGTTGTCCGGCGACGCCGCCAGCCCGGTCTCCGCCCGCACCCGTTTCCAACCCGGGCCCGCGGGGCGGACCGAGGTGTAGAAACGCCGCAACGTGGCTGCATCGGTCGCCGGGGAGAGAAAGGCCACCAGCACCCACAGCACCGTCGTCGCGCCGATTGAGCAGAGCAGCGTCGTGGAGGTGGACCAATCAAGCCCGTTCTGCCGCGCGAAAGAGAAGATCAGCGCGAGGATGAATGAACCCGCCATCGCCGCGATCTCCGCCCACGCATTGATGCGCCACCAGAACCAGCGCAGCAGGTACAACAATCCCGTGCCCGCCCCGATCGACAGGAGCAGGTCGAAGGTCGTTTTGGCGGAATCGAGCAGGAAGGTCGCGCCCGCGCTCGCCGCCATCAGCCCGACCAGCGTCAGACGCGCGACCCAGACGTAGTGGCGTTCGCTCGCGCCGGGCCGAAGAAAGCGTCGGTAGCAGTCGTGCACGAGGTACGACGTACCCCAGTTCAGGTGCGTGATGATGGTGGAGATGTAGGCGGCGGTGAGGCCGGCGATCATCAGGCCCGCCAATCCGGCCGGCAGGAACCGCAACATTGCCGGATAGGCGAGATCATGGTTGATCAGGCCCGGCTCCACGTGGGGAAACGCCTCGCGGATGTCACTAAGTTCCGGATACACCAGCAGCGAGGCCAGCGCGACGATGATCCAGGGCCACGGGCGCAGCGCGTAGTGGGCGACGTTGAAGAACAGCGTTCCGGCAAACGCATCCCGCTCCGAGCGCGCCGCCAACATGCGTTGTGCGACGTAGCTGCCGCCACCGGGCTCTGCGCCCGGATACCAGACGGACCACCACTGCACCGCCAGCGGGATGATCAACAAGGTCACCGTCAGCTCGGTATTGGCGAAATCCGGCAACAGCCGGAGCTTTGACGGATCCAGCTGGGCGACGAGGCCGCTCAGTCCACCGACTTCCGGTCGCTGCAACGCCACGTACGCCGCCGCGCTGGCCCCAGCCCACGCGATGCCGAAATGGCTCGCATCCACC
>JAEWIY010000024.1 GCA_023386835.1 Verrucomicrobiota bacterium
TTCCTCGATCTTGTCGGCCGTTTGCTGCAGTGCGTCCTGCCGGTGCAAACCTGCCTCGCCAACGAGTTCTTCGCCCGTTTCCACGGACCGACCCGGCGGCACTGGTACTTGTCGGACGGCGGGCACTTCGAAAACACCGGGTGCTACGAACTGATCCGACGCCGGGTGCCGTTCATCGTCTGCAGCGACGCGGGACAGGACGACGACTATCGTTTTGACGACTTCGCTAATCTCGTGCGCATGGTCCGCACCGACTTCGGCGCCGAGATTCAAGTCGTGCAGCGTCGGCTGCAGGAGAGCACGGATGAACCGGACGAACGATTTCCGATGCCGCGGCTCGAGGATCTCGTCCATCCGGCCCTGCTGAATGTCATCGGAACACCGGACGACTTTGCGGCTCTCACGGACACCGAAAAGACGGGCGCCGCGCCCCGATCCTCCCGTGCGCACGCCTTTCTCGCGCGTATCCACTACGCGGATAACGACACCTTCAGCTGGATGCTCGTGGTGAAGCCGAGCCTCGCCGGCGACGAGTCCGCCGACGTGCGGCAGTACCAGCGCACGCATCCGCTCTTTCCCCAGGAACCGACCACCGACCAGTACTTCGACGAGGCCCAGTGGGAAAGTTACCGCAAGCTCGGTGAGCACATCGGCACGGAGCTGTTCACCCCGCCAGGCGCACGGCCCCCTCCCGGCACCGGCACGTGGTCGCCCTCACTCTGGTGCGGACCAGAAACCGTCGCCAGCGCGCCGAACGGCCCGGCCCCCGCGATCGCGACGGCGACCGTGGTGCGTGCGGATACCGGCGCGCCCGCTTAACGCCAAAATCGAATAGCTCTGCGCAGCCGCGTGCGAGTTGAGCACATCGCACGCAGCCCGGCAGCAGACGCTTAGCCGACGACGAGGCTCTCGCCCGTCATTTCGGCGGGCTTCGGCAGGCCCAGCAGATGGAGCACTGTCGGCGCGATGTCGGCCAGCCGGCCACCTTCACGCATGCGGGTTTGCTGCGGATTGAAGCCTTCACCAACGACGAACACCTCCACCAAGTTCAACGTGTGCGCAGTGTGCGGACCACTGGTGGACGGATCCCACATTTGCTCGCAGTTGCCGTGGTCCGCGCAGACGACCGCGCGTCCACCCACCGACGCCAGCGCCTCGAGCAGTTCGCCCACGCCACGGTCCGTCGCCTCCACCGCCTTCACCACGGCGGCCAGGTTCCCGGTGTGCCCCACCATGTCAGGATTGGCGTAGTTCACGACCAACAGCGCGTACTTCCCCGAGAGAATCGCTTCCTTCGCGAGCCGCGTCACTTCCGCCGCCGACATCTCCGGCTGCAGATCGTAGGTCGGAACCTTCGGGCTGGCCGGACACGCGCGATCTTCGCCGGGGAAAGGCTCCTTGCGATAGTTGTTGAAGAAGAAAGTCACGTGCGGGTTCTTCTCCGTTTCGGCGCAGCGGAACTGCGCGAGCCCCGCGTCCGCCACGACCTGCCCCAGGATGTTCTTCAACTTCTCGGGCTTCGGCAGCACGACCTGAACGGGCAGTCCGCTCTCGTACTCGGTCATTGTCGCGTAGAACAGGTCCAGTTTCGGGCCGCGGTCGAAACCGGCGAAGTCATCGAAGACAAACGCCTTCGTCAGCTCGCGCGGGCGATCGCCGCGGTAGTTGTAGAAGAAGACCGCGTCGCCCTCGCGGATTGTCGCGAGCGGCTTGCCCTGCGCGTCCACGATTGCCGTTGGCGTGACGAACTCGTCGCCCTTTTGCGTCTCGCTGAGCGGCGCATCGTAGTACCGCTGGACCGCCTGCTCGGCATTGACCGCGGTCTGTTGGATCGCGCGGCCGGTCAACAGATCGTACGCCTTCTGCACGCGCTCCCAACGGTTGTCGCGGTCCATGCTCCAGAAGCGACCGCATACCGACGCGATTTCGCCGACGCCGATCTCGCGGCACTTGGCGTCGACCGCGCGAACGTACCCAAGCCCGCTGTTCGGCGGCGTGTCCCGGCCGTCCGTGAACGCGTGGATGAACACCTCGTGAACTCCGTCATGCTTCGCCTGCTCGAGGATGCCGTAAAGATGCTCGAGCATGCCATGCACGCCCGCATCCGAGACGATGCCCATCAGGTGCAACCGCCCGCCGCGGCTCTTCACGCGGTCGACGATCCCGCGCCAGACCGGGTTGGTGGCGAGCTTGCCCTCGGAGAACAGCTTGTTGATGCGCACCAGTTCCTGATCCACGATCCGGCCGGCGCCGATGTTCTCGTGGCCCACCTCGCTGTTGCCCATGACCCCGTCCGGCAGCCCGACGTCCAGCCCCGACGCGCGCACCAGCGCGACCGGCGACGTGGCGTGCAGACGGTCATCACACGGCTTCTGGGCCAGATGCACGGCGTTGGTGGTATTCTGGCCCGGGTCGGGATTCTTACCCCAACCGTCGCGAATGATGAGGAGGACCGGTTTGCGCGTGGTGCTCATAGGTTGCGAACGTTCAGGGTTGCGCGGGAATCGCGCGGACAAAAGTCGAAAGTCGCCCGGCTCAATCGACGCTTACGAGCAGTCAAAAAATGCGCAGTTGTGACGAAATTGGACGCAATCCTGCTTAGCCAAAGCTCCCAATGACGCTCATCATCCGAGACGTGTTGGTTAACCCCCCGACGTGGTTCGCGTCGTTCCGCGATCTCACGCTGTACTGCAACGTCTTCCTCAACGACGACATCGTCATCGAGTCGGAGGACGCGGACCCCTACTACCACTGGCTTAAACCGCGAGGTGGCATGGACTTCGTCGAGGACTTCGTCCGCCCCGGCCAGGAGGATGGTGTGCATCTCGATGTCGAACCGAACTTCCCACGGTCCGTGATCACCGACCGGATCGCGCCGGAAAATGTCCACCGTCTCATCGCGCAAATCCGCTTCTGTCGTGGGCTGAGTTGAAGCCTGCAAACCGGCGCGTTGCGCATTGCAGGAAGGCGCCGCGGCAGGTCACTCGGATTCTTTCAACGTGAACGCGTATCGCCGCAGAAATTCCACCAGCGCAGCGCTGGCGCGGGACAACCCGCGTCCGGAGCGGTGCACGACGCCGATCGGTCGCACCGGCCGCTGGGGACGAAGTGGCCGATAAATCACGCCCGCCTCGGTGCCCGGCCGGCGACGAGCCATCGCCGGCACCAACGAGACCCCCAGGCCGGCGGCCACAAAGGCCTGCACTGTCTCCATCTGGGCACTACGAAAGCTCACCTTCGGCGCGAAGCCGCGGGCCGCGCAAAACTGCAGCGATTGTCCGGCCAGGCAGTGCCCCTCCTGCATCAGGATAAACGGCTCCGCCTCGAGTTCCGCCAACCCGACGGTTCGCCGCGAGCCCAAGGCGTGCGCCGCCGGCAACGCGACCCACAACTCCTCCTCGAACAGGACATGGCTTTCGAGCCGTCTGCCGGCCACCGGCAGACTCAGCAGGGCGACGTCGACCTCCTTGCCCTCCACCGCTCGCACGAGCTGGGCCGTCGTGTCCTCGTGCACCACCAACTCGATCGACGGATGCCGCGCGCCGAACTCACGCAAAAGTCGCGGGAGCAGGTACGGCGCGACGGTGGGCAACGCGCCCACCACCACCCGACCACGCAACAATCCGCGCAAGTCGCGCACCTGTTGTCGCGCATGCTCCAGCTCCTCCAACACCCGTTCCGCATGCTCTCGCAACAGCTCTCCGGCCGGCGTGAGGCGAACCTCCCGTTTTGTCCGCTCAAAGAGGCGCTCTTCCAGCTCCGCCTCCAGCTTCATGATCTGCTGGCTCAAGGCTGGCTGGGAGACATGACACTGCTCCGCTGCCCGGCTGAAATGGCGGGTTCGGCACACTGCCAGAAAGTAACGCAGCTGGTGAATCTCCATTCGTTAAACCTATTACAGATATGGGAAACTTATATTTCACGGCTATGACGCAAGCCGGTAAGCTGCGCGAGTCATGTCCAATTCCGTCCCTGACGCCCCCCGTTTGACCACAGCTTCCGGCGCGCCCGTCGCCGACAACCAGAATTCGCTGACAGCCGGCCCGCGCGGCCCGGTGCTAATGCAGGACTTCTGGCTGATCGAGAAGATGGCGCACTTCAACCGCGAGCGCATCCCGGAACGGGTCGTGCACGCCAAGGGCTCCGGAGCGTACGGCACGCTGACGATCACCCAGGACATTTCCCGCTTCTCCTGCGCGAAGCTGTTCAGCAAGGTCGGCAACAAGGCCGAGGTGTTCCTCCGCTTCTCCACGGTCGCCGGTGAACGCGGCGCCGCTGATGCCGAGCGCGACGTGCGCGGTTTCGCCCTGAAGGTCTACACCGACGAGGGCAATTGGGACCTCGTGGGCAACAACACGCCGGTCTTCTTCATCCGCGATCCGCTCAAGTTCTCCGACTTTATCCACACGCAAAAGCGGGATCCGCAGACCAACCTGCGCAGCGCGACCGCGGCCTGGGATTTCTGGTCCTTGTCGCCCGAGTCCCTCCATCAGGTCACCATCCTCTTCAGCGACCGCGGCCTGCCCCGCAATTACCGGCAGATGCATGGCTTCGGCTCGCACACCTACAGCTTCGTCAACGCGATCGGCGAACGCTACTGGGTGAAGTTCCACTTCAAGTCCCTCCAGGGTGTCACCTACCACACCGACGAGGAAGCCGCGCAGATCGTCGGCCAGGATCGTGAGTCGGCGCAGGCGGACCTCTTCCACAACATCGCGCAGGGCAACTACCCGCGCTGGCGCTTCTGCGTGCAGATCATGCCGGAAGCCGATGCGGCGAACTACAAGGTCAACCCGTTCGACCTGACCAAGGTCTGGCCGCACGCGGATTATCCGCTGCAGGAAGTCGGCATCCTCGAGCTCAACCGCAATCCGCGCAATTACCACGCGGAGGTCGAACAGGCGGCGTTCGCTCCGGCGAATGTCGTCCCCGGCATCGGACACTCGCCCGACAAGATGCTGCAGGCGCGCATCCTCTCCTACACCGACGCGCACCGCTACCGCCTCGGCGTCAACTATCAGGCGCTGCCGGTGAACTCCCCGCGCTGCCCGGTCATGCACTACCACCGCGACGGCGCCATGCGCTTCGACGGCAACGGCGGCGGCTCGGTCAACTACGAGCCCAACAGCTTCGGTGGCCCGCAGCAGTGCCCCGCCTTCGCCGAGCCGCCGCTCGCGATCGACGGTGCCGCGGCGCGTTACAACCACCGCGACGGCAACGACGACTACACACAGGCCGGCAACCTGTTCCGACTCTTCGACAAGGGGCAGCGCGAGCGCCTGTTCGGCAACATCGCTCGTCACATGGCGTCCGTTCCGCGCGAGATCCAGCTGCGGCAGATCTGCCACTTCTTCCGTGCCGATCCGGCCTACGGCCTCGGCGTCGCGAAGGCGCTGAACCTCGACATCAGCGAGTTCGTCGCGAAGGCGGGCGCTCCGGTCGCCTCCTGACGCTTACTGCGCCCGCCGGGCGTTACGCTTCCGGACCATGGGCACCAACGTCTGCCCATGGTCCCTTCCGTGCCGGGCGACCGGCTGGTGCTTCCCGCGAGCGTTCACGCGGTGAGTCGTTGCAGCGGCAGCCACGTGGCTCCATCCCGTGACGTTGTTGGCGCTGGTTGACTCGCCCTTCCACCCACCTCTGTCTAGTTTCCTGCATGTCCAAACGCGGCGTTCTCCTCGTCAATCTCGGTTCCCCAGCGTCCACCTCCGTGCCGGACGTGCTGCGTTATCTGCAGGAGTTTCTCGGTGACGAGCGGGTGATCGACAAACCGGACTCGCCGCTGCTGCGGCGCCTGCTCGTCAATCGCATCATCACGCCGAAACGGGCGCCGAACTCGGCCAAGGCGTACCAGGAGATCTGGACGGAGCAGGGTTCGCCGTTGATCCTCATCTCGCGCGCCGTGCGCGACAAGCTGGCGGCCACCCTCGGTCCGGACACACCGGTGTATTTGGCCATGCGCTACGGCCAGCCATCGATCGCCGACGTGCTGACACAGATCGCCGCCGACGGCGTGACGGACCTGCTGCTCTTCCCCCAATACCCGCACTACGCGATGTCCTCGTGGGAAACCGTCGTGGTGAAGGTTTACGAGGAAGCGCGTCGCGTGGCCCCGGGTGTCCGCGTCGAGTGCGTGCAACCTTTCTTCCAGGACGCGGATTACATCGAGGCGCTCTACGAGGTCTCACGGCCGTACTTGTCACAACCGCACGACTACGTGCTCTTCAGTTACCACGGCATTCCGGTCCGCCACCTGCGCAAGGCCGACACGTCGCACGCCCACTGCACGATCGTGGACAACTGCTGTTCGACGTGCAATCCGGCGCATTCCGTTTGCTACCGCGCGCAGGTCTTTCGCACCACGGAAGCGCTGGTCCGGCGGGCCGGCCTGGCCGCCGACACCTGGTCGGTCTCCTTCCAATCCCGCCTCGTTGGTGAACCGTGGCTCTCGCCCTACACGGACAAGGAGCTGGAGCGACTCGCGGGCGAAGGCAAAAAACGCATGCTCGTCCTGACGCCGGCGTTTGTGGCCGATTGTCTCGAGACGCTCGAGGAAATCGCCGGCGAGGGCAAAGAGCAGTTCCTGCACGCCGGCGGCGAATCCTTCCAGCATGTGCCCTGCCTCAATGACCAGCCGCCCTACATCCGTTTTCTCGCCGAGCGCGTCGAAAAATGGAAGGGCGGTCTCTCGCCCGCGCGCGTACAGGCGGAGGCGACGGCGAGCACGCTGGCGAGCGCCTGAGGGATTCACCCCAGCTCGCAAATCATTCGTCGGCCAGGGGAAAAACGGCGACGTTTGGCGTTGTCGGATGGCGTCTCAGCCCCTAGCAGCTTGCGCCGGCATGAGGATCGTCCCCCTTATGTCTCTCCCCTCAATTGGCTGCATCATCGAGTACTTCGCTCCCGAGCTCCGCTTCCATGGCCGAACCGGTCGCGACCGCACCACGGTTGGCCGGGCCGGCGCTTTTCACCCTCGATGCGCAGGGACGCGTGCTGCTGGCGAACGATGTGGCCGGTCAGCTCTGGAGCGCTGATCCGCGCGAACTCGCCGGCCGTTCGTTTCCACAGCTGTTCGCCTTCGAGATCGTTTCCTCCGATCCCGCTTTTCTCGAGGCGCAATGGGAGGTCATCGCGAGCAGCGTCGGCACGCCTGGACTGACCCTTTCCGCACAACCGCTCGTCGGCGCACCGGTGGAAGTGCGGCTTCGCCTCGAAGCGGCCAACGGTTCGGCAGAACCGAGCGGTTATTTCGCAACGGTGATGGTCGCAACGACGCCGACCGCGACTGTCTCCTCCCAGCCGTCATCCTCGCCCAATTCGACGCTGACTTGGGGCTCCGACCTGCTCGCCGGCAGCGCGGCCATCGGCTTCTTCGACTTGGATTTTCGCGGGGGACGGTTCCGCTACTCCGCCGGTTGGAAAAAACTGCTGGGGTACGGCGCGTCCGATCTCGAGGACACGTACGAAACGTGGCTGCGGCTCCTGCACCCGGAAGATTCCAGCGCCGCGCCCGACCGGCTCGGCCGGAAAGCCGCCCCGGGCGAGCAACGCACCTTCTCCCTCGAGTGCCGGATGAAGCACCGCGCCGGCCACTGGCTTTGGGTGCACGTGGTGGGCGTGCAGGTGTTCGCCGGTGCCAGTGAACTGGACCGCGTCGCCGGGGTGATGCTCGACATCACCGAACGCAAGGAATGGGAGGAACAGGGCATGGCGGCCGAAGACCGGTTGTCGCACCTGTCGAGCGAAGGCGGGCTGGCGGTCTTCGACATCAACTTTGCCGCCAACCGCGCGAGTGTGTCGCCGGCCTGGCAGGCCTTGACGGTCCGGCCGACCGACGCGCCGACGCTCGAGCAACTGGCCGCGCATTTTGGTTTCTCCACGCCCGCGGAGCTCGCGGCCGACTTCAAGGACAGCGCGGCCAGCGCCGCCTGGCGCTTCCGCTCGGTCAACCTGGTCCGGGCGGACCATGTGCCCGTGACCGTCCTGCTCGGGGTGCACGGCCAGTATTCAAAGCGTGGTGACGTCACACGGGTGATCGGCTTCGCCCTGCCGAGCAGTGCGTTCAGCGGCGCCGCCAGCCACGTGGCAGAGGCGGCGCTCAACGCGGTGAACGAAGGTGTGATCATCACCGATCGCTCCGGACGGGTGCTGCACCTGAACGAGCCCGCGGCGGCGATGACGGGTTATTCGCTGCAGCGCGCGCGCGACCAGATCATCGAGGATGTTTTCCGGCTGCGCACACTCACCGATGGCCGACCCGCCGATGACGCCATGTGGACGCTGGCCGAAAACGCGCGGCCCCGCCTGCACACGGAGCACGGTCTCGCCCCGCTCGAAGGGGGCCCGCTCCGCCCCATCGCCTGGAGCGTCACCGAGGCGCACGACGCGGAAGGCAAGGCGCTCGGTGTGGTGATTGTTTTCCGCGATCCCGCCGCGATGCCGTTGAATCCGGATGAACT
The DNA here is from genome assembly GCA_023386835.1 of Verrucomicrobiota bacterium. GTDB lineage: Bacteria > Verrucomicrobiota > Verrucomicrobiia > Opitutales > Opitutaceae > Actomonas. Next base: position 8,460 of record JAEWIY010000024.1, read on the forward strand.
GCTGCGCGCGAACCGATTCGAAAGCCTCGGCCAGCTCGCCGGCGGCATCGCCCACGATTTCAACAACCTGCTCACGACGATCCTCGGTGGCGTGTCGCAAGCGAAGGAGAACCGCGACAGTTCCCATCTCGAGGACGCCGAGACGGCCTGCATGGCCGCGAAAACGCTCACGCGCCAGCTGCTCGACCTGGCGAAGGGATCGACCGGCGACAACCTGCAGGTCGTTTCGCCAGCGGTGATCCTGCGTGATTCGCTGCGGATCGCCTCGGTCGGCGAGCGCGCGGCGGTGACACTCGAACTCGATGAGAACGCCGGTCCCGTCGAGGTGGATCGCGGCCAGATGCTGCAGGTTTTCCAGAATCTCATCATCAACGCGCTGCAGGCGATTCCGGAGGATCAAACCGGACAGCTCTGGATCCGTTGCCGCGGCCTCACCCTGGCCGCCGGCCAGCTCGATAATCTGCCGGCCGGCCGCTACGTGCAGATGGAGGTGCAGGACAATGGCTGCGGCATCTCACCCGAGCACCTCCAGCGCATCTTCGATCCGTTCTTCACCACAAAGAAACAAGGCACGGGCCTCGGTCTCGCCACGGCGCTGTCGATCATCCGCCGCCACGGCGGCGAACTGGGCGTCGAGTCGATCGTCGGCGTCGGCACCACCTTCTGCGCCTTCCTGCCCGCGTGCGAACGTGAGCTGACCGCCACCGCGCGGCGCGCACCTTCGCTTCGCTTCGGCACCGGTCGTCTGCTGTTGATGGACGACGACGCAAGCATCACCCAGATCACCGCAGCGATGCTCAAGAGCCTGGAGTATGTCTGCGACGTCGCCTCGAACGGCGAGCAGGCACTCGCGATGTACCGGCGCCAGCTCAACGTGAACCGCCCCTACGACGCGGTGATCCTCGATCTCTCGGTCATCGGTGGCATGGGCGGCGAGGAGTGTTTCCTCCACTTGAAGCAGATGGACCCGGAGGTGCGCGCGATCATGTCGAGCGGTTACGACCACGAAGGCATGGCCAAACAGTGCCTCGACCTCGGTTTCAGCGCGTATCTAACCAAGCCCTACCGCGTCGCCGAACTCAGCCAGGTGCTGAAAACGGTCCTGGGAGGAGCAAAGTAGGAAGTCACAAGGGTTCAAGGACTCAAGTAACCAGGCCGGATCCATCCCCCAACGGGGCTGCGCCGACGCCCAGGGGTATTCACCGTCTCGTTACACGCTCCCGAGGCCTGTTCCTTGCCACCTGGATCCTCGGTCCTTGTTACTTGGCCCCTGGCAGCTTGCTACTTGGTACTTTCCACTTTCCTACTTCCCCCCACCTTCATCCTTCCACGTGAAGGCGTGGCAGAGGGCGACGCCGGCGGCATCCGCCTCGTCGAAAGCGAGCGTGCGGCCGTGGCCGAGGAAGGACATGACCGTGCGGGCCATCTGTTCCTTGCTCGCCCGACCGGCGCCCACGACCGCCTGCTTGACCCGCAGCGGCGGGTACTCAAACACGGGCCGGTCGAGCAAGGCCGCCGCAGCGATCGCCGCGCCCCGGGCCGCCCCGAGGATCTGGGCAGTCTGGAAATTCTGCACGTAGATCGTCTGTTCGAGCGCCACGTGACGCACCGCGAAGTCGCGCAGGTAAGACGTCACGGCCCGGTGAATTTCCGCCAGCGCCTCAGGCATGCCGAGGCTGCGCGGGACCCGGGCCGTGGCGCAGCGCAGCAGCACCGGCTGCCGTCCCGGAGTAAACTCCACCAGTGCCAAACCCGTGCCTCGCAAGGAAGGATCAATTCCCAGCACCTGCCCCCGGAACGGAACACGCTGGAGTGTGGGCTCCGGCCAGCTCCGCCCGCCACCCGTCGAAGCAGGGAGCAGGACCGGCAGCGGTGAACGCGCGGGCAACAGCCCCCCCTCAATCTTCGCCTTCCAAAGTTGTCGGACGTTCAGCCGGGCCACACCTCACCTTTTCGCGCCCAGGAGGCGCACACAAGCTGGAAGCGGAGGCCCATGAGCAGGGGGCAATGAGCAGGGGCAAGGAGCAGGGAGCAGGGAGCAGGGAGCAGGAAAGACAGCAGAACTCCCGGAACTCCCGCCTAACTCCGATCGCAGCTCTACTTCAAGCCGACCATTTGCCCCTTGTTCCTTGGCACCTGGTACTTGTTCACCTGGTACTTGGACACTTGGCACACTTGGCCCTTGGCACACTTGGCCACCTTGCGCCCTGCCCCTGCTCCCCTCCTAGAACAACAACTTCAGCCCGGCGAGGGCGCTGAAGCCCAGCGCGAGTCGCTCGAACAACTGCTGGTTCACGTGCGGGAGCAACCAGCGCCCGGCCAGCGCACCCGCCACCACGATGGGCGCCAGCCAAAGGTTGCCGGTGATGCTGCGGGTATCGATCAGCCCGAGCTGCACCATGAACGGCACCTTGAAGACGTTGAGCAGGAAAAAGAAGACACCCGCCGTGCCGACGAACTCCATCTTCGGCAGGCGCATCGCGATCAGATAAATCGCCATCAGCGGACCAGCCGCGTTGGCAATCAGGGTGGTGAAACCCGCCAGCATCCCGACGAGAGCAGCCACGGTGTGACCGTGGATTTCCGGCTCTTTCCCACCGCGACGCCGACGCCACACCTGCAGGCCGATCATGGTGAGAATGATCAGGCCGATCAACACACTCGCCTGGCGATCGTTGATCCGGCCCATCGCGAACCAACCCGCCAACACGCCCAAGCCGGTCCACGGAAACAGACGCGTCAGATGCTTCCACTGCGTGTGTCGTCGGTACGCGAGGACCGCGATCAGGTCCGCGCAGATGAGCAACGGCAGAACAAAACCACTCGCCTCGCGCGCCGGAAGCAGGTTGGCGAAGATCGCCACCGACACCAGTCCGACCCCGCTGATGGCCGTCTTGGACAACCCGATCAGCACAGCCGCCGCCACCGCGAGTATCCACTGCCAGACGTCGAGCGTCATGGAGCGTTGATCGGTTGTTCCGGCGCGGTGGAACTCTCGGCAAAGGTGCCTTGGCTGACGCCGAACACCTGCCACACCCCAAGCTCCGCGTCGGGTGGCGCCGTCCCGGTGGCAATCACCTGCGTCTCCGGAGAGAGCGCGGCCCAGAAGCGCCGACGCCGATCCGGATCAAGTTCACCCAAGACGTCATCTGCCAACAGCACCGGCTGCACGCCGCGGCGCGAATGGAAATAGCGGCTCTGTGCCAGCCGCAACGCGAGCACCAGCGAACGTTGCTGGCCTTCCGACGCAAAATCCCGCGCCGCCCGCTCGCTCAGCAGGAACGTGAAATCATCGCGATGGGGCCCCGTCCCGGTGGCACGCAATTGTCGGTCGCGGGCCCGCGTCGACTCCAGCTTGGCTAGCAGTTCGGATTCGGTCGCACCGTCTTGATCCGGCGAATACGCGAAGCCCGCGGGCTCCGCGGCCTGGGCAATCTTCGCGTACACCTCCGTCAGCGTCTGTGCGAGTTGCTCAAGCGCCCGCGCCCGCGCCGCCATCAACGCGGCGCCGTGCCGGGCCAGCGGTCGCTCAAACGCCGCGATCTCCGCGTCCGCCGCCTGCCGTTTCAGCAACGCATTCCGCGCCGCCAGGGCTTGGTGATACGCCTGCAGATCCGACAGATACCCGGCATCCGTCGCGGCCAGGGTCAGGTCGAGCCAGCGGCGGCGTCCGCCGGGAGAACCTCGTAACAGCTGCTGGTCCTGCGACGAAAAAACGACGGTGGGAAACTGCCCGATGAAGTCGGCCAGCCGTGTGACCCGCGTCGCGTCGATCCAAACTTCCTTGCTGCCAGGGCGCAGCTTCACCGCCACACGCGTCGCCCCCATTTGTTCGTGCTCCAACTCGGCCACGATGACCGCTTCCGGCTGCCCTTGCGCGATTAGCAGCCGCTGCTCCGCGGTCCGGAACGAACGCAACGCCGTCAGAAAGCCGACGGCCTCGAGCAGGTTGGTCTTCCCCTGCCCATTGGGCCCGAGCAGGAAATGCTGCCGCTGTGCGAGCCGGAGATCCGCCCCGGCTATGTTCCGGAAATGCTGCAGCGTCAGGCGGTGCAGGCGCATGGGAAAGAAAGGAGCCGCGCCGTCCTGGACCGGCAACCATCGGTATGCATCAAACGTTCTTGTCGCAACGTTTTCACTACACGCGGACCACGGCCCCTGAAGGTTTCACCTCCGCCGACACCGCCACCAGCGCATCCGCCAGCGCCTGCCAATCTTCGCGGCTCGTGGTCCAGCCCGAGCTGACGCGGATCACACGCTTCGCCTCATCGGCCGAGAATCCGAGCGCCGCCAGGACGTGCGAGGGCGCCTCTCCACCGCTGGCGCACGCCGACCCTGTGGACACTTCGAAACCGCGTTTGTCGAGCCGCGTCACCCAGCGGGTGTTCTCACCCTCCGGCAGGCAGAGTGAAACCGTATTCCAGAGCCGCTCCGCGCCGCGCGCGACAATTCGCGTTCCGTGGAGTCGCCGCTGCACGTCGTTCTCAAACTGCTCGCGCCAGTGCACCCGCTCGGTTTCCCACAGCACTTGGGTCTGCTCCGCTTCCTGCAGGGCCGCGATCATCGCAGCGATGCCGGGAAAATCCTCCGTGCCCGCGCGCCGGCCGGCTTCCTGCGTGCCCGGCCGGACGACGAAGCCATCGGCGCCGCTCGGCACCTGGAGAAACCCGACGCTCTTGGGCCCGCCAAACTTGTGTGCCGCCCCAAAACACCAATCGACCTCACCAAGGCGGCTCGCCGGCAGTTTTCCGAGCCACTGCGACGCGTCGCACACGTACGCACACCGCGCCTCCCGACAGATCGCTGCGAGTTCGGCCCACGGCTGCAGCACGCCGGTTTCGTTGTTCGCAGCCATAACCACCACCGCGCCGGCTTGCGGTTGCTCGCGGAGCGCCGCGTGTAAGGCATCGGTGGTGACAACTCCGTCCGCTGTCACCGGTAGCCAGTGCAGTCGACTTTCGCCAACATGCCGCCGCGCCGCCCCCAACACGCACGGATGCTCGGTCGGGTTGACGAGGATAACCTGCTCAACCGGCAGCGTCCGCGCCAGGTGTTGAAAGATCGCCTCCGCCGCCTCGGTGGCTCCCGCCGTGAAAACCAAGCGCTCCGGCTCGCTGTCGAGAAACTCCGCCAACCGTCGGCGCGCCGCATCGAGGCGGATCTTCACTCGCGCGCCCGCTCGATGCGGACTGGAGGCGTTGGACCAGGCTTCATCCTGCGCGCGCAGCCACGCCTCGCGCGCAGCGCTGCTCAGGGGTGTGGTGGCGTTGTGGTCAAAATAAGGCACCACCCCGAAGCTGCGTCACCACCCCGGACGTGGCAAGGAGGCTTGCGCCGAGTCTCGGCGCCGGCGCATCCGCGAACCTCAAGCGGCCGCAAACACCTCCCGCATCGCTTGTTCGTGCCGGCGCATCTCGTCGTCCGTGCCGATGCTGGTCCGACACCAATCCAGGTAAGGCTCCACGGGCGCGTGCGGCCAATTGACCAGGAAACCACGTACCTCCATCCGCGCCTGGTAATCCGTCACGGGCCGCCGCACTTCGTGAAAGACAAAATTTCCGTGCGACGGGGTGTAGCGCAGCCCGAGTTCGTCGAGCAACGCGCAGAATCGCGCCCGGCCCGCCCGGATCTTCCCCAACGTCCAGGCGTGAAAGCTCTGATCAAACAGGCTTTCCCGCGCGGCGATGACGCCGAGGTAGTTCAAACTCGACATCTGCCACCGCTGCAACGTCTCCAGCAGCCGGGGCGGCGCCACGGCATAACCGATCCGGTGCCCGGCCAGCCCGTGCATCTTCGAGAACGAGCGCACCACGATCAGCGGCAACCCTTCCTGAATGAGCCGAACCTGGGTATCGGCCGGGAAACTGTCTTGTAATTCCAGATACACCTCGTCCACCACGACAGGAGCGCGCGGACACACCGCCCGACAGAAGGCCTCGAGCTCCGCTGAATTCACCGCGGTGCCCGTCGGGTTGTCGGGATTGCACACATACACGAGCTGCGTCTTCGAACCCACCGCGCGCTCCAGCGCCGGAAGGTCGTGCTGCATGGTCTCACGCCGATGCGGCACCCACCGCATGATGGCTCCGCGCTTGGCGGCATAGTCCGTGAGTTGGAAATAGGTCGGTGTCGTCGCCACCACTTCACCGCCGGGTGTGAGAAAAGCTGCCGCAGCGAGCGCCAGCACCTCGTCGGCCCCATTGCCCAACAGGATATGATCGATCGGCACCTGCTCGCGTCGCGCGATCAACTCCTTCAACACGTATTCTTCGCGGAAAGGATAACGACACGACTCCGGCGCGGCGCGCAGGATCCGTCGCACGACATCAGGCGAAGGGCCGAACGGGTTTTCGTTGCCCGCCAGGTTAATGTGTTTCCCTTCTGGAGGCGGCCGCTCCAAATCCTGAGCCCAGCCCGTCGCCCGGACGCTCATCCCGCCGGCGGCCACCACCAGCGAGCGCAACCACGCGCGTCTCGACCAGAATCCGATCATTGCGACGCCTCCCGCTCCTCGGACGCTCGCGGCGGAGTCCCTTGCATCGTTGTCGGGTCAAAGTCGCGTGGAGCTTCCGGCCGCGAAGCCAGTGGAAAACACATGCGCGAGACTTAGCAGTGTTCGCGCCAGCAGCGGGGGGGGCGGGCGCCCCCCCCCCCCCCCCGCGCAGAAGAACGCCCCCCGCC
>JAEWIY010000172.1 GCA_023386835.1 Verrucomicrobiota bacterium
GGATCGGCGGCGCCTGCCCGCGCAGGCGGTTGACGACCTCGGTCGCCGAGACCTGACGTTCCGCGAGCGGCTTGAGCCGGATGATCATGCGCGCGTTGCTCGTGCCCGTATTGCCGCCGGCAGTACCAATGACGTCGCTGACGGCGGGATCGCTCATCACGAGCTGGCGGTATTCCTCGATCTTCGGCTGCATGATCTGGAACGAGAATCCGTCGTCGCCGCGGGCGAATCCCATCAGCTGGCCCGTGTCCTGTTGCGGGAGGAAACCCTTCGGGATGCGCACGTATAACGTGACGTTGAGCGCGATCGTGCCGATGAGGATCAACAACGTCAGCGTGGCGTGGCGCAGCACCCAGCTGAGGGTGGACGCATAAAACTCCCGCAGTCGTCCGAAGATCGCATCCGTCCGTCGGGCCAGCCCGGAGGCGCCCGCCGCGTGGCGGGCGCGCAGCAGTCGCGCGCAGAGCGACGGCGTCAGCGTGAGCGACACGATGAGCGAGACCAGCATGGCCGCCGCGAGGGTGATCGAGAACTCCCGGAACAGCCGCTCGACCAAGCCGCCCATGAACAGGATCGAGATGAAGACCGCCACCAGCGAGAGGTTCATCGCCAGCAACGTGAATCCGACTTCACCCGCGCCCTTGATCGCCGCGCGGAAAGGCGAGAGGCCGCGTTCGATGTGCCGCGAAATGTTTTCCAGCACGACGATGGCGTCGTCCACCACCAACCCCGCGGCCACAATCAGCGCCATGAGCGACAGGTTGTTCAGCGAGAATCCATACGCGTACATGATCGCGAACGTGCCGATCAACGAAACCGGGATCGCGAGGCTCGGAATGATGGCGGCCCGCGCACTGCCCAGAAACAGGAACACGACGAGCACCACCAGGCCCGAGGAGAGAATCAGCGTGAATTGCGATTCGTGCAGCGTCGCCCGAATGCCGGGCGAGCGATCCATCACCACCGCGAGATCCGCATCCTCCGGTAGCAGCGCTCGCAAGCCCGGCAGCTGCTCGTTGATCGCGTCGATGGTCTCGATGATATTGGCGCCCGGCTGGCGGCTGACCATCAAAAGGACTGCGGGGCGGTCGTTGTGGAATCCGGAGCTGTAACGGTTTTCGACCGAGTCGGTGACCTTCGCGACGTCACCGAGTCGCACGGGGGAGCCATCGCGATAGCGGATGATGAGCGGCAGGTAATCTTCGGCGCGTCGCAACTGTCCATTGATCTCCAACTGCCAGCTCTGGTCGTCGCGTTCCACCAGACCGCGCGGCCGGAGCGAATTGGTCTGATTGATGGCGCGACGGACTTCGTCGAGCGCGATCCCGTAGTGGGCGAGCGCGTGGGGGTTCAGTTGGACCCGCACCGCGGGCAGCGAACTTCCGCCGACGGTCACTTCACCCACGCCGCTGACCTGCGAGAGCTTCTGCGCGAGAATCGTCGCCGCCAGGTCGTACAGGTGGCCGGGCGAAAGATTGGGTGAACTCAACGCCAGCGCCATGATGGGCGCCTGCGACGGGTTCACTTTGCGATACGACGGATTGCCCGGCATGCCGGCCGGCAACTGTGCCCGTGCTGCGTTGATCGCGGCCTGAACGTCGCGCGCCGCCGCGTCGATGTCGCGGTCGAAGGCAAACTCGAGCACGATGTTGGCCGCACCTTGGCGGCTGTCAGACGTGATCGCGGTGACACCTGCGATGCTGCCCAACGCCCGTTCCAGTGGCGTCGCCACGCTCGAGGCCATCGTCTCCGGACTCGCGCCAGGCAACGACGCGCTCACGCGGATCGTCGGGAAGTCGACCTGTGGCAGCGGCGAGACCGGCAACAGACCGTACGCCAACGCGCCGACCAGCACCAGCGCGACGGCGATGAGGCAGCTGGCGACGGGACGCCGGACAAACGGTCGGGACAGATTCATGACGCGATCCCTTGCGGTGCGGGTTGCCCACCCGGGACGGCTTTGGTTTGCCGGGCCCGTCGACGTTTCGCGCCGTGGGCCAGGCGATCAAAGAAGAGGTACACGACCGGGGTGGTGAACAGCGTCAGCACCTGGCTCACGAGGAGACCTCCAACCATCACTAGACCCAGGGGCTGGCGGAGCTCAGCGCCGGAGCCGGTCGACAACATCAGCGGCAGCGCACCGAACAGCGCGGCCAATGTCGTCATGAGGATCGGTCGGAAACGCAGCAGCGCCGCCCGGTGAATGGCGTCGCGGGGCGAGAGTTTTTGCTGCCGCTCCGCCTCCAGCGCGAAGTCGATCATCATGATGCCGTTCTTCTTCACCAAGCCGATCAGCAGGATGATGCCGATCACCGCGATCATATCGAGCGGTCGATTGGTCAGCCACAGCGCCAGCAGCGCCCCGAGGGTGGCCGAGGGCAGGGTGGAGAGGATAGTGATCGGGTGGATACTGCTCTCGTAAAGCACGCCGAGTACGATGTACATCGTGACCACCGCCGCGAGGACCAGCCACAACGTGCTCGACAACGAAGCGCGGAACGCGTGTGCGGCGCCTTGGAAGCGCAACTCGATCGCGGGCGGCAGTTCGAGTTCGGCCGCGCTGCGTTCGATCGCGGACACCGCGTCGCCGAGCGAGGCCGAAGGGCCGAGGTTAAACGAGATCGTCACGGCCGGGAACTGGCCGATGTGATTCACGAGCAGGGTCGTGGCGCGTTGCTGCACCGTGGCGAGGCTCGAGAGCGGCACCGGGCGGCCGTTGCGCGTTGTCACGTAGATGGCCTCCAACGCATCCGGGCCACGCGCCAGGCGTGGATCGACTTCGAGCACCACCCGATACTGGCTCGCCTGCGTAAACAAGGTGGAGATCTGCCGCTGCCCAAACGCGCTGTAGAGCGCGTTGTCGATTTCGGCGACGGTAATGCCGAGACGGCTGGCGGCGTCGCGGTCGATCTCGAGGTACGCCTGAAGGCCTTCGTTCTGCAGGTCGCTCGCGACGTCGGCCAGTTCCGGCTGGGCGCGCAAACGCTCGATCAACTGAGGCGTCCATTCGTGCAGCAGTCGTTCATCGGGACTCGTGAGCGTGAAGAGAAACTGCGTGCGGCTGACGCGATCCTCGATCGTCAGTTCCTGCACCGGCTGCATGTACATCGTGATGCCCGGGACCGAGCGCGTGTTTTCGCGCAGGCGGGCGATCACATCGAGCGCGCCATCCTTCCGTTGGCCGTGCGGCTTGAGGTTGATGAGCATGCGCCCGCTGTTGAGCGTGGCGTTGGTGCCGTCGACTCCGATGAAGGACGAGAGACTCGAGACGGCCGGGTCCTCGAGGATCTTCGCCGCGAGAGCCTGCTGTCGCTCGGACATCGCCGCAAAGGAGATCGATTGCGGCGCCTCGGTCACAACCTGGATGGCGGAGTTGTCCTGAACGGGGAAGAAGCCTTTCGGTACTGCGAGATAGAGCAGCGCCGTGAGCGCCAGCGTCACCACCGTGGCGAAGAGCGCCCAGCCTTGATGCCGCAAAACGGCGTCGAGCGCGCGGCCATACCACTCGATCACCCCGTCAAGAAAGCCGCGCTTTGCTTCGTGGGGCCCGGCCGCGGGCAACATGCGCGCGCACATCATCGGCGTGAGCGTCAGCGAGACGACCAGCGAGATCAGGATGGAAACGGCGAGTGTGATCGCGAACTCGAAGAACAAACGCCCCACGACATCGCCCATGAACAACAGCGGAATCAGCACCGCGATGAGCGAGATGGTCAGCGAGACGAGCGTGAACCCGATCTGGGCCGAGCCCTTTAACGCCGCCTCCATCGGGGACGCGCCGGCTTCGCGATACCGGGCGATGTTTTCCAGCATCACGATCGCGTCATCCACGACGAATCCGGTCGCGACGGTGAGCGCCATCAGCGTCAGGATATTCAAGGAATATCCCGCGAGGTACATCACGCCGAAAGTGCCGATCAACGAGAGCGGCACCGCGATGCTTGGGATGATCGTGGAAGGGATGTTGTGCAGGAAGAGAAACGTCACCAGCACCACGAGCCCGACCGCGAACAGCAGTTCGTGCTGCACGGCCCGCACCGAGGAGCGGATGCTCTGTGTCCGGTCGGTCAATACGGCGAGATCGACGGCGGCCGGCAGGCTCGCGGAGAGTTGCGGAAGCAGTGCGCGCACGCGATTGACAACTTCGATCACATTGGCGCCCGGCTGGCGTTGCACATTGACGAGCACAGCCGGCGCCTCATCGGCCCAGGCCGCCAGCCGGCGGTCTTCCGCGGAATTGACGATTGTCGCCACGTCCCCAAGCCGCAGGGGCGCATTGTCGCGCCAGGCGATGATCAAATCCCGGTACTCCTCGACGGAACGCAGCTGGTCGTTCGCATCCATCAGGATACTCCGATAAGGCCCGTCAAAGCTGCCCTTGGGCTGATTGACACTGGCGGCGTTGATGGCGCTCCGGACATCGTCCAGCGTGAGCCCGCGGGCGGCCAGCGCCGCCGGGTTGACCTGGACGCGCACGGCGGGTCGCTGACCGCCCGCGAGGCTCACCATGCCCACGCCGGGAATCTGCGCGAGTTTCTGCGCGATGCGTGTATCCACCAAATCATGGACCTCGGGCAGCGGCAGGCTGCCTGAGGTGACGGCGAGCGTGAGGATCGGCGCGTCCGCCGGATTGACCTTGCGGTAGATGGGAGGCGCCGGGAGGTCGTTGGGGAGCAGGTTGTCCGCCGCGTTGATCGCGGCCTGCACTTCCTGCTCAGCCACGTCCATCGAAACCTCCAACGCGAACTGCAACGTCACGACCGACGCTCCGCCCGAGCTGGTGGATGACATCTGGCTCATGCCGGGGATCTGCCCAAAGCGACGCTCAAGCGGCGCGGTGATCGCGCTGGCCGTCACCTCCGGGCTCGCGCCCGGATAAAACGTGAACACCTGAATGGTGGGAAAATCCACCTGCGGCAGGGCGGAGACCGGCAACAACCGATATGCCAGGATGCCCGAGAGCAGCAGCGCCGCCATGAGCAGCGACGTGGCAACCGGCCGAAGGATGAAGGCCCGGGATGGATTCATGAGTCCTTCGCGGGCGAAAGAGAACCCGACGACGGTAGCGCTTCGCCGTCTTTCACGACCAGAACGCGGCGGCCTTCGCGCAACCGGTCCAGGCCTTCAAGCACGACGGCCTCACCAGGCTTCAGGCCGTTCGTGATGGACTGATCGGTTCCATCCGAGGGCCCGAGCGTGACCGCGCGAACCGTCGCCTGATCCTGATCATTAATGACGTATACATACGTGCCGCGGGAGCCGAACTGCACGGCCGCTGACGGAATCACGATCGCGTCGGGGATCGTGCGGACGCGCATCCGGACGTTGACGAACTGATTGGGAAAGAGGCGTTCATCCGTATTGGGAAACTCTGCTTTCAGGCGCAGCGTGCCGGTGGAGAGATCGATCTGGTTGTCGACTGCTCGGAGCACGCCGGAGGTGAGCAGCGTCCGCTCACTGCGGTCCCATGCTTCCACCTGCAGCTCTTCACCCGCCCGGAGCGGCTGAAGCACGTTGGAGAGTTCTATCTCGGGAATCGTGAAAACCACCGAGATCGGCTGTGTCTGCGTGATGACGACGATGCCGCCGCTGTCGCCGCCGCGGATCAGGTTGCCCTCATCCGCGAGTCGCAGGCCCAAACGGCCGGAGATCGGCGCCTCGATCCGCGTATAGGCCAGCTGCAATCGGGCGTTGTCGACGTTGGCCTGATCGGCCGCCAGCGCGCCCCGTCGCTGCCGCACGAGGGCCTGTTGCGCTTCGATCTCCTGGGCGCTCACCAAGTTGCGCGCCATCAGTTGTTGGAGCCGCTCCAGGTCTCGCAACGCGTTCTCCAACTGGGAGGCGTTCTGCTGGAGCTGACCTTCCGCTCGCGAGAGCGCGATCTCGTAGGAGGCCGGATCGATTTCGGCGAGGCGGGCGCCTTTCCGGACCCGTTGGCCTTCCTCGAAGAGGATGCGCAAGAGCTGCCCGTCGACCCGGCTGCGGACGGTCACCGTGTTCAGCGGGGTGACCGTGCCGATGGCCTTGAGGTGCACAGGAAGAGCGCGGCGCTCCGCCGGGACGACCCGAACCGGAATCAGCGGCGGCCCCTTCTCGGTGGTGGCCCAAGCGGGATTCGGGCCGCGGTTCCAGCCGCGCTCGGCGGTTTGTTGAGGGCGCGTGGCGAAGTACCAAGTCGCGAGGCCAAACACAACCGCCACAGCGGCAAACACAAACCAACGACGGCGGGATGGAGGGGGCGAGGAAGACATTTAGAGAGGGGAGGATCTGGTCGGCGCCCGACGGCGTGGGCTCAACGGCTAAATCCTTGCCGGGAAATGACGTTTGCCCATGCCGCAAGTTTCGCGAACTTCCGCGTCTTTGAAATTCGATCGAAAGCCGCGGTCCCGCAACTGCCCCGACGAGTCGTTCCGTGCTCGGCAGAGCCGGATGCGTGGCGACTTGGATCCCGAAGGTGCGCGGGGGTCCGACAACACTCGGCGGCCTCTCACGTTGGTTGGTCGGGGTATCCGTTTCTGCAGGTGTCGTCGACGCCAACGAGTTGCAGCCCTTGGCGAGTCCGTCCCGATTGGCTTCTAAACATTTTACAGGCGGTCTTTCTTTCGTCGTGCTCACCTCGTTCACTCTCGTTGCGAGAGGGTTTTTTGCGATGTCCCTGCTTTCACGCCTCTTGTTGTTCCCCGTTCTAGCTGCGCCTCTGTTCGGCGCCCCAACGGCTGGTGAACCGCCCCCGCGGCTCGGGGTGTTCATTGTGGTCGACCAATTTCGGGCCGACTACCTCGACCGATTTGCGCCTTATTTCTCGGAAGGTGGATTTCGCCGCCTGATGCGCGAGGGGTACCGGTTTGAGAACTGCCATTATCGCTACGCGGTCACGAAGACGGCGGTCGGCCATGCAACCGTGGCCACGGGTGCGCTCCCTGACGTGCACGGGATCATCGCCAACGAGTGGATCGATCGCGACTCCTGGCAATTCGTCACCTCGGTGGAGGACTCGGAGTACCCGCTGATCGGTGCGGCACCGGTGACGTCATCGCCGGGTGGATACTTCAAGGCGAAGTCCGGCCGCTCTCCGCGACGACTGCTGGAGATGACGGTGGGCGACCAGCTGAAGCTCCGCTTCGGCGCGCGCAGCCGCGTGATCTCGCTGGCGAACAAGGATCGTTCGGCGATTCTGCTCGGCGGCGCGTATGCGGACGGCGCCTACTGGCTGGATGGCGGCCGCTTCGTCACCTCCCAGTATTACCGGGACGAATTGCCCGCTTGGGTGGAAGCCTTCAATGCGGAGCAGCGCGTCGAGCGGGCGTTTGGCGCGCAATGGACACACCTCCTGGACCGCTCCGTGTACGATGCCGTCCAGGGGCCCGACGACGCCGAGGGGGAATCGGACCAGTTTGGTCTGACGCGGGTGCTGCCCAAGACGTTGAACGGAGGAGGAACGGAAGTTACGCCGGCTTACTACGAGGCGTTCTCCCATTCGCCCTTGAGCCTCGAGCTGGTCGCGGCGTTCGCCGAGCTTGCGCTCCGGGAGGAGCAACTCGGACTCGATGACACCACGGACCTGCTCTGCATCGGCTTCTCCCAAACCGATCTTATCGGCCATGCCTACGGGCCGGACAGCCACGAGGTGATGGATTCCGTGCTGCGCCTGGATCGCCTCCTTGAGAAGCTGCTGCTGGCCCTGGACCAGCAGGTGGGCGTTGGCCGCTATGTGCTCACCCTGACGGCGGACCACGGTGTGAGTCCGCTGCCGGAACGCGTGCAGCAGCTGGGTTCCTCGATCCCGAGCGGACGCTACCGGGGCCGGGCCTTGGAGGAAGTGGCCCAGCGCGCGCTCGACGCCGCCTTCGGCCCCCTGCCGGACGGACTGTATTGGGTCAGTCGTGACAATTTTGGCTTTCACTTCCAGGCGGCCGCTCTCGAAGCGAAACAATTGCGCGCCGAGGACGCGGCTCCCGTGCTGCGGGACGCGTTGCGTGAACAGCCTGGAGTGGCCGCCGCCTACACGCGAGCGGAGGTTCTGGCGGCGCCCACTGAAGGCAACTCGCTGCTGACTCGCACGCGGCGCAGCTATCACGCCGAACGCAGTGCCGCGGTGGTGTTCATCATCCAGCCTTACCATGTGGACCGTCTTCCCACGGGCACCAATCACGGCACGCCCTACGAGTACGATACGCACGTTCCGCAGGTCTGGTTTGGGGCGGGTGTGCCGGCGGGATCCAGTCGGGAGCGGGTGGGAGTCGATGACATTGCAGTGACGATGGCCTACCTGCTCCGAGTTCCGCCATCGCCGCGCGCCGTGGGCCGGCCGCTCCTGTAGGACTCGGAGAGAACGATGCGCGTTGACGCCCTGTTTACCGAGCGAGCGGCAGGTAAACGGGGCGGATGCTCGACTGTGGCGGGTCGAGACCGGCGAGGGCGCGGGCGGCGCGGCACGGCGCAGCGCCCGTGTGCAAGCCGTAAGCCGCGTCGCTTTGTTGAACACCCCGCTCGTCGAGCGCGACGGGACGGTGAGGTGGTGACTGCCGCGCCAGCGGCCGGTCGTGCTGTCCTTACTCGAAACGTGAGAAGTCCACAGTCCTCTCGAAAGCGAGTTCACCGCCGAAACCGCCGGTTGAACGCGCGGCCCAGAGCGTGGATCAGAGAATCACCCCGATGAGCAGATTGGCGCGGTTGATGGTGTTGGCGTTCTGGCTCGTTTTCGCGCCGGCCGGACGCGGCGACGACGCGCCGGTTCATTCGATCGATGCGGTGACGGACGATTACTTCGTTCGCGATTGGCTGGTCCTCGGACCGTTCCCGAGCGAACCGCTTGCCCAACCGACGGTGGAGGGCTACACGCGGGAAGGATTCGGCCGCGACTTCCTGGATTCGCTTGGAGGCGAGGCGAAGGCGGTCCTCACGACCCGGACCTCGTTGCCTGGAGTTGCTGCGCCACAACTTGTGCAGGCAGGGCGCAAAGGTGCGGTGGATCTGACGAAAGTGTTCGGGGAAGGTGAGCGTCGAGTTGCGTACTTGTTCACGTGGCTCGATTCGCCGGAGGACCAGAGAATTTCGTTCTTCTTCGCTTCGGATGATGGCGGCCAGGTGTGGGTCAACGGCGAACGGGTCCGCGTCGCTTGGGTGCCGGGCGGGCGTGGCGTGCGTTTCCGCGACGAGACCTTTCGGGCCAAACTAAAGCGTGGTCGCAACCGGATGCTGGTGAAGATCGAGCAGAACGGTTCGGGCTGGGCCACCGCCATTGAGGCCCTGCCGCGGAAGGTTGCACCGGCTCTGCTCGCACCGTCACTGCAACTGCGTCCGCGTATTCAGTTGTTGGAGCGTGAGACGGGAAAATGGAACGTGCGACTCACCGCGGACCTTAATCACGACACCAGCCTGTTTCCGCAGCTCCAGCAACGTGTGCGCGTGATCGATACGGCTCTTCAAGTCGTGTTCGACCAACGCCTGGGTGCGGGCGCGGAGGCGGTGATCGCCGTTGAGCCGGGCGCGTATCACCTCGTCGCGCAGTCCGAAGCACCGAATGCCATGACCGGCGCGGCCGCCTGGATTGCCGCGGAGGATCCCATAGCGTACGCCCGGGAGGCCGCGCTTCGGGCTCATCAACGAAGTCAGATCGTGGAGGATGAAGCAATTGGGGGCTGGTTCATGTACCTGGCGGAGAAGCTGGAGCGAGCTTTGGCGGACCCACGAGACCTGTCGGCGGAACTTGCGTTGCAAGCGTACCGCGTGATGCGGTGGAGTGCAGCGCTCGACGCAGATCCGCAGGCGTTTCTTCAGCAACGCGGATCGATCGAGTGGGCGTATCGCTCGAGAGTGGACGGCAGTGGTCAGCCGTTCACTCTCCGGATCCCGCAGGACTACACTCCGGAGCGCGAATGGCCGCTGATCGTCCAACTACACGGCGCGGGTGGCACGCACGGCGAACGATGGGGCGATCTACACCGGAAGCCCACGTTTGAACTGCAGGTGAACGGGCGCGGAAGAACAGGCGGATACCTGGGCCTTTCGGAAGTGGATGTGCTGGAGGCGCTGGATTACGTACGGCGGCATTGGCGGATTGCGCCCGGCCAGATCCACCTCACCGGCGGCAGCATGGGTGGCTACGGCACCTTTGGACTGGGCTCCCGTTATCCCGATCGGTGGGCAAGCGCGGTGCCGTGGGCCGGGTCAGCAGAGCATCTTCCCACCGAGAACATGATCCACCTGCCGGTGTATGCGCTCCACAGCGACGATGATAGGGTGGTTCCGATTTCGGGCGCCCGTGCGGGCGTGCAGTGGCTGAATCGCGCCGGCGGCACCGCGATCCTCGCGGAGACCACCGGGCTGGGGCACCAGTTTGGCCGCTGGGCGGAAGGTCGCACCAACATGCAGCGTTGGCGTGATGGACGAACGCGGACGGACCCGCGGACGGTCCGTCGTACCCTCTACACGGCGACGGATGAAAGTGCGCGCGGCGCGTATTGGAGTTGGGTGGAGGAGTGGGGAAGTCGTGGCGCGCCGGCCCGAATCCATGCCCGCTTTGACCGGGACAACGGACTGCATCTCGACGTGACCAATGCCCGGATCGTTCGCCTCGCACTGGACGCTTCACCCGCCGATCGGACGCGGCCGCTAGAAGTCTCCGTCAACGGCCACCCCGCGGCGCGCCTCGAACCACCGTTGCCGGAGGAAGTGTTTGTTCTCCTCGAAGAAACCCCGCGGGTGGTGCACGAGGCTCCAGAGCGGCCCAAGTTCCGACTGCACTTTCCGGGCGGCGTCGCCGCGCTGTATCACGGTGAACCGCTGCTGCTGGTCTACGGCACGACGGGTGACGATGCGACGACCAGGCAACTTCGGATGCTCGCGGAGGTGATCAGCCGCTGGTCTCGTTTCACCGCAGCCGGGGATCTGTCCCCTGAGATGATGTACGGCGCCCTTCCCGTGAAACCCGATCACGCGGTGACGACGGAGGACCTCGCTCGCTCGAACCTGATCCTGCTCGGGGGAGAGGCCGAGAACGTTTTGGTAGCGCGTTGGGCGAAGGACCTGCCCGTGCGAATTGATGCGGCAACTGGACGTGTGGTTTCGAACGATGGGCAAAGCTGGGTGTGGCGCGGCCGCGGGCTGGGCCTTCTGCATTACAACCCGGAGCACCCGCAACGATTGATGTATTGGCTGACCGCCAACGACCCAGCACTCTATGAACCGGCGAGTGCCCTGGTCACGCTGAACGCGAGTCGCGACGTGGCGCCGGATTTTGTGCTCGCCGAGCATGATCGGCTGGTGGCGGCCCGTCGCTTTGACAGCCGCTGGCAATGGGAACCTCGATACGGGTCCTCGCCTCCGCTCGAGGCCGAAGCCAACGATTGGGCGGCGGCGCAAGTGCGCCGCGCGCTGGCGTGTGACTTTGTCGTCCAGGAACACGCGGCCAGCCCGGACCTGCCGTGGCAGCACGCCACCGAAACGCGGATCGCCGACTTGGCGGCCTTTTCGTTCAGCCACCGCCTTGCCACGTTCAGCATGACGGGAGCGGAACTTCGCCGTGCAGCGGCAGCCTTGAACCGCGGGGCGGTTCGAATCTGGCCGCAAAACGAGCTGGAGGAGATCGAAGACGATCGTCGATACCGGGTGGGCCTGGTGGGTTTGGATATGCGCGGTTTTGTCCGCACCGCGCGGATTGAGCCGAAGGACTTTGCCCTCGTCGACCTGACCCTGCGGGACGTGCTGTGGCCGGAGTAGCGGAGTGTGGGGAAGGTCTTTCTCGCTTAAAACGGACATCGCGATCGGCGTCGTTTGCCGGTTACGGGCGACCGCTCGCGCCCATGTCTCGTGACGTGGGGTGCCGTCGAGTTAGACAGGATGAATGAAGAGGCCATTGCGCCGCGAACGTGGGCCGTTTGCGTGATGGTCGTCACCTCCCATGCCCCTTCCAAACCGAATTTTCCCCACGCTCCTCGGTCTTCTGACTGCGACAGTTGCGATCGTTTCCGGTCAAACGGCTGCAGCGACCGCGGCGAAACCGAATATCCTCTTCCTGCTCTCGGACGACCACAGCTACCCCTACTTGGGAGCGTATAACAACCCGGATGTGCGCACGCCGCATCTGGACCAGCTCGCTCGTGAAGGTGTACGCATGGATCGCGCCTTTGTGACGGCTCCGTCGTGCGTGCCCTCACGGGCGTCATTGATGAGTGGACGATCGGCGATCGCGGCGCGGATGGCGCGGTTCTCCGCGCCGTTGCCAGGCGACGTGGTGACGCTGCCGGACGTTTTGCGCCACGAGGCCGGCTACTACACCGGCGTGGCAGGCCGTTATCATCACCTCGATGGACCGGAGAGGAAGTTCGCCGATCGGAATCCGATCATGTGGCAGATGATAGGAGAACACGACCTGCGGACCTTTGAACGTCGTTTCGACTACGCGCAGGAGCCGGGCGAGATGGAGGACTTCGGGGGCAAACTCGAAGCATTTCTCGATCAGGTTCCGGAGGACCAACCCTGGTTTTTCTGGCTCAACTTCTCCGATCCTCATCACGTGTGGACCATGCAAGGGCCGGAAGGCCTGCCCGACCCCTCGAAGCTGACCGTGCCACCATACCTGCCCGATCTTCCCGGAGTGCGCGGCGATCTCGCGCGCTACATCGCGGAGATCGAACACCTCGATCACGACGTGGGTGAAGTATTGGAAGTGCTGCACGCGCGCGGCCTGTCGGAGAACACGGTGGTGGTGTTCATGGGCGACAACGGAATGGCCTTTCCCCATGGCAAGGGCGCCCTGCACGACCCGGGCATTGCCGTGCCAATGGTGCTGCGCTGGCCCGGGGTCGTTGAACCTGGACAGAGTACGGAGGCGCTGATCTCCGGCGAGGACCTTGCGCCCACATTGATTGATCTCGCCGGGGCGACTCCGCCCGCGGAAATGAGCGGCGTGAGTTTCCAGAAACTGCTGCGCGGCCAGCCCTTTCCCGAGAGGCGCCAGTATGTATTCGCTGAACGGGGACCGCACGGCGGCGACGGGGGCATGAATCCCGGCACCTCGGCAGCCACGTTCGACCTGGCGCGGTGCGTCCGCACGGATCGTTACAAACTGATCTACAATTGCACGCCGCATCGCAGGGTCGCCCCGATCGACAGTGCCGGGCAGCCGAGCTGGCGGGAAATCGTGGCGGCGCATGCGGCCGGAACTCTCGCCGAGCCGTTCGTGAAGGCCTACTTTACCACGCCAAGAGAGACGTACGAGCTGTACGACCTGCACGACGACCCCGCCGAACTGCACAATCGCGCCGGTGACCCGGCGTATCAGGAAATCGAACACAAACTTAAGGTGGTGCTGGCGGAGAAGATGTTACTTGATTCTGACTTCCTTCCGCTGCCGGTGCGCTGACTCGTTGGCGAGGATTTCTGCCGGCCCGCCTTCATCACCGGCCACCACGAAAATTTCACCCCCCCCGATGGAAGATTACCCCCGAACTCGAGCCGCAGCACCTGCACGCGCTGCCACAGCAGTCTTGGTGTGTGCCGCCGCCGCAGCGACACTCTCCGCGGCCGATCGCCCGAACATTCTTTGGCTGACAAGCGAAGACCATGGGCCGCATCTGGCCTGCTACGGTGACGAGGTGGCGCGCACCCCAAACGTCGACGCGTTGGCGAGCGAGGGGATGATCTTCACACGCGTGTGGGCCGTACATCCCGTGTGTGCGCCCGCGCGTACGACGATCATCACCGGACTATATGGTCACAGCACGGGCGCGATGCACATGCGCTCGATGGTTCCGATGCCCGAGGGAACGAAGATGTTTCCCGAACTGCTGCGCGAAGTGGGATACTACTGCACCAACAACGAAAAGGAGGATTACAACCTCCCGAAAACTGAACTCACCTGGGACGAGTCTTCGCAGGATGCGCATTGGCGCAACCGGGCGAGCGAGCAGCCGTTTTTTGCAGTCTTCAACTCGATGAAGAGTCACGAGGCGCAGATTCGGGTGCGCCCACATGACTTGAAAACAGATCCGGACTCGGTCCGCGTTCCGGCATATCACCCGGACTTGCCGGAGGTGAGGCGCGATTGGGCGCAGTACTACGACAAGGTCAGCGAAGCGGACGCGGATGCGGGCGAGCGGTTGCGTGAACTCGAGGCAGCAGGATTGGCGGGAGATACCATCGTGTTCTACTTTGCCGATCACGGGAGTGGCATGCCCCGAAGCAAACGCTGGCCGAGTCACTCTGGTTTGCACGTCCCACTGGTCGTCTACTTCCCGCCGAAGTGGGCGCACCTGGCGCCGGAGAACTACCGAGCGGGCGGGAAGTCGGATCGCCTGATCAGCTTTGTGGACCTGGCTCCGACCGCACTGAGCCTCGCTGGAGTGGGGCCGCCGCGATGGATGCAGGGAACGGCTTTCGCGGGCTCGCACGCCGGCCCTCGGGCGCAGCACCTTTTCGGTGCACGCGGGAGAATGGATGAGCGCGCGGACGAAGTGCGGAGCGTGACGGATGGGCGCTACGTTTATCTCCGCAATTTCAACCTCCAGGTCCCGCAGGGTCCGTATATCGCGTACCAGTTCGAGACGCCGACCACACGAATCTGGTGGGAAGCGTTTCAGGCGGGAAAAACCAACGCCGCGCAGTCGACCTTCTGGCAAACCCCGAAGGATCCGGAGGAGTTGTATGACCTCACGTTGGATCCTGACGAAGTTCAAAACCTGGCAAAATCTCCGGAGCATCAGGCGATCAAGGAACGTCTCCGCGGCGCGTTGTACGCACATCTGGCGGAGGTGCGTGATGTCTGCCTGTTGCCAGAAGGAGAGATGTTCGCGCGGGCGGCGGGGCACTCTCCGTTCGATATGATCCGTGCAGAACCCGCAGCAGTGTGGGAACAGATCTTCGAAACCGCGGATCTGGCAGCCGGCCAGGATCCGGCGGCGATCGGGCAGCTCGAACAACGGCTGTCACATGAGGACAGCGCTGTCCGCTATTGGGCCGCGCGCGGTCTCCTGATGCGGGGGCAAGAAGCCGTCGTGCAAGCGTCTCAGGCGCTCCGGTCGTCGCTGGAAGATCGTTCAACGGAGGTGCGCCTTACCGCCGCCCACGCATTGGCGGCGTATGGCGACGCGGATACAGCCGCGACGGCGCTGAACCTTCTGGGGACCCACGCGAACCCAGAGGAGAACCCGGTGTTCGTCGTTCTGCCGGCGCTGCTTGCGATTGACGAGCTCGGCGAAAAGGCCACGCCGCTGCGGGATTTGGTGCGAAGCTTTCAGGGTGAACCCCAATTGCCGCATCCGCGTTACGGCACCTATGTGCCGAATTTGATCGAGCGTATCAGGAATCGCATGACGCCCTAAACAGACC
>JAEWIY010000017.1 GCA_023386835.1 Verrucomicrobiota bacterium
GCCTACCCCTAAGCGACCGGCCATTTGCTTTCTTAGTTACCCCAAAAGACGCCCGCTAAGCGGATCGTCTGCCGTTACCGTGCTCGCCTTGGGGTGCGCGTCAAGCGCGGGCAGCGAAGTTTTTTGCGTTCACTTTTCCTTAACAGGCGCACCGCTCGAGACGGGACCGTGGGTCCAGTTTTTACCCGTTTTCGGCGTCGATCTCCGTCTCGCGACGGCGCAGCAGCGTCAGCACGGATTCAGCATCGGGTGCCTGGCGCAGCGCATTGAGCGTCTCGCCGCGCAGCACGCGGATGAGCCGCGCCAACGCGTGCAGGTGCGTGCGGTCGTGGATGGTGACGAGCAGAAAAAACAGCTGGGTGGGCGCGCCATCGTCGGCTCCAAACGGGATCGGCTGAGCGGTTCGCCCGAAACAGAGGAAGGAGTTGCGCGCCGCCGAGGGCAGGGGACGGCGTGGGTGCACCACGGCGACGCCGCCGGGCAACGCGGTGCTGCACAGCGCCTCGCGCTCAACGATCGAGGCGTGCAGGTGCTTCTCATCCAGCACGAGCTCGGTGCGGCGGGCGACATCGACCAGCTCGCGCAGGACGGCGGCCTTGCGGTCGGCGCGGAGGTTCAGCTCGATGCCGGACGGATGTAGTTTGGACGTTAATACGTCTGGGTGCGGTCGGCGCAGCTCGCCTTCCTCCTCCAGCTCGCGCTCGAGTTTGTGCTCCAGCTCGGCCACGCGAGGCGTGTCGAGGGTTTGCAGTTTCTGGTCGAGCCAGTCGACGAGTTCATCGCGACGAAAGCGCCATTCGCCGCGAACCTCGGTGCCGGGGAGTTTGCCGCCCACGGCGAGCCGCTCGACGAAACGGGGAGTCCAGCCGAGGGAGGCGGCGAGTTCGCCCAAGTTCAGTTCTTCGGTGGTGGTTTTCATAAAATGTAGCGAATCAGATGTCGCGGCCGGGATCGGCCGTGGTGGTGGTGACCGGCTCCTCCTCGACGTCGCGCTCGAAGAATTCGCCTTTCGGGAACAGTCGGATGTGGCGGAAGACGACCTGCACGCGGTCGCCGTCGACCAGTTTCAGTTCCCGCAACCGTTCGCGGGAGATCTCGGCTTCGATCGTTTCGCCGGTGTCGATCCGCTGCAGCGTGATCCGGCCGTAGTTGCCGGCGGAGAACACGTGCAGGACGCGTGCGGCGAGCGCGTGTTCGCCGGCGTAGTTGCGCTGGATGTCAACGTCGTGAGGCCGCACATACAGCACGTCCTTGTCGGCGACGCGCAGGCGGTTGAGGCCGGAGACGAGACGGTTCACGTTGCCGAGGAACTCGATGACGAACGGCGAAGCCGGCCGGTCATAGACCTGTTGCGGCGGGCCGACTTGTTCGATCCGCGCCTGGTTCATGACGACCACCTCGTCGGCCAGTTCGAGCGCCTCCTCCTGGTCGTGGGTGACGAAGACCGTGGTGACGTGGATCTTCTCGTGCAGCGTGCGCAACCAGCGGCGGAGATCCTTGCGCACCTGTGCGTCGAGCGCGCCGAACGGCTCGTCGAGCAGCAGCACCTTCGGTTGCACGGCGAGTGCGCGGGCGAGCGCGACGCGCTGGCGTTGCCCGCCCGACAGCTGGTCGGGCAGGCGGCCGCCAAGGCCGTCGAGCTGGATCAGGTGCAGCAGCTCGTGGACGCGTTCGGTGATGACGGCCTTCGACGGGCGTTCGCGACGCGGGCGCACGGTCAGGCCGAAGGCGATGTTGTCGAACACCGTCATGTGCTTGAAGAGCGCGTAGTGTTGGAAGACAAACCCCACGTGCCGCTTGCCGGCGGGTTGATCGGTGACGTCCTCGCCTTCAAAGAAGACGCGGCCGGATTCCGGATCGTCCGTCTGGTCGGCGAACTCGAGGCCCGCGATGATGCGGAGCAGCGTCGTCTTGCCGGATCCGGAGGGGCCAAGCAGCGCGGTCAGGCGGCCGGTTTCGACCTTCAGGCTCACGTCCGCGAGGGCGGTGTAGTTGCCGAAATGTTTCCAGGCGTGGCGGACTTCGATGCTCATGAGGCGAATTGGCGAAGGGTGGAGGAGGTGGTGGCTTCGAGCGCCTTGCGGTGGCGCCATTCGATCACGCTCTTCAAGGTCAGCGTGACCAGGGCCAGAAGGGTGAGCAGGGAGGCCACGGCGAAGGCGGCCTGCGTCTGGTACTCGTTGTAGAGAATCTCAACGTGCAGCGGGATCGTGTTGGTCTCGCCGCGGATGTGGCCGGAGACGACGGAGACCGCGCCGAATTCGCCCATCGCGCGGGCGTTGCACAGGATGATGCCGTAGAAGAGGCCCCATTTCACGTTGGGCAGGGTCACCCGCCAAAAGGTCTTGAGCGGACCCGAGCCAAGCGTGAGCGCGGCCAGTTCCTCGTCCTTGCCCTGCGCCTGCATCAGCGGGATCAGTTCGCGGGCGACGAAGGGCACGGTGACGAAGATCGTCGCGAGCACGATGCCCGGCACCGCAAAGATGATCGGAATGTCGTGTTCAATCAGCCACGGACCCCACCAGCCCTGCGCGCCGAAGAGCAGCACGTAGACCAGGCCGGAGATCACCGGCGAGACGGCGAACGGCAGGTCGATGAGCGTGGTGAGCAGCGCCTTGCCGGGGAAGTCGAACTTCGCGATCGACCAGGCCGCCGCGAGGCCGAACCCGACGTTGCACGGCACGGCGATGCCAGCGGCGAGCAGCGTCAGTCGGACAGCGGCAAAGGCGTCCGGGTCTTTCAGGGCGGCCCAGTAGGCGCCCAGGCCATTCTTCAGCGCCTCGGCGAAAACCGCGACAAGAGGAATGACGAGGAACAGCCCGACGAAGACGACGGCGGTTCCGATTAAGGTGATTTTCAGCCAGGCCGGGTCATCAATGCCTCGACGGCGATGATGGGCGGCGACGTAGCTGAGCGTGGAAGCGGATCCAGCCATGGTAGGAAGGTGTTACTGCTGCTGGCGGCCGGCGGCGAAGAACCGCTGCACGAACTGGATGAAGAACAACAACGTGAAGGAGACGACCAGCATCACCACGGCGAGGGCGGTCGCACCCGCGTAGTCGTACTGCTCGAGCTTCGTGACGATCAGCAGCGGCGTGATCTCGGTCTTCATGGGCATGTTGCCCGCGATGAAGACGACCGAGCCGTATTCACCGATGGCGCGGGCGAAGGCCAGGGCAAACCCGGTCAGCAACGAGGGCCAGAGGGCGGGCAGCACCACGCGGCCGATTGCCTGCAAACGCGAGGCGCCGAGGGTGGCGGCGGCCTCCTCGAGTTCGGGTTCGAGTTGCTCGAGAATCGGCTGCACGGTGCGCACCACGAACGGCAGGCCGATGAACGTCAGCGCCACCCAGATGCCGATCGGTGTGTACGCGACGGATACACCCAGTGGAGCGAGCAGCGCGCCGATCCAGCCGGACTTCGCATACAGCGCGGTGAGCGCGATGCCGGCCACGGCGGTGGGCAGCGCAAACGGCAGGTCGACCAGGCCATCCATCAACCGGCGGCCGGGGAAGTCGTAGCGAACGAGGACCCACGCCAGGATGAGCCCGCAGGGCACGTTGACGAGGGCGGCGAGAAACGCCGCACCGAAGCTCAGCCGGTACGAGGCGAGCACACGGGGCGACGTGACCGCGCTCCAGAACTCAGCCCACGAAAGTTCGGACGATTTGACGACCGTGGCGGCGAGCGGGAGCAGGATGATCAGGCTCAGGTACGTGAGGGTGAAACCGAGCGTCAGCCCGAATCCGGGCAATACTCGGCGCCGCACTCGCCGCCATCGGGCGGGGGTGGGCGGAAGCGGACGCGCCGAAGGCGACGCGGATGGTGCGAGGACGCTCATGATAAGAGTGGTCGGCGGCTGGAGTGGACCGGGCGCTCAAAGATGGATGCCGTAGGCGAGGCGACTGCGGTAGCGGAAGATGAAGCGCCGCAGGGTATCCACGGTTGCAGCGGTCATCTGGTCGGCCGGCCAGCGGGCCGGCAGGGTCAGGGTGATTTCAAACGGGGCGAAGGGCAGGTCTTCGGAAAGGCTGAGCGGGCCCTCGCGCACCGTCCCGCCGGTGGGTTCGGACAACCATTGCACCGGGTAGGGATCGTCCTGCTGGGGTTCGACGATGGTCCCGGGAGAAGTATCGAAACTGCCAATACCAAACCGGACCCGTCCGGTGACCCGCGGCACGTCGCCGCACTTCAGCAGGATGAAACCATGGTAGGCGCGCAGCCGGGCGTCCTGCGCCAGCAGGTTGATCTCGGCCGACGGTGAAAGATTCCAATGCTGCGCGTCGAGATCCTGCCCGAGCGTGTTGGTCCGCCGGTGCTGCTGGAAACCGGACGGATTAACGACCGGGAAGAAGGTGAGGTTCAGCCCTTCGCCCAGGTCGGGAGCCGTCGCGAGCTGTTCCAGCCACGCGAGCAACGCTTCGCTGATACGGGCATCCGCGCCGTCGTGGCCGGCGAGGAAGGCCAGACGCACGGCGGAATCGGAGGAACGGGGACCGAAGTAGATGAACCGCGGGAGATGATAGCTGCGCCCTTGGAGCGAAAAAGGACCCAGGGGCGAGCCGAAGACAAACTCGGAGCTCTCCGCCAGGGTGTAGAGGCGGGAGATCCGTTCGCGCAGCCCGTCCAAGCCGCCACCTGCCGCCGGGTGTGAGCCCCGGGCGAGACCGGCCGCAACCTGAGGTTCTTTTTTTGGTGTGCGTGGCATGGCAGTTTGGCGCGGGCTGCGCGACGGTTTGAGTGTATTCGACGTTCCCTTACGGGCTGTAGATCTGGTCGAAGATGCCGCCATCGGCGAAGTGCGTCTTCTGAGCCGTGGCCCAGCCGCCGAACTCCTCGTCGATCGTGACCAGCTCAACCTTCGGGAAGCGCTTGGCGTCTTCCGGTGCGGCGTGCTCCGGATGCTGCGGGCGATAGTAGTTCTTGGCCGCGATGCGCTGGCCTTCCGGCGAGTAGAGGTATTCGAGGTACGCTTGGGCGATCTCGAGGTTGCCCTTCTTCTTCGCGTTCGCGTCGACCACCGTGACCGGCGGCTCGGCGAGAATGCTCAGCGGCGGCACGACGATTTCGAACTCACCCTTGCCGAGTTCGTTCAGCGCGAGGAAGGCCTCGTTTTCCCAGGCCAGGAGGACGTCGCCAATGCCACGTTCCGCGAACGTGATGGTCGAGCCGCGGGCACCGGAGTCGAGCACCGGCACGTTCTTGAAGAGTTTGCGCACAAACTCCTTGGCCGCGTCATCGCCGCCGCCCTGGCGCTTGGCGTAGGCCCAGGCCGCGAGGTAGTTCCAACGTGCGCCACCGGAGGTCTTCGGGTTCGGCGTGATCACCGAAACGCCCGGTTTGACGAGGTCACCCCAGTCGCGGATCTGCTTCGGATTGCCCGCCCGGACGAGGAAGACGATCGTCGACGTGTACGGCGAACTGCGGTTGGGCAGGCGCTGCTGCCAGTCGGTCGGGAACTTCTTCGTCCGCGCCGCAATTTCGTCGATGTCGTAGGCGAGCGCCAGCGTGACCACGTCCGCCGGCAAGCCGTCGATCACCGCGGGCGCCTGCTTGCCGGCGCCACCGTGCGACTGCTGGATGCGCACCGTGTCGCCCGTCTTCTGTTTCCAGTGTTCGATGAACGCCTTGTTGAACTCGACGTAGAGTTCGCGCGTCGGGTCGTACGACACGTTCAACAGCTGGTAGGACTTGGCCGAAACCGTGGTCGGGCTCGCGAGGAGCGCCGCGCCAACCAGCGTCAGGGAGAGGAGGGAGGAGAGTTTCATCAGTGGATTGGGTTAAGTGGTTTTCTCAGTAGTTGAGTTGGAGGCGGGAGAGCACGGCGTGCTCGTCGCGGGAGGTGACGGTGCCGCTGCGTCCGCCGTCGAAGTCCGAGTATTCGTAATTCAACGACGCCTTGATATTGCGGTTGAGGTACCAGTTGAGCCCGAGGGTTGCGCTGGAGACTTTCGAGGCGGCCGTGTCCGGATTCGCGAAGACCGGGAACGCGTCATCGTCGATATCGAGCTCGGCGTAACGCGCCGCGATTTCGAATGCGCCCCAGGTGCCGTCGGCCAGCGAGAAGTTCTTGGCCGGGGTGACGCCGCGGTAGCTGGCGTCCTCACCGGTGAGAACGTAGTTGGCCGCGAGGAACCAGGCGGTGTTCTTCAGCTCGCTCGTGACCGAGCCGAGCGAGAGCTCCTGGCGGGATGAGATCCACGAGCCGATCAAACCCCAGGGGCCGACGTACAGGTAGGCCTGCGGTTCGATGCGGGTGTGGTCGCCCGTGTTGCTCACCCCGGAGCGCCAGCTGAAGAAGGTCTGCTGGGCATTCGTGCGGTAACCCGACGGCGTGCCGTGGCTCGTGTTCGTGCTGGCGGCGAGACCGATGCCCAGGCCCTTGAGGGCGTGGTCCGAACCCTTGAACGGGTGCGCGAAGAGACGGCCGACGATTTCCTTGTCGTCATCGTTGTCGGAGACCGAGCTGGCGCCGTCCGGCACGCCGTTGAGCCAGCCCAGCTGGTAGGTCAGGCGACCGTCGAGGGCATCGCCGAAGACCTGCACGCCGATGTCACGGTTGCCGGCGAGGCTCGTCGGGTAGGTGCGTTCAAGGAACAGGAGGTTGCTGCCGGAGACCAACCGCTCGAGGTCGAACGGCGTCTTGCTCTTGCCGATGAGGACGTTGAAGGCCGGGCTGTATTGATACGTCACATACGCATCGATCAGCTGGGTGCTGGAGCCGGCGAAGTCCGGAGTGACCCGGAAGCCGAACTGCTTGAAGAACGTGCCATCAAACGTCGGCCGGACCCGGCGAAACAGGAACGTGTCGTTGTTGGGCACGGTGTCGTTGATGAAGAAGCGGGAGTCGGCCTGGACGAGGCCGCGCAGCCGCAGTTGGAAGCCTTTGTCGGCGCTGGTGAGGGAGAATCCGCCGGCGCCCGCCGCGACGGCAGGGGCGGCCTTGGCTTTGGCCGCGGCGTCTTCTTCTTTCAGTTCCTGGCGTCGTTCGAGGACGCGGAGTTTTTGATCGAGCTGGCGGATCTGTTCGCGCAGCGCCTCGATCTCAGCATCGCGTGTTTGAGCGGGTGCGGTGGAGACCGCGACCGGAATAAGTCCGGCCAGGCTCAGCGCCCGGACAGCGACGGATAGGTTTCTCATGGCAGAGCGTGAAGGATGTCTTCTTCATGGGAACCTCCAGTGGTCTGGTCGGTGATGCCTGTGCGTTGGTGTGGTACGATACGGCCGCTGCGAGTGGGCAGTGGGCCGGAAAGGGGAAGGGCAGGGAGCGTCAGTCGCTGCCGGGCCGCGCGGATTCGGAACCGAGCCGGGTCTTCTCCGTCCGCTCGATCTGGGTAACCCGTCCGTCGTGCACGATCAGCTGCACAACGCCGTAACGAAGGTTGTCGACCTTCTCGCGGACGACGTTCAGCCACTCCGGCAGAGCCGGCGGCGAGGATTTCGCGGTGCTGTGGTCGGTGCTCATGCGGGCTGGTGGTTAAATGTGATAGTCCGGGAGCAGATTGGAGATGATGCCGTCCACGGCCTGGCGGGTGCTGGCGGCCACGGGCGCGGCGACCACGGGAGCGCCGAGACGCTTCCGACCAACCACCATTGGTTGGGAGAACGGGAGCGGCAGGCCGTCGCGCCGCAGCTTGCGCAACGTGACATTCACCACGTCCGCGAGCGTGTAACGGTCGAGGATGGCCGCGATGGCGTTGCGCACATCCAGCATGATCATGCGCAGGCCGCAGTGGTCCTCGTCCGGGCAGGTGCAACGCTCGTAACTCGATTGCGAAACGCATCCGATCGGAGCGAGCGGACCATCGATCAAACGGACAATTTCCCCGATCCGGATGTCACGGGCGGGCTTGGCGAGACGGTAGCCGCCGAACTTGCCGCGCCGGCTTTCCACATACCCGGCCGCTCGCAACTCGAACATGATCTGCTCGAGAAACTTGATCGGAATCAGCTCAACATCAGCCAGTTCGGTGACCTGAACCAGCTCGCGCTGAACCTCTTGGGCGATGCCCAAGTCGATCAAGGCGCGGAGCGCGTATTCACCTTTCCGGGAGAGCTTCATTGGCTACTGGTTTAAAGCTTACTTGGTTGGTAGACATTGAAGGGTCAAGCGGGTTTCTTTGGGGTTCGCCGAATTTTTCGAGGCTGCGTGCTGCAGCCGATCGCGCTGCGCCCCGCGTCCAGCCCCCGATTGTGGCCCAGCCGGCGGACGTCATTGATCAACGGACACGCGAGCTCCGCGCGGGGTGGAGCATTGAGCGCACTCTGCGGCTGAATGGGTGGCGGTTGGGCTCACCACGGCAGCGCTGGCGGTGATGCGAGACTGCCGGCGAGGCCTTGCCACCTGTCTCGGGTGGGGATTTTTCCTCCTGCTGCCTTCGACGGATTTGATCCGCCGCTGCCGCTCCTCAGGCAATGGGCGTCCGGAGGCGGGCTGAGATCGACCGGGAGAGACTCCGGCGCCCGCAGCGCTCCCTGCGACGCGCGCCGAGGCTCTTCAGGTCATTCACCTCGGTGGGCGGGCGGAGTTGCCGCGGTGGCGGCCCGCAAGCCGGCGAGCACATCCTCGGCCGAACCGCTTTGGCCGCGCCAGATTTCGATCAGGCCCAACTCCGGCCCGAGCAGGGCGGTGGCCAGCGTGTGATCGATCGTGGTCCCGTTGCTTTCCGCGAAGACTCCGAACGCCTGCCGAAGCCGGTCGATTTCCTGGCGTGAGCCGGTGGCGAGGAGCCAGCGTGACGGTTTGGCTCCGTAGCGCTCACCGTAGGCGCGCAGAATGTCGGGCTGGTCGTGCTCGGGATCGATCGTGACACTGAGCAAGCGGGTCGGCGGCAGATCGCCGGCCGTTTCGAGCCGGTGCTGGAGCTTCTGAAATTCAGCTGACACGCGCGGGCAGAACTCAGGCACGGGGCACCGCGTGAAGATGAACGTGAGCACCGTGTACGAGCCCGCCAACTGTTCCAATGAGAGGCGCGCGCCATTTTGATCCACCAGATCAAGCGATGTCAGCCGGTCACCGGGACGCAGGCGGGAGGCGCGCGCTGCCGGTGCCTGGAGGCGGGTGGAATCGGGCGGCGTCGCTGGAGCGCGCCCCAGCACCTCGAAACGCGAGGCCGACGACGTGTCGCCGACCCGAAATTCGAAGCGGACCACATCACCCGGCCGCAGCGCCCGCACTTCCGGCGTCACCGGCTGAGCGACGAAAAAAGGCATGGTCATGGCAGGCATGAACCCGGGGATCTCCTCATGTTCGATGACGATTTCGCCTTCGGAGACGGGGCTAACGACGACGCCCTGCACCGTGAAGGCGCGCTCGTTGACCGCCTGTCGGCAGCCGGCGCCGCCCGACCCAAGCACGATCGCGACGAAGAACCATTGCAGCAGGGAACGCATTCCTTCCGGACCCGCAGTCTTCCAGCGGGTTCGGTGTTTCGGCCTCGCCGGGAACATTACCGTCGAACCGCTTACTCTGCTGGGTCCGGCTTCGCCTCGGCCATCGTGGCCACAACCCCGAAGTGCACTATGAAGCTACGCCCCCACGTCTCAGCGCTTGCGCTCAGCGTCGTCCTGCTGGTGACCGCGTGCGGTCGCAAAGAGGATTCCGCTGTATCGCAATCCCCGGCCGGCTCGAACGCCAGCCCGTCCACCTCCGGCAGCACCGCCGGTCAACCGGCCTCGAGCAGCACGGCCACGCCGGCCAGTGGCCAGCAGATCGAAATCACCGGCAACGACACGATGAAGTTCTCGCTGGGCGAGATTCGGTCGAAACCGGGTCAACCGCTCACCGTGACCCTGCGAAACGTCGGCACGATGCCGAAGTTCTCGATGGGTCATAATTGGGTGCTCCTGAAGAAGGGCGCCGACGTGGAGAAGTTCGTGGCGGAGGCGGCGAATGCTGCCACCACCGACTACATCCCCAAGTCGCTGCAGGGGGACGTGCTCGCGCATACCAAGCTGCTGGGGCCCAAGGAGTCGGATTCAGTGACGTTCAACACGCCGTCTGAACCCGGCCGGTACATCTTCCTCTGCTCGTTCCCCGGCCACTACCAAGTCGGCATGCGAGGCGAACTCATCGTCGAATAAGGAGCCGCCATGCAGCCATTTTTCTATCGGTCCGCGGCCGCGCTGGCGGTCGCGGTGGTGTGGGTCGGGTGCGGACGCCCGGGGGACGGAGCGCGCAAGGGCCAGGCGGACGGCAGATCGGCGGCCGAGCGGACGTATGTCGCGCCGGGCGAAAAGGACGAGTTCTACCTGTTCTACTCCGGGGGCCATTCCGGCCAGGTTTTTGTCGCCGGCCTCCCGTCGATGCGGCCGATCATCACGATTCCCGTGTTTACGCCGCATCCGGGCACTGGATACGGCTTTGACGATGAGACGCGCGAGATGCTGGGCGGCTTTACCTGGGGCGATGTGCATCACCCGGCGCTCTCGCAGACAGAGAGCCAGTATGACGGGCGATGGCTGTTCGTGAACGACAACGCGAACAACCGCGTCGCCCGCATCGACCTGCGGGACTTCAAAACCAAGCAGATCCTCGGCCCCATTCCCAACTCGAGTGGTAACCACGGCTCGTCTTTTGTCACCGAGAACACCGAGTACATCCTGGTGGCGACGCGTTTCTCGGTGCCGTTGCCAAAGGGCTCGTACGCGGACCCGGCGGAGTATGCCGAGCGTTATCAAGGCATGGTCAGCGGCATCCGGGTCGATCCCAACTCGGGCGAGATGAGTGTGGGCTGGCAGATCCTCACGCCGCCCTTCAACTGGGACCTCGGCTCAACGGGCAAGGGACCGAGTTCCGGATGGGCGTTCTGGACCTCGTACAACACCGAGATGGCGCACGAGACGCTCGAGGCGAATGCTTCGCAACTGGATCGTGACCTCGCCGCGGTCGTCAACTGGCGCGCCGCCGAAGCTGCGGTGCGCGACGGCAAGGCCCAGGACATGGGCGGCGTGCCGGTGATCGACCCCGCGAAGGCGCCGGGAGTGATGTACTTCCTGCCGGTTCCCAAATCGCCGCACGGGATCGATGTCGATCCCTCGGGGAAGTGGGTGGTCGCCGGCGGCAAACTCCAGCCGACCGCACCGGTCTTCAACTTCGAGAAGCTGAAGGCGGCAATCGACAACCGCGATTTTGAAAGCGAAGTGCGCGGTGTCCCGGTCATCAAATACGAATCCGCGCTGGAGGGCGAAGTTCCCGTGGGCCTGGGTCCGCTGCACACCCAGTACGACGGCAAGGGCAACGCTTACACTTCACTCTTCATCGAGTCGGCCATCGCCAAATTCAAGCTGCCGCCCTGGTCGGACGAGGAGCGGCAGGACCTGAACCGCGTCGTCCTCGACAAGATACCCGTGCATTTCAACATTGGTCACCTTGTGGTCGCGGGCTCCGACACCCGGCAGCCCTATGGCCGCTACATGGTGGCGGGCAACAAGCTGTCCAAGGGCCGTCATCTGAGCAGCGGTCCAACCCAGCCGGAGAGCAGTCAGCTCATCGACATCAGCGGGGAAAAGATGGAGATGCTGTACGAGACCTTCACGGATCCCGAACCGCACTTCATGCAGATCCTCAAGGCGGATGCGATCCAGCCGATCGAGGTGTATCCACGTGCCGAGAACAAGCACCCGAACGCCGTCTGGGCGGCCGAAGACACCGGGGTGACGCGCAACGGCACCACCGTCGAAGCGAAGGTGATGGCGATCCGCAGCCGCTTCATCCCGGAAAAAATCGAGGCGCAGGAAGGCGACACGATCGTCGTGCACATCACGAATGTTGAGCAGACGACGGACATGATCCATGGTTGGGGGCTGGTGGAGCACGATGTGAACATCATCGTCGATCCAGGTGAGACCAAGACGGTGCGTTTCACCGCCGGCAAGGGCGGGGTGTTTCCGTTCTATTGCACCAACTTCTGCTCGGCGCTGCACCAGGAAATGCAGGGCTACCTCGCGGTTCGGCCCCGCGGAGGTGGCGCCGGTTCGCCCTGAACATGGCGAGCCGCTTCCGCGAGCTGCTGCGGCGTGAACACGCGTTGCTCCGGCGCCCATTGAGCGTCGGGGCGCGCGTCCTCGTGCTGCTGGGCGCCGGTTGCCTCGTGCTCGCCCTGCTCCTTCCGTTGTGGAGAATCGAGCTGGTGGCCCCCCAGTATCAGGAAGGGCTTTCGCTGCACATCTACTCATACCAGCTGGTCGCCGGCAACAACGGGCAGGACCTGCACGAGATCAACGGCCTCAACCACTACATCGGCATGAAGCCGATCGAAGAGGCTGATTTTGTGGAGATGCGCTGGGTGCCGTTCGCCCTGGGCGTATTCATCCTGCTCGCACTGCGCGCGGCCGTGCTCGGCTCGATTGGCAGCGTCGTCGATCTGCTCGCCCTCTATCTGTACTTCACGGCGTTCTCCTTTGGCAGCTTCTATTACCGGCTCTACACGTATGGCCATCGGCTCGATCCACGTGCTCCGGTTACCATGGAACCGTTCATGCCGAAAATGCTTGGTCGCCAGCAGATCGCCAATTTCGAGCAGAGCAGCTGGCCCGACTGGGGCACGTTGCCGCTTGGTCTGTTCCTATTCCTCTTGCTGGGCGCGATCGGGTTGTCGCGCCGGGAGCCCGTGTTGTGAACTTCCGGCGACTGAGCGTCTTCGTCTTTCTGGTGATCGTCCCCATGACGAGGGGGCAGACCTTTGACCTCGCGCGGGAGCTGGAGCGCACTCCGCCCGGCGGCACCCTGGTCGTGCCCTCGGGCCAGCACCGTGGCCCCTTCGTGATCCGGCAGCCGTTGCGGATGTGGGGACAACCCGGGGCAGTGCTGGTCGGTGACGGTCTCACGCATGTGGTGCAGATCCGCGCGCCTGACGTGGAATTGGCCGGCTTCATCATCCGTCATTCGGGATCGGACCTGTCGAAGGATCACGCGGGAGTTCACATCGCCGGTCCGCGAGCGCTCGTCCGTGACAACACGATCGTGGACTGCCTGCACGGCATCTACGTTTATGCGGCCGACGAGGTGCGGCTGCTGCACAACGTCATCCGTGGCCGGGCCAACGTGGAGGCGATCAGTGACCCCGTCACGCGGGGCATTCCGCTGACGAGCGCTGAACTGTGCGCCGATCCGATTGGGCAGGATCAGCGGGGCAACGGGATTCACCTTTGGAAGTCGGTCGGCCTGGAGATTGCGGGCAATGACATCCGCGGCACGCGGGACGGGATCTATTTTTCGTTCACCGACCGGACGTTGGTCCGCGGCAACGTCATCAGCCAGGTCCGATACGGGCTGCATTACATGTATTCGGATGAGAATACGTTCGAGGACAACCTTTTCACCGACAACGCGGCTGGGTCGGCGTTGATGTTTTCCGCGGACCTCCGTCTCACGGGCAACCGCTTCGTCGCCAATCGCAGCCATCGTGCCTACGGTCTGTTGATGCACTCGGTGGACCGCACGGTGGTCGAACGCAATGTGATCGATGGGAATACCGTGGGCGTCTACCTCGAGAGCACGAACCAGAACCGTTTTATTGGCAATCGGATCACGGGCAACTACGTCGGCCTGCGCTGCTCACAGAGCTCGAGTGACAACGCCGTGGCCGGGAATGTATTCGACCGCAACCTACACCCGGTCGAGACCACCGGCGTGACGCCGGACAATCGGTGGGAGCTGGACGGGCAGGGCAACTACTGGGCGGGCGCGTACCGATTGGACCTCGACGAGGACGGCATCACCGATCTGCCGCATCACGAGATCGACCTTTTTGGTGGCTGGCGGCGCGACTTTCCCGAGATTGCTTTGCTCTCGGGCAGCCCCGGCGAGCGGCTGATGCGGTTCATCTACAGCCGCTCCCGGGTGCCCGGGCTGCCGGGGATCACCGACCCGCATCCGCTGGTGCGCGCGGCTCCATGATAGAGGCGCGGCAGATCGGAAAGGCGTTCGGACGACAGGTCGTGCTGCGAGGGCTGGACCTCACCGCCCCACGCGGCGCCGTGAGCCTGCTGCTCGGCGACAACGGCGCCGGCAAAACGACGCTGCTGCGCATCGTGGCGGGTCTGTCGCGCCCGGACGCCGGTTACATCCGGCTAAACGGATACGATCTGCAGGCCTCGCCGCGGAACGCGCTGGCCCAGCTCAGCTTCCTGCCTCAGGCGCCTCGATTTCACGCGCGCCTGACGACGCGGCAGGTGCTCCACTACTATGCGAGGCTGCGGAACCGCTCCACGGACGAGGCCGAAGAGGAACTGGCGCGCTGGGCGCTCACCGAACACGCGCGGCATCGCACGGCTGACCTGTCCGGAGGACTGCGGCAACGGCTCGCGCTGGCGATTTGCGCGTTGGCGCGCGCCCCCTTGTTCGTGCTGGACGAACCCGGCCTGAGCCTCGACCCCCACTGGCGGGCACGGCTGCAGGAGTTCCTGGCCGAAGAGGCCGCGCGCGGAGCGACAGTCCTGGTGGCCACGCACCTGCTCGGCGAATGGGAGGGCCGCGCCGACCGCGCCTTCGTGCTCGAGCACGGTGCGGTGGCGCGCGAGGCACCCGTCGACGCGTTGCGCGACGCCTTGGTTGTGCGCGCGAGTGAGCGCCCGCCGCTGCCCCGATGAAGCCCCGCGGCGTCTCCCTGTTCCAAGCCTCATGGGCGACCTTGCGACGCGAATGGCTCAGCCATCGGCTCAACCGGTTCCTCTATTGGCACCTGGGGCTTTTGGCCGCCGCCGGCATTCTGGCGCTGCTGGTGGCACCGGAGAACTCGGAGCGGGGCGTCGCCTGGTTTCTCCTCCATGGCGTGCTTTATGTGGTTTCGCTCTCGTCCGTCCTGCTCGGCTTGAGCTCGGCGCAGGCTGAAATGGACGAATTGCCATTCCTGGCCACCCAGCCGATGGGACTGGGCTCCTGGCTGGCGGGCAAGGCGGTCGGGTTGGTGGGCGTGGTGCTTCCGTCGGGCTTGCTGCTGGTCGTGCCGTGGCTGGTCCTGCACGGCTGGTCGGGCGTGTTGGTGACCTTTGCCCTCGCGAGCGCGGCGGTTTGTGTCGCGCTGACGTTGCTCGGGCTCGCGGTGGGGTTGTGGGTACGTGAATCCGTGCGGGCACTACTGACGGCGGTGGGAGTGTGGTTTGTGCTCTTGTTCGGGACGGATCTCCTGTTGCTGGTAGCCGCCGGGTCCCCGTGGATTCGGGAACATCCCGGCTGGTGGGTCGCTCCCTTGATGCTCAACCCGCTCGACGCCCTGCGGGTGCTCACGATGCTGGCCGTTGAGGGCGCCGCGCTCAGCACCCTTCGGGCTTCTCCTTTGGTGCAGTGGTGGGCGGGTCATCCCGTCGCCTGGCTGGCCAGCTGCGTTGGCCTCTGGTGTGTGTTCCTCTACCTGGTCGCTTGGGCGGCCACTCGGCGCATCCGCCGCAGTTAGGTGCGGGTGCCCCGGCGCCGGCTCGCCGCTCGAACGAGGCGGGCCGGTTTCTCGTCGGGCGGCGCGGCCTTCGCCACGCCGGCCTTGAGCAGCTGGTTCTTCACGAAGTCGCGGTGCACGCGATTGCTCAGACCGGCGAGGTGAAGGCGCATCGCGTCGACCGCGGCGTTGGTGTCGCGCGCCTCGGTGAGGCGAACGATGTGGCGGTGGGCGTCAACCACGCCGAGGACGAGGGTGGAGAGCAGCGGGTCCTCCCGGTTACCGGCCGGCAGCATGGTCCCGGGCAATCGGTAGAAGACGTAGTTGCACTCGAACATCAGCAGGTCGAAGTCGTTGATGAACCTCTCATTTCCGCTGGCTTCGACGAGAGTCTGGTGAAACTGCCAGTCGAGTTCGAACCAGCGTGAAGAGGGCGCGCGCGGCGCTTCCTTCTCCATCTCGTCACAGATCAGCTCGAGCTGCACGATGTCTGTCTCCGTTCGGTGGTGACAGGCGGAACGCACGGCTGCGAGTTCGATGGCCTCGCGGTATTCGTGCAGGTGGGTGACCTCCGCCGGCGTGTAGTCCCGCAACCGCAGGCCGCGATTCACGTCGTCCTTCAGCAGGATGCCTTTCGATGCGAGCTTAAGCAGGCCTTCGCGAATCGGCACACGGCTCAGGTTGAGCTTGCGGGCGAGGTCTCGCTCAACCAGCCGTGCTCCTGGCAGGTAGTCCTCGGAAAAGATGAGCCGCACCAGGCGCTGCAGATTGGGCGGGGTACGGTCGATGGGAGGCTCATAGTCTCGGCGACCCTTGGTCATACCGGGGCATGCTAGAGCGATCCAAGGGCCGGAGAGAAGTCCGTAATTTGCGTCAATTGGAGGATTGGTATGCCAAGACCCGGGCGCTCTGACCGTGCGATGCGACTAAGGAAGATCCGGCGATGCGGCCCGGTAAAAGGCGTTGACAGATGGTTCGTGACCAAATTCTGGTATACCGAACTGGCAGCCGTACCCGCGGTTGTTCGACTGCACACGGCGGGCGACGGCTGGCCGGTCTCTTCCCAACACCCTGCTTATGATCCCACCCCGTCGTTTCCCGCGCCTGCTCCTCGTTCTTGGAGTGGGTCCGCTCGCGAGCTCGCTCCTGGCCCAGTCTGCCAACGTGGCTGGGGATGAAGGTGAACCGATCGCGTTGTCCCAGTTTGAAGTCACGGCCGACCGGGACCGTGGTTATGCCAGCACCAACGCGGTCGGTGGCACCCGGTTCAACACCGCCTTGGTCAACATCCCGCAGTCGATCGTCGTCGTGAACCAGGAGTTCATGCGCGACCTCGGCGCGCTGAACGTCATCGACGCGGCTCAGTATGTGAGTGGCGTCTCGACCACGGCGGGTCCCGGACGCGAGGTGTTCAACGTACGCGGCTACCAGGTCGCGGTCACGACCGACGGGTTGCCGGACGGCTCGCCGACGGGGCAGGGTCTCTCCACACCATTCGAACTCGTCGACCGCGTGGAAATCATCAAGGGCCCGGCGGCGGTGCTCTACGGTTCGACTTCCCCGGGCGGCAACGTGAACCGCGTCACCCGCAAGCCGTTCTTCCGGAATGCGGGGACGGTGTCGGGCACGATCGGCGAAGGTGGCCTGTACTATGGCATGTTTGATGTGAACCGCAGCGTCACGACGGGCATCGGTGACCTCGCCGTCCGCGTGATCGGCTCGCACGAGAACTACGACGAATACATCAACTTCGAGGACTCGCAGTCGTACTTCATCTCCCCGGCGCTGGCCTGGCGCCCGAACGAGCGCACCACGTTCACTGTCGTGCCGTACTACCTGGATCGGAACTATCACAAGAAGTTCGCCACGCTCTTCCAGTACCGGCCCTACAACGTTTCGGGTCCGATCTCCTTCGACCTGCCGCGTGATGCGGACTGGGGTGCGAAGTACGCACGCGAGAGCTTCGACATCAAGCGTCTCTACGCCGCGCTCGACCACCAGCTGCGCGACAACTGGACGATGCGTCTCTCCGCCGTCGCGAAGGATCATGACGAGCGGAAC
Organism: Verrucomicrobiota bacterium; assembly: GCA_023386835.1. Classification (GTDB taxonomy): domain Bacteria; phylum Verrucomicrobiota; class Verrucomicrobiia; order Opitutales; family Opitutaceae; genus Actomonas. The sequence goes on from JAEWIY010000017.1 coordinate 17,436, forward strand.
AACGACATCATCCCGCGTGAACTGCTGCCGGACAACCGGACCATGATGCGCACCTGGCGCATCATCCGCACCGAAGGCCAGTCGAAGGTCTTCGCGTTCGACAGCCTGATCGACTACGACCTCGGCAATACGCGCAACAAAACGCTCTTCGTCGCGCAGTTTACGACGTCGCGCACCGACGCGAGCACCGAGACGGGCCGCAAGCTGTCCGGCCAGAACACCGCCGCGGGCGAGAACGCCAACGCGACGTACTCCAACATGCCGTTGATCGACATCTACAACTACGATGCGAACAACAATGTGCGCCCGGATGAGACGTACATCAGCGCGTCCACGCAGTCGAAGGGTGAAGTCCTGGCGCTTTCCCTCCAGCACCAGATTGAGATGTTCGACGGCCGCCTGGTGGCGAATGCTGGTATCCGTTATGATGACACGGAGTCCTGGGCCTACAACTTCCTGACGAACCGCGTCACGTCCGAAGGCACGAACGACCACCTGACCACCCGCGCCGGCGCGGTCTACCGCGCCTTGCCGGGCCTGACGGCCTTCTACAACTACTCGGAAACATTCGAGCCGCAGTTCCGCGTGCAACCGGACGGCACCGGCTTCGATCCCACCGAGGGCCTGACGCACGAGATCGGCCTCAAGTCCGACCTGATGAGCGGACGGGTCTCGGGCACGCTCTCGTTCTTCACGATCGAGAACCGCAACCTGCTGGTCATCGACCCGGATCCGGAGCGCGCCAGCGCCGGTTACTTCACGCAAAGCGCGAAGGACACGCTCGACGGTTTCGAGCTCGATCTGCACTTCAACCTGATCGACAACCTGCAGCTCCTGACCTCGTTCAGCGACATCTCGACGGAAACGAACAACGGACGGCGTGTGCGCAACGTGCCGGACCGCACGGCGTCGCTGTTTGTCAGCTACAAGTTCGGCGGCAGCTCCAAGCTCGGCTGGACCGTCGGCGGTGGCGCCCGTTACAAGGGCAGCCAGCCCGCCGACGCGGCCAACGTGCTCTTCTTCGATTCCGTGACCATCTGGGATGCGTTTGTCGCCTACCAGCACTCGGAGCGGCTGCGGTTCCAGGTCAACGCGAACAACGTGACCGACGAGTACTACGCCGACTCCTCCATCAACCAGAACCTGATCTTTGCCGGTCCGGAGCGCCGTATTCGCTTCACGGCGACGTACAGCTTCTAAAATCCTCCATGGCCGGTGCTGGACCTCCGTCCGGCACCGGCCTTCTTTTTTCCAGCGTCCAAGGCCTCCCGCGTGCATCTCCGTTTCGCTGACTGGATCGTCGTTCTCCTTTACCTCGGTGGCACGCTTTGGCTCGCGCATCGCGCCCGCAGCACGCAGGGCACGCTGCGCGACTACTTTTTGGCTGACGGCCGGTTGTCCTGGTTCACCTCCGGTCTGTGCCTGTTTGCGACCCTGTTCAGCACGGTCAGCTTCGTCGCGATCCCCGGTGAGGCTTACCGGCACGGGGTGCTTTTCAGCCTCAACTCGATCGGCTACGCGCTGTTCACGCCGCTGGCGGTCTGGTTGTTCCTGCGCTTCTTCTACAGCACGTCGGCCTTCACGGCTTACGAGTATCTGGAACGACGGTACGACCGTCGCGTGCGCATCGTCGGGGCGGTGGTGTTCCTGGTCGCTCGCGCACTGTACGCGGCGATCGTGTTCTACTCGGCGGCGGCGATCTTCGAGACGTTGCTGGGCTGGAGTCCCTGGATGACGATCGGAGTCATCGGGTTCATCACCATCTTCTATGCCTTCTACGGCGGCATGAAGGCGATTGCCCTCACCGACGTGATGCAGAGCCTGATCATTCTGGGTGCGGTCGGCTTCATTGTCGGAAAACTGATCTTCCTGATCCATTTCGATTTCGCCGCGCTCATCGAGGCGGTGCAGGCAAACGGCCGCGGCTTCGGCGCGATGCAGGAGGCCTCCTTCTACAGCACCGATCCCAAGGTCCGCTATTCGCTCTGGACCGCGCTCGCGCTGGCCTTGATTGGTCCGCTGACCAACTACGGCACCGACCAGCTCTTCATCCAGCGCATGCTCTCGACGAAGAGCTACGGCGAGGCGAAGAAGGCGATCTGGCTCAAAACGCTCGTGGCGCTGCCGGTCTCGCTGACGCTCTACCTCATTGGGTTGCTGATGTATTTCTATTACGAACACATCGTCGGCCAGGCGCCCGGGGTGGCGGCAGACCAGCTGCTCGGCTACTTCATCAACCAGCACATGCCTTCGCCCATGCCGGGCCTTGTGGCGTCCGCGCTGCTGGCCGCGTTGATGTCGACCGTGAGTTCCACCTCGGCGAGTCTGGCGACGGTGACGGCCGTCGACGTCGCGGCGTTTCTTCCCGGCGTGCGAAAGTGGCGCGCGCTGAAGTCCGTGCAGGGTGGGCGGATCCTGACCGCGGCTTGGGGTGTGCTCGCGATTGGCTTGGCCCTCGTGCTCGCCTTCGCCGGGCGTTCCGTTGAATCGACCGTGCTGGAGGTCTCGCAGGTCTGGGCGGGGCTTTGGTTGATCCTGCTGGCGGTGGTGCTTGGCGGAATCGCCACCACCTGGGTGACCGCGCGTGCGGCGCTGCTGGCCCTGGTGGTCGGCATCACCTGCAACCTCGCGGCACCGTACCTGTTCTACTACCGCGTGCCGATGGCGGATCGAATCAGTTTTATCTGGGTGGGCATGCCCGGGTTTCTTCTGACCGGATTGATCCTCATCGTCGTGAGTTGGTTTGATCCTCGCAAGCCGCAACGGCTGGAGGGCCTGACGTTCCGGACGGCCGTTCGGTCGGGGGCCGGTCCAGCCTCCTGACATCGAGCCGTCTTGGCGCCGGCATTTCAGTTGGGCCCGAGTTCACCGCCTGGCGCGGTTGATGCGGAGCGATGCGACGGCGCCTGGCGAATGGCTGCCTACTCGTCGGGTGAGTTGGCCGTTGAGATAAACCCGCTGTCGGCCGTTCGCACCGCGACCACGCGGAAGCCAATGTCTTCAGCGCCGTCGAGTGCAGGATGGCTCATTTTGGCGTGCAGATTCGCGTGCGTGATCCGGGCCAGATAGCAGCCGCCAGCCATCGCAAGGGACCCGTTGTGGGCGACCCTCAGCTCGGCCAAGGTTCCGGGTCGGGCGCTACGATCGCCGTGCGGCCGCGCATCGTAGTCGGGGCGGGAGGTCCAGTTCCACACCCACACGTTGCCCAGCATGTCGTAGAGTCCGCGGTCGTTGGGAGGGTAGGCGCGAACGGGTGAGCTGTAGGCATGACCATCCCGGAACTGGTCATGGACCCATGAATACGTGCTCAATTCAGCCGTGCCAAAGTTCAAGCGTTGCCCGAGGCCGGTGAAATCGTTGCCCCACGGGAAAAGGCAGATCTCCTCCGCAAGGGCCGGCGCGCGCGCTGCCAGCGTCCATTCCTCGAGGGTCGGCACGCGGAAGATCACGCCGGCTTTCTCGCTCAACCACGCCGCGAAGGCCATCGCGTCGAACCAGCTGATCTGAACAACCGGGTGTTCTGCGGAACTCAGCGGGGAAAGTTGCAAGCGCCAGTGATTGGCCACGCCTTGTTGCCATTGGGCGTCGGCGGTCACGACCCATCCGGTGCGATGCCGCGCGACGGTCGTTTCGTATCCGGTTTCAGCGACGAAGGCGGCGAACATCGCGTTCGTGATGATCGTTTCGCTCATGAAAAACGGGTACGGAACCGTCACCCGATCGGAGCGGGACAGATCAAACATGTCCCCCCAACGGCGCAGATCACCGCGGCGGTTGGGCACCGCGAGCAGTTGTTCCTTCAACTCGGAGGAGAGGGAGTCGAGGTACGTGCCCGGTTCGACGCGGCGGAACCGCAGCTCCACGCCAGGGGTAAGGCTGATTGCTTGCTCGTCGTCCGCAAAAAACGATTCCTCGCGGTCACGACGCCAGGGGAGCCGCTGCAGGCGCTCGGTTTCGAATCGGGCCACCGCTTCGAGGAAAACCTCCCGCGAGGGATAATCGTCCGTCTTCCGGTTGGTCGGAAGGGCTGGGCCGGGATCCGCCGCGTTGATGTCGCCAGCGAGCGCGGCCAGTAGAAGGAGCAAGATCCAGTGGCGGCACGCTGAGGTCATTGAATGGTTAATACGCTAGGGCAGCGGGTGCGTGGAGACCGCGTCGGTGCGTTGACCCGAAGCCGGTTCTCCGCCCGCCAGGATGATCGATTGCCCTTGTTTCGCCCAGCCGAAAGCCAGTCGCGGTCCGGGCAGGCGAGGTCCCTCCCGCAGCGTGTGCGCCTTCAGATCATAGAGCCAGCTGCGGTCGGAGATCCGGGCAGGTGCGTCGGTGCGGACGTCCACACCACCCGCGAGCCAGACCGTCGAATCGGAGATCGCCGCGACGGCCAGCCCTCGTGGCAATGAGTTGCGCAGTGGGTGCTGAAGCCAAGTTTCGGTGGCAGGATCGAACTCGAGCACGTGCTCGAAAGTGTGCAGGCCGGTCGTGCCGGGGGGACGCCTGCTGCCCGGAAAAACCCACAGACGCTCCGCGGCTGGAACGAGGGCCGGGTTGATCACATGGTCGATCGGCGGCGGCGGCAGGGAGCGGATCTCCCCGGTCGTCAGATCCACCACCAGGAAAGCAGCGTCCGCGCTGGTGAGATCGCTCGCACGCTGCAGCCCGCCGAGGATCCAAAGCCGGCCGTGGTGAACGGTCGCGCCGGCGTGTGAGCGCGGCGCGGGCAATGTGGCGATCGTACGAACCTGTCCGGTCCGCAGGTCCACGCACCGCACGGCGTTGTCGAGTCCGTCCGGCGTGACGCCACCGGCCACCCAGAGATATTCACCGTCGGTGGCCGTGGCTGCGTACGCCAGACCGGTGGGGAGCGAGCCGACCCGCCGCCAGGCTTGGCCGCCGGGAGCAAGTTGCCAAATTTCTGGCGCCAGTTGGCGCACCGAATCCTGCCAGTACGATCCGCCGACCACGACCACGGAACCGGATGATTCCACGCCCATGGCAAAAGCGGCCATGGGGCGGGGGAGCGGCACCAGGGTCTGCCATGTGGCGCGATCCTGGCCCAAGAGAGCCGGGAGGGTCATCAGCAGGAGAGCGGCCAGCCGCGATATCACGCCAAGGAGGCTGGAACTTCGCCCAAGTGGCGCCGCATGTGTTCCGTGATCAGTTGATCGTATTCAGCGGGGAACGACACGTGGGGCGTGGAGGCGGTGGTGGAGGCGATCACACCCCGTTGCTGCAAGGGCAGTCTCAACGTGTGCAGGAAGTGGAGGAACGATTGCTGCACCTCGCGCTTGGAGAAGATCGACCAGAGGCCGTCGATCTGGTCCTGGGCCCGTCGGGCCTGCGGCAGATCGCCGGACGCCCAGGCGTCGAAGAGCGAGCGGAAGAGCCAGGGCGCGATGCAACCCTGTGCGACCACGCAACCGTGGCCGCCGGCAGCGAGTGTCGACAGCGTCAGGTTTTCGACGCCTTGGAAAAACAGGAACGGACGCCCTTCGGTCGCGGCGAGGATTTCGCTACAGCGGTTTTGCGTGCTGCCCGCCGTGTCTTTGATGCCGATGATATTTGGATGAGTCGACAGCCGCGCCACGGTCGAAACAGCGAAAGGTGTCGGCATGCGCAGGTGGTGGTAAACCGCCACCGGGATCGGCGACGCGTCGGCGACCGCGCGCACGTAGTCGAGCAACTGGTCCTGGGTGAGCGCGACGAAGTACGGGCTCATCAGCACGGCCACATCTGCGCCAGCCGCCGCGGCGTCGGTTGCGTTCCGAATCGCGTGTTTGTGGCCGGTCCCGCTGACGCCTGCGTAGATCAATCCGTCCGATTCCGCTTTCCGGACATTCTCGACGACCTGCAGCCGCTCATTGCGATCCAGCAACGGCGCCTCACCGGTCGATCCGACGACGAAGTATTCATCGACGCCGTGCTGTTTCAGGTGCTGCACCAGCCGGATCAGACTGGCGGCATCAACCGAGCCGTCCGGCCGGAACGGCGTCACCACGGCGGCGATGAGATGAAGGGACGGGCGAGAAAGTCGCGCGATGTTCGTCATGTGGAAAGGAAGGCCAGGATCTCCTGGGCGCGCCCGGCAAAGCGGGCGAAACGATCATTTCCGGCGGAGGCATACGGAGGCAGCAGCCGCAGGGGGAATTCTGGGTAGTGAAGCTTGAGATACAGTTTGTCGTAGGCTCCGTCGACATGCGCCCGGCCAGCCACGGCCTCCCTGGCCGCTGTGTGCAGGGCGCGATACACCGGTTCCAGCGCGCGCGCTTCGGCCGAATCGGCGGCATGGAGCCGTTGCGCAAGGGCGGGCGCACAGGCGCTCAATGCGCAGAGCAGCCCGCAGTGCAGGGTGTGGCGCAGGGCGATGTAGGCGAACTCCGTGCAGAATAACCGGAGCTCCGGCGCAGCGTTCGCGATCGCCTGGAGGGCCGCGAGGTCGGTTCCCCCCATCTTGATCGCCACCAGGTTCGGGTGCCGTGAACTCAGGCGGGCATAATCCCCGGCCGTCAGCAGCCGCCCTGCCCGAGGCGTGTTGTAGTGGAGGAATCGGTACTCCGGAAAACGGCCACAGGTCTCGGCGAAAAACGTGTCCAGTTCGCCGTCGTTGAGCGCCGCCCACGAAGGCAGGGAAATCTGGAATTCGCGCACGCCGTGCGCACCCGCCCAGGCGAGACGTTCGATCACCGTCGGCAGCGAGGTGTGGATGACTCCGACCATCGGGACGCCGCCGGCCTGGCGCAGCTCGTCCACAAACGCGGTCGTGAGCTCCTGAAACTGGCGCTCTGTGACGGCGTGACCTTCACCGGCGGTGCCGAACAGGTAGAGGTGCGGCGACAGTTCCGTGGCGAGGTCCCGAACGACCCGACGAAACAGCGGCTCGTCCCAAACCGTGTCGCTCCGCCACGGGATTGGGCAGGTGCCGAGAAGGGCGCGCGGGTAACGATGGACGGGAGTGGGCGAAGTCACAACCAACAGAAACCGGAGCCTAGAATGATGGTATACCAGAGCAAGCGGATTGTCGCAGCAATTGGTACGAATGTGCCGCGCCATCCTCGACGGGCTCGGCAAGAAAAGCCTGCGAATGCCGTTGACTCTCGGTATACCAAGCTTTCGATCTGGGTGGGCGGACCGGTCGTCACGTGCACGGCTGGGTTCACGTTCCTCCGTCTTTCTGCCTCCCCCCATGATCAAGCCTGTCTGTACTCTCCTGCTCGCTGCCTTGCTCACCTTTACTGCAGCCGGCGAGGTTTCAACCCGTCTGCCGCAACACCGAGGCATGGTGGCGGTGGTTCGTTCCGCCGAGCAACCGGAAGGCCTGCAATACCTGGCGTTTCCGGCGGTGTTGATGGTGGAGCCTGACGTCATCTGGGTCTCCTACAAGGCCGGTCGAGGCCATGCCTCCGATCCAGGGGCCCCGCAGGAAGTTGTGGAGCATCACCTCCGCACGGGTGAGACGCGTCTCTTGCAGCGCCTCGAGCCGGTGGCGCCGAAGCTGTACCAAATGGCGGAGATGGTGCGCTTCCCCGATGGCAACGTCGCCTTGTACCTCGACGTGCAGGCGATCGGGCACGATCGCCGGCACTACCGTACCGGCGTCGAGGAGTTCCGCTGGGACGCAGCGCGACGTCAATTTGTCGGCCCGGAAATGCTGAAGCCGATCGCCGGTGTGACCTACGGGTATCCGTTCGACTTCGTGACCCGGGGCAGCACCACCTGGCAGTTGATCATGGCCTTTGGTTATCTGCCGGGCGGGCGCTGGAGCGTGGACGCCATTCGCTCGGACGATGCGGGCAAGTCATGGTCCTTCGTGCGCAACTTGAGTGAGGAGTTCGGCGACCTGCGTCTGAACGAGAGCGGTTTCATTGCCCACGGCGACGAGTTCATCGTCACGACGCGCGGTTATGACAGCCGCGAGCGCCTGCACCGGGTGGACCGCGACTTTCGCGTGTTGAAGCAGGTCGACCTGACGGAAACGTATCCGTTTATCAACTCGTACGTCGGTCGCCCGCGGCTCTTCAGCCGTGACGGCAAGGGGTATCTGATCGGGCGCAACTGGACGCTGCCGCTGGATGCGCCGGCCGAGCGTGGAGGCACGCCCGGCGCGATGAAGTTGTCCCTCTTCCGTTTCGACCTGGAGACGCTCGAGATCGAATCCCATGTCGTGCTCGACAACGACGAGGAGGCGAACGTGACCGATGCCTACTACGCCGTGCCGGTGTTTTCGAATCAGGATGGGCGGACGATGCTTCATGTCATCACCTACAAGGGGCTGAACCGGCAGGCTCCGGACATCGTGCGGCTGGATTACCGCTGGGATGAGGTGAAGTGACGTGTTCTGGGCCGCGTCGCGTCTCTTCCGCCGCCTGAGTTGGCCTGCCGCCGCTCGACTCGCTGGATTGTGCGCGCTGCTGGGCGGGGTCTCGGCCGGCGCGACCGACCGCGTGGAGTTCGTCACGCTCTCCAGTGAGGCGCTCGGTCGCGAGCTTCCACTGGCGATTGTGCGTCCCGCCGCGGAAGCCGCGCGGGCGGACGAGGTTTCGCCCGTCTTGTACTTTCTGCACGGACGCGGGCGTCATCACGCGTCGTTGCTGGAACGCCCGGCGGCGCGGGAGGCCCTGCTGGCGGCAGGCTATACGATTGTGCTGCCGCAGGGTGAGGACGGCTGGTACCTTGATTCACCGCTGTCACCACAGGATCGCTACGAGACGTACCTGCGTGAAGTGATCGCGTGGGTGGAGGCGCATCGGCCGGTGCGCCGCGATGCCGCAGGCCGCGGGATCGCGGGCTGGTCGATGGGCGGCTACGGCGCGGTCCGTTTCGCCGAGCGCAATCCGGGCACCTTCGCGTTTGTGGGAAGCATCATCGGGTTGTTGGATTTCCCGCGCGAGGAGACCTTGCCGGAGGGGCAGAACTACCGCGTGCCAGTGGAGCGTTTCGGCACCGACCCGGAGTTCTGGCGGCTGAACAATCCACTTCACCGGGTGGCGGAGCTGCGCGGCGCGGAGGTCAGCCTGGTGCTGGCGGAGGCCGGATTTGAGCGAACGATGAACGAACGTTTCATCGAAGCGGCGCGCGCCGCGGGCATCTCGCCGCGGGTGCATCTTCTGGTGGGAGGGCACCAGATCGAAGTGGTCGAGCGGGGACTGACGCGCCTGCTCAACGACTGTGCCGCGGTTTTCGGCCGGCCGCCGGCGCGGCGTTGAACGGTCCGGTCGGATCGTGCGAATCTGTTTTTTGAGGCCTGTATGACCGAACATCGTCTGGAGTGTGACTTGCTGGTCGCTGGAGGTGGGATGACGGGCGTGTGTTGCGCCCTGGCGGCCGCGCGCCTCGGCGCGCGGGTGGTGCTGTGCCAGGATCGCCCGGTCCTGGGCGGCAACGCGTCCAGCGAGATCCGCATGCATATTGTCGGGGTTATCGGATTATATGTTGGGTTGCCGTTGCTGCTGGAGCCGCGGGAGGGAGGTCTGATTGAGGAGATGGGACTCGT
>JAEWIY010000134.1 GCA_023386835.1 Verrucomicrobiota bacterium
CACCCGGCCCTTGATCCAACTCAGCAGTTGCGCGCGTTCCTCCTCCGGCAACTCCACCTCGTCCTTCGGCGGCATCAGACCACCGCGCACATTCTTATACGCCCGCAGCCACAGAGCCGGGTTCAGGAGCTCTCCGTCACTCGCGAAGCCGTCGAGCGTCACCCCGCCCTTATCGCTGCCGTAACCGTGGCAGTCGTAACAGTATTGATCGAGCACCGGCTCGATGTCGGACCGGAAGATCGCCAGCTCGGAGGCCTCGTGGGCGCCATCCATGGGGGCCGCCGTCTCCGCCGCCAGCACCGGCAAACCACCGACGCCCAGCAGCCCCGCCGCCAGGGCGAGACCGCGCCACGACGCGCGGCTCAATCCCGACTGCCAAGCAGAATGGGGCCGCACGCATGCGGGGCGGGGGTAGCGCGGCATCATCGACGCGCCGACCATACGCCGAACTTTCGCTTCTGACAACGGGCCAAAACACCCCAGAGCGCACCTTGGCCCAAATTCGCCGCCAGTCCGGCTACGTTACCCTGCTCCGCGCCAGCGGGCCGCAGGCGCCTCACGGCTTCTCCTCCCGGTGCTCACGCCACATCCAGCGCAGGATGTCGGGCAATAACGAGCCGCCGTGATCGTCCGAGTGACCGCCGTCGCCCCAGACGTGCTTCACGTCGTAACGCGGCCCCACATCGTCCCGCCGGTCCGCGTTGCGGTTGGCGAATTCCAACGCGGAGAGCATCTGCTGGTTGGCCAGAAACCAGTCACCGTGCTCGTTGCTCAAATCGCGCCGTCCATCCTGGAGAAAAATCCGCAGCGGTTTGATCGGTGTCTTGCGGATCAGCGTGGGATACAAGTCGCCTCCGGGCACCATCGGCCGATCCTCCGTCGCCGGCCGGTACCCGATCGACACGTAACTGCCGATCATGCTGATGACCTTGCGAAACTGGTCCGGCCGGTGCCACGCCACCGTAAACGCGCAGATCGCGCCGCTGCTGGTCCCGCCGATCGCGCGCTGCTCCGGATCGTCCGTCAACCGGTAGCGTTGCCCCACCTCGGGCAGCAGCTCGTCGATCAGCATCCGCGCGTAGGCATCGTTCATCGCGTCATACTCCTGCGCGCGGTGATCCGGATTGCGCATGCCGAGGTCATCCGGGTAACGCTCCGCCCGGTGCCCCGGCGTGATGAACAGACCGATCGTCACTGGAAGATCACCGCGGTGAATCAGGTTCTCCAATACCGTCGGCACGCGCAGCACGCCGTCCGGGTTGGTCGCACGCTGCCCGTCCTGGAACACGAGCAGGCTCGCCGGTTGTTCGCCCGTGTACTGGGCCGGCACAAAAATCCAGTAGCGCCGCACCGTGCCGGCAAAGACCTGGCTCTTGAATTCAAACGGCCCCTCCAGCCGCCCCTTCGGTACGTCAGGCTGCGGCAGCGAGTCCGGCGTTAGCGAATAGGTCACCGGCGCGGCCGCCGCGAGCGGGTTTGTCGACGTCGTGGGCGATGCGGGCGCGGTGGCCGGAGTCTGGGCGAGACCGAGGGAGGCGAGCAGGCACAAGCCCGCCCAGGCGGAAACGACGCGGCGCATGACGGATGGGGTTGAGGGTAAACACGCCGCGGAATCCGGCGTGCCGCGGAGTCAACGCATCACCTCGGCGCGGGCAACGGTGTTTGTCGTTCACTCATTCGAACAGCACCGCAATCCGACTGCGATTGCCAGTGGTCTGCGTCCGCGCCGCGCCAAACCGGCTCGCGCTGGTCGGCACGCCCCACCCTCAGTGGCGACGTGCCATGTAGGTGAAAACTGATTACGGGGCGACCAGGCGCTGCACGGCTGGCTCCTTGAGGTTCTTCAGCCCCTCGATCAAAATGTCGGCGTTCAACTCGGCGCCGGCCCGGCTCGTATGCGTGTGCGCGTCGGCAAACAACGCGTCGACCCGCTCGGCTCCGAGTTCATCGTAGTGCTCGGCCACCCGCTCATACAGATCGATGAAAGGCACGCCTTCCTGCTCCGCCACTTGCCGCGCCCACTGCGGATAGCTGTCGGTGGGCCGCACGATCCGACCGTCCTCCCACTTCTTGCGCGGCACCGGCGACAGGACCACCGGCGTCACGCCGGCCGCCTTGGCCTGACGAATGTAGTGCCGCAGGTATGACCCATACGTGCCGACTTCCTCGCGTTCGTGCGTAAGCTGGTTGTCGATCGTTTCCGTTTCGTCACCCACCCCGCGCAACGTGCCACGGGCGCGGCTCGTATCGTTGACCGGCGACGAATCATTGTGTCCAAATTGCATCAGCAAAACGTCTCCGGTTTTGAGTAGCGTGAGCGCTCGCCCCCAATGGCCCTGCGTCAGGAACGTGCGGCTGCTGAGCCCGCCGATGGCGCGGTTGACCACATTCACGCGCGCCGGATCGAGGCGCTCGGCCAGCGGTTCACCCCAGCCCCACTCGCCATTGCCGCCATCCCCGCGGCCGTTGCGGACGGTCGAGTCGCCGATCAGCACGATCGACGGCAGCGACGGGTTGGCCGGTTCCGGCAAATTCAGCCAGCCGAGGGTGTCGGCTTTCACTGCCTGACCCGCCCCCGACCAAAAATCATCGAACTTCGGACCGCCCCGCAGGCCCTTGAGTCCCGACACCACCGATTCCGCGGTAAAACGGGCTCCTTCCGGGCTGGTGTGCGCGTAGTCCGTTGGGAAATACGCCTTCACCGCCTCCTCGCCCATCATTTGGTACGCGTCCGCCAGGATTCGCGTCAGGTCGACGTACGGCACGTTCTCCTGGCGCGCGAGCTCAGCCGTCCAGCGGCGGTATTCGCCCGAGCCGCGCTCGACTTTGGCGTCGGTCCAGAGATTCCGCACGGTCAGCGACAACAGGATCGGGGTCGCACCTTTCGCCCGCGTATCGGCGATCATCTTTCGCATGTACCAGCCGTACGTGTGCACCGTTTCCGGACGCTTGGTCAGCGCGTTGACGATGTCCTGCGACTCGTCGCCCAAGCCCGGCAGCGAGCCCCGCGCACGCAAGGGCCGGGTGGAGCCGGGCGGCTCCTCATTGATGGCGCCGCCATCGTTGTGACCAAACTGGATCAGCACAAAGTCGCCCGCTTTCAGGTCGGCCACCAGCTGATCCCACAGCCCCTCGGTGATGAACGTCCGGCTGCTGCGGCCTCCCCGCGCGCGGTTGGCCACGTTGATTTTTTGCGGATCGAAGAAGGTCGCGAACGGTTCACCCCAACCTTGGTGCGGCTGGCCATTGTTCCGCGCTGCGGTCGAGTCGCCCGCAATGAACACGGTCGGCAGATCCGGATTCAGCGGCCGCCGCTCGGCTGCCGGGTTCGACGCGAGGTCGGGCGGTGGAGTCTGGGCATGCAACGCAGCCGACACCGACACACCAGCGAAGAGGATAATACCGAGACGAAACAGCATGGGGCAAAGGGTGGAGACCCAGTCAGGACAACGCGACCGCCGAACGCACGTAAGCCGACGTCTGACAGTCTGGGGC
>JAEWIY010000151.1 GCA_023386835.1 Verrucomicrobiota bacterium
ATCCTGATCCGCGCCGGCCCAAGCTTCATTGATCAATGCCTCGTGCGGCACGTCGCTGTCCGTCTCGATGCTAATGGCCCAGCCGGTCTGCTCACCCCACGAAGTGATGCGATCGGCGCTCTCGACGACGTTATGGGTCTGCACCGCAAAAAACGGATCACCGTCCGTCGGGTAGTCCGGGTTCGCATCCAAGCCGCGCACGTAGAACACATCGTTCAACGCTGACTGGCTCGTGTTGAGCAAGGTGACGGAGAAATTGATGACACTGCTGTCTGACGTGAACGAAAGCGTCTGCTCAAAACTGAGATCGCCCAGTACGCCGGTCGTCACGGCCTTCAGCAGCTTCCCGCTGCTCTGATCAACCGTCGAGGCGCCGCTGAAGTTAAAGTAACCGGCAGCGGCTTGAACGCCCGCGTAGCCGAGCCCGTAGAACTCGTAGTTATTCGTCGGTGTGAGCAGATCGCGATCAGGCCCGACACCGATCCCGGTTCCGGGGGCACTCGTGGTGATCAAGCCACCGCTGTTGTTCACCCCCACGTCGATCTGCAGACCCTCCAGCACGATCTGCCCGAAAGCGGCTGGAGCACTCAAAGCGGCGGCCAAGCCAATGGCGAAAAGTGGGCGAAAAGCAGGTGCGCGTGTCATTTGGGTAATCGGTTGAGCGGACGCATTCAGAGGAAGCCCCTGCGCCGCCGGAGTCCAGATTAACGACGACGCAACCTGAGGCCGAACGCGGCGGGAAAACCTGAGTTTGAGCCGTCGCACACGCCTGCGTTAGTTACTCTCTAAGACAAACTTACAATATCCTTCACAACCGCCCAGAAGTGGCCGCTACGTAGGTACCGAACCCCGGCTTACGCAAACTTTTCTGGGCGTTCCACCCTAGTCGTCGGGGTGTTTGCCACCCGGAAAACAGCCGCCGCACGCCTGCGCTCGAATCGTCTCCCGCCGAGCTCCCGCGCCGAACTGTAGACACAAAAAAAGCGCTGGAGCCGGAAACCCGGCGCCAGCGCTCGTGCAAAAGGGTGGATCAGGCGAACAGTTCGTCCGGGGAGAAGAAGCGGGCGATCTCGAGCTTGCCGTTCTCCTCGCTATCCGAGGCGTGCACGACGTTGACCATCATGTCGGTGCCGAAGTCGCCGCGGATGGTGCCCTTGGCCGCCTTGCGCGAATCCGTCGGACCGAGCAATTCACGCACTCGAGCGACGATGTTGTCGCCCTGCAGCGCCATGACGATGACCGGGCGGGAGCTCATGAAGCGCTCAATCTCCGGGTAAAACGGCTTGTCCGCGACGTGCGCGTAGTGCTCGCGCAGCTTGTCCGGGCTCAGACGAATCATCTTGGCCCCAATAACCTGGAAGCCCGCACGCTCGAAGCGGTCGAGAACACTTCCCACGTGCCGCTGCTCCATGCAGTCAGGCTTAAAAATGATGAACGTTTTCTGCATAAAACCCCGTCATCAAAGGTTTCGGCGGTCCGATGGAAAGCCTGATTTTCCCAACCATCGCCGGAGACGGCCGCCCCACCACCGCTCAAGGCACCGCGCCGAAGCTTACCTGGCCGGCGCGGCCAGAGCCACCGGTGTGTGGGCCAGCACCGCGGCGACAGCCGCTTCGTCTTCCACGCGTCCATTGGAGTAGAAGGTGCCGTAAACGACCCCAAGCAGATTGGAGGCGTTGACTGCGGTGGAGTCCGCCCGGTCGTTATTAAACCCGCGCACGATCCAGCCGTCTTCGGTGCGGCCTTCAACTCGGTGGGCCACCGTTTCGCCGAAGCGGTTGCGATAAACCACCACCATACCTGGAAGCAACCGCTCCGGCGCCACCGGTTTCGTCACCAACACCGAACCGTCTCCGAAAAACGGGAGCATCGAGTCGCCCGCGACGCGGACCACCTCAGCCTGCTCGTAACCGGCCGCGAGCAGGTGCGCATCGCGCAGGGCCTGATCGAGGCTGGCCGGCCCCACCGGCCGCGCCTCCGCTCGTGCACCGAGTGAAGCGGTGAGCAACAGTGTCAGCAGGAGCAGGGCCCGGGGAAACGTCACCCCGACAAGGTACTTGGGCGCGTCGCGCGCCGGTAGTGGGCCGGATGCTCATTCGCTGACGCGTCGATCGCCCAGGATCAACCGGCCAATTCCCTGCTCCGACTGAGGCCGGGACCCTACTCACTAGGGAGTACGCCCCGGTCCCGGTCGGGCGTATCAAACGTTGCGATACCGCCCGAGCACGTGTCGCAACGCCGGTTCGAGGTCGGCGAAACGAAAGCGGTGCCCGGCGGCCAACAACTTGGCCGGCTCCACCCGCGCGCCGGACAGCAGCGCTTCGTCGGCCATCTGCCCCAGTGCGGCCTTCAGCGCAATCGCCGGCACCGTCGCGACGGCGGGTCGGCGCACGACCTGCGCAAGCGTCCGGGTGAACTCCGCGTTCGTCACCGGCTGTGGCGCGACCAGATTCACGGCGTCGACGATCCTCGCATGCGTCAGCGCTGCGCGCACACCGTCGAGCCAGTCGTCTAGCGCGATCCAACTCATCCACTGCCGGCCGTGGCCGAGTTTGCCGCCCATCCCAGCCCGAAAGAGGCGCCCCAGTCGCGCCAGCGCGCCGCCGGCGGGGGTCAGCACCACGCCGGTACGAAGCCGGACCGTTCGCACGCCGACGGTATCCAACGGGCTCACCTCCTCCTCCCAGCCTCGGCAGATGTCCGCGAGGAACCCACCACCCACGGCCGCGCGTTCATCCACCACGGCATCGCCCGTGTCACCGTAGTAACCGATCGCCGAACCGCTGAGCACCACCCGCGGGCGAAAGGCGGCGCGCTGCAACCCTTGCACGAGCGTTCGCGTGCCTTGGATGCGTGATTCGCGAATCACCCGCTTTCGCTCCTCGGTCCACCGCCCTTCCGCCAGATTCGCTCCGGCCAGGTGAATGACCGCGTCAAAGGCCACACCGTCCGGCCAGTCGATCGAACCTGCCGCCGGATCCCAGGCAATCTCATCCGTCTTCGCCGCGCGTCGGCGCACCGCCTTCCAGACCTTCCATCCCTGTGTCTGCAGGTACGGCACGAGCGCATTGCCCAGCAGACCCGACGCCCCCGTGATCACAACGCGGCCCGGTTCGGCGGGCGGCAGTTCCAGGTCAGCCTTGGTCACCGCGTGACGGTAACGAAACATGCGGTCCAAACGCGCGTGCACCGTACCGTGCCCGAGGCGCCCCAGCGCTGGGCCCGGGAGCTCAAAGCGTATTCGGTCGGTGAGTACGGTGCCGCCCTCGCCATCCGGTTCAAACAGATGGGTGTGCTCCCAAACGCGAAACAGCCCCCGGCGCTGCACGTCCCGAAACTGCCGACTCGCCTCGTAATCGACGTGCTCCACCTCCCAGCGCGACTTCACCGGTCCGACGCGGACGACGACAACGACCCGTCCACCCTTCCGAATCCCGCCGCGCTGCTCCAGCACGGCCACCTTTTCCCACGGCGGCGTGAGACGCTGCAGCGCCCCCGGACGTTCATGCCAGGCGAAGACGTCGCTCACCGGGCGCGCGATCCGGACCGAACGTTCAAAGACTTGGATCGCCATGATTCACCGCCGGCTCCGCAGTTGATTAAACGCCGCCAGCGCGTCCGCTCGCGCCGCAGCGTGCTCAACGATCGGGTGCGGATACGTTTCGCCGAGTCGGACTCCCGCCGCCGCCAGGGTGCCTTCATCCGCAGTCCACGGTGCGTGCACCACCGGTGCGGGCAGCCGGGCCAGTTCCGGCACCCAGCGGTGCACGTAAACACCTTCGCGATCGAACCGCTGCCCCTGTGTCACCGGATTAAAGATACGAAAGTACGGCGCCGCGTCCGTGCCGCAGCCCGCGCTCCACTGCCAGCCCAAGGTGTTGTTGGCCAGATCGGCGTCGACCAGTGTGTCCCAAAACCACGCCGCCCCCGCCGTCCAATTGAGGCGCAGGTGTTTCACCAGAAACGAGGCGACGATCATCCGTACTCGATTGTGCATCCAGCCGGTCGTCCAAAGTTCACGCAGCCCTGCATCAACGATCGGATACCCCGTGCGGCCGCGTTGCCAGGCTTGCAACAGTCGGCCTTCCGCGTCGTCGCGCCACGGGAAGTGCCGGAACTCCGGACGGAGCGGCGTCTCCACACTCGTCGGCCAGTGGTAAAGCTGGTGGTAGGCGAACTCACGCCACCCCAACTCCGTCAGGAAAACGCGCGCGCCGCGACTGGACGGAAAAACGCCGCTCTGCTTCCCGAGCTGGCGCACGGCCTGCCAGACCTGGCGCGGGCTAATCTCGCCGAAGTGCAGATGAGGCGACAACCGCGAGGTGCCCGAAACGCCCGGCAAATCACGTGCCTCCGCGTAGTCATCGACGGCACCGCGCAGGAAACGCCGCAACGCCGCCCGGGCGCCGGTTTCACCCGGAGTCCATTGATCCCAAAATCGAGCGTCCCAGCGTGGGTGTGGCTGCAGCTCCAGGGCTTCGACGTTTTCCGAGCGCGGCCACTCTGCCGGTGCATTCCATCGTGGCGGAAGCGGGAGCGGTGGCGCCGGGGGCAGCGCCTGACATTTGCGCCAGTACGGCGTGAACACCTTGAACGGTAGCCCCTGGCCATTGGCGATGGCGCGCGGTTCGTACAGCAGCGCACTGTTGAAACGTCGGACCTCACACTCCGCCTGCTCGAGGTCGCGCTGGCACTCGTCGTCGAGCTGCCGCACCGCCGGTTCGTAACACTCGCTCCAATACACGGCGTCCGCGCCCGTGGCCGCGACCAACTCGCGGAGCACCGCGCGCGGCGAGCCAAGCCTCAACACGAGCCGACTGCCCCGCTCTTCCAGACTTTCCGTCAACGCTCGAAGGGAATGGTGCAGCCACGCCCGCGAAGCGGCGCCGCGTGCCCAGCGGCCGCCCCCCCTTGGATCGAAAACATAAACAGGAACGATCGGCCCGCCGCGCCGCGCCGCCGCCAGCAGCGCCGGATGGTCTCGTAATCTCAGATCCTGGCGAAACCAGACGATCGTGGGGCGGACGTTCACCCGCCCAGCGAACGGTGGGATCGCACGAACGCAAGGCGCACCCCGTGAACGCCCAGCGCAAGCCAGATACCTCCGTCAGACCGAATCCGCGTACATCGTTTCGTAAGCCTTGGCGGCCCGTTTCCAGGAAAAGTCGCGCCCCATCGCGCGCTTCCGCACCGCCGCCAGCGCCGCCTGGTCACCAAAGAGCATCAGCGCACGCTGCAGTCCGCGGGCCACGCCTTCCGGACTTCCATTCACCGTGATGCCCGTGCCGGCCTCGGGCCGCTCGTTCAGATCGAGCACCGTATCCACCAAGCCACCCACCCGCGTCACGATCGGGACCGTGCCATACGCCTGTGAATACATCTGGTTCAGGCCGCACGGTTCAAAGCGTGACGGCATCAGGAAGAAGTCGCTGCCGGCCTCGACGAGATGGCTCATCGCCTCGTCCAGCACCGTTGCCAAGGCCACCTTTTTCGGCAGCGCCGCCGCCAACTCACGCAGCCCTTCCTCGAGCTTCGGATCCCCGCGACCGAGCACGATCAGCCGGACGTTCTCGCGCTCAAAGAAGGCGCGGTTCGCGATCACAAAATCCACACCCTTCTGTTCGGTCAGCCGTGTAACCATGCCGAAGATCGGCCCCCCAAAGCGCGGATCAAAACCGAAACGCTTCAACAGCTCGGCCCGGCACAGCTTCTTTCCGCCGAGGTTTTCGGCGCTGTAGTTGCCGGGCAACAACGAATCGGTGGCCGGATTCCAGACGTCGGTGTCGATGCCGTTGAGAATCCCGGTCAGATCATCGACCCGCGTTTGCACGACTCCATCGAGGCCGCAGCCGAATTCCGGCGTCTGAATTTCCTGCGCGTAACGTGGACTGACCGTCGTCAGCCGATCCGCAAAGAGCAGCCCGGCCTTCATCATGCTGGCCTGGCCGTAGAACTCGACGCCGTCTGTGCCGGAAAACTCATCCGGCAGGTTCGTGCGGTAGAACGACCGCAGCGGGAACAGGCCTTGGAACGCGAGGTTGTGGACCGCGTGAAAGGTCCGCAGCGCCAACGTGGCGCCGTACCGCCGTTCGGCATGGCGCAACAGGAGCGGCAGCAAACCCGCCTGCCAGTCGTGCCCATGCACAATGTCCGCCTCGATGCGCAGGATGCGCAGGCCCTCGACGACGCCTTTACAGAAGAAGATGTACCGGTGGTGGTTGTCCTCATAGTCGCGTTCACCGTTCCCGTACAGCTGCCGTCGGTCGAAAAACTCCTCCCGCCCCACCAGGACGACCCGAAGCTTGGGCAACGGCCAGAACTCCCGCAGTTCGCCGCTCATGAAGGTGTCGCCCATCTCAATCCGAAGCCGCTGGACCCGCCGCGCTTGGGAAGCCTCCGGGTGCTCCAGCACGGCGCGATAAGCCGGCAGAAAGACCGTCACCTCATGTCCGTCGAGCGCGAGCGTCCGGGCCAGCGCCCCGACGGCATCCGCCAACCCTCCGGTCTTCACGTACGGGAACATCTCGCTCGCGACCTGGACGATTTTCATCGTGCCACGTTTTCAACCGTCGCATGACTCGTCGAACGAAAATTCCGGAACCGCTTTGGCGTGACCGGATTTAGGCCTGCACGACTGATCCTTTGACCGCTTTCTAATGAAGTTTCGCGACCGCCTCCTGGCTTATGTCCGCTCCCCCGATTACCGCCCGGTCGATGCCACGCTGCTCGCCAAGGGACTGCGCTTGGAGAAGCGCGAGCGCCGCGCCTTCTCCCACGAGTTGCGGCTCCTGCTGGCCAAGGGTGAACTGACCCTCGTCAGGGGCGACAAGGTCGCGCTCGCCGGCCGGGACCGTTCTGACGCCGGCACCGGCGAGATCATCGGCAAGTTGCAGTTCCGAGGCGGCGGCTCGGCCTTCGTGCTGCCCGAAACCGAAGCGAAGGCGCCGCGCCCCGACGCCGTCCAGATCGCGCCGGAAGACACGGGCGTCGGCTTTCACGGGGACAAGGTCCGTGTGCAACTCGACACCCGGCCGGGACGTCCTTCCCGACACTCACGTGGTGCTCCCGAGCCGCGCGGCCGGGTCGTCGAAGTCCTCGAGCGCGGGCGCTCCGAGGTGGTCGGCGCACTTCGCCGGATCCGAACCCGTTACTACGTGCAACCGGATGATCCGCGGTTCGTCCATGAGATCTCCGTCGACGATCCGGCCGAAGCCGGGCTCAAGCCCGCACCCGAGGTGGGCGACAAGGTGGTGGTGCGCCTGCACGAATGGACGAACCGTTCGCGCCCCCCGGAAGGACGCGTGATCGAGCGCCTCGGCCGCATGTGGGAACCACGCGCGGAACTCCTGGGCGTTTACCGGAAGTTCAACCTCGATCCCCGCTTCCCCGCCGACGTGGAGCGCGAGGTGCGGGCGCTGCCGAATCAGGTGCAGGAACGCGACCTCGCCGGCCGGCTCGATTATCGCGAGGTGCCGACGTTCACGATCGATCCGGATGACGCGAAGGACTTCGACGACGCGCTGTCCCTCGAAACGCTGCCGGACGGCGCCGTTAAGGTCGGTATCCACATCGCGGACGTTTCGCACTACGTGAAACCGGGTTCCGCGCTCGACCGCGAAGCGCAAAAGCGAGGCAATTCGACCTACTTGGTCGGTACCGTGGTGCCGATGCTGCCGGAGAAACTCTCCAACGGGTTGTGTTCGCTCGTCGAAGGAGAGGACCGGCTCACGAAGGCCGTTTTCCTGACCTTCGACAAACGCGGCCGTATCCAGGCCACAGCCTACGCCAACACGGTCATCCGCAGCCGCAAGCGCTTGACCTACAAACAGGCGTACGCGCTGCTCTTCGAGAACGATCTCGCCAAGGTCCGCGCGATGCCCTTGCCGCCCAAGCATCAGACGGGATCAACCGGGCGCGCCCTCACGTCGCTGACGGATCTGGAGCTATTGGATCTGCAGAGCTGGATCCGGAAACTCTGGGCGCTGGCGTCGCAGCTGCGCCGCGACCGGATGCGGCACGGCAGCCTCGACCTCGACATGCCGGAAACGAAGGTCTTCGTCGACGAAGAGGGCTACGCCGAGCGTCTTGAAAAGATCGAGAACGACGAGAGCCACCAGCTGATCGAGGAATTCATGCTGGCGGCCAACGAAGCCGTGGCCCGGATCACGCGGCAGCATCGGATGCCGTCGCTCTATCGCGTTCACGACAACCCCGACGAGGAGAAGCTGGCCGAGTTGCGCGAGCATCTCGCGACGTTCGGCATCCGCACGGGTGACCTCACGCTGCGGACCGAGATCGTCAAACTGCTCGAGACGCTCAGCACACACCCGCAGGGCTACACGTTGCGCACCATGCTCCTGCGCAGCCTGAAGAAGGCCGCCTACCGTCACACCCCGGACGGCCACTACGGGTTGCACAAACGCGACTACACGCACTTCACGTCTCCCATCCGGCGGTACTCGGACCTCGTCGTCCATCGCGTCTTCGACCATTACCTGATCACCCACGCCGGCTGGCCCACGCCGCCAAATTACCGTTTCCCGTACAACGCCAACAAAACGGCCAGCATGGGCGAGCATCTCAGCCTGACGGAGGTGAACTCCGCCGAAGCCGAGCGCGAAAGCGTGAAGATCAAGTTGCTGGAGTTCTTCGAGCGCGAACTGGCGAAGAAGCGGAAACAAACCTTCACCGCGATCGTCACCGACGTGCGGCCCGCCGGCCTCTTCATTGAGTTGGAGGACTCGATGACGTTCGGTTTTCTACCGGCCAGCTCCCTGCCCTCCGACTACTACATGCCCACGGATGACGGCACAGCGTTGATCGGCCGGCGCAGCAAACGACGCTACTCCCTCAACGATCGAATCCCGGTCGTCGTGGCCAAGGTCGACCGCAGCAAACGACAGATCGACTTCGAAGCGGCGGAGGACCGGCAGCGCAGCTGACAGTCTGGCTGTTTTCCTCACGTCGTCTTTGCGCGAAACCATCGGGCCAGTATTCTGCTCACCGATGGCACATTACGATTTCGCCCCCACCTTTCGCCTGCTCTACGACAAAGCCGTCGCCCTTTACGCGAACGGCAACCGCCGCGCCGATTCGTACTTCAGCCCGGCCGAAAACGAATGGCTGGCCGCCAACGGCATCAGCCCGCAACACCTCTACGATTACGCGGAAGACGAATTGAACGGCGGCGAGCCCGGACACGGCAACGCGCTGGCCATCGAGTTCGTCCGGCGCGACTACTTCATCAATGTCCAGCAAGGGCGGCGCTCCACCGACGTCCTGGATGAAAGCACGTTGCCAGCGAAGACCGACCAGGTTGGCGGGATCGCGTGGCTTCCCCGGATCATTCCCAAGGCGCGCGCGAAACTGCGCGGCGAGTTGCCGCCGTCCCTGATGTATTGTTGCGGTGGCGACAGAAACTTCCTCCGTCAGCACGACATCCTCCCGGCCGAGTTCCTATCCCTGGTCTGGCGTCACGAAAACGACGAGGCAGCCATCGTCGACTGGGTCGTCCGCCGCAGCCGCTCCGCCACCGGCCAGAAGAGCCTAGCCGGTTGACCTCCGGCCTTGAACCCCCTGAATTCGGGACCAACCCCACCCTGTCTCATGAGCATTACACTCTCGGTGAATGGGCGCTCGCACACGGTCGACGTTGCGCCCGACACGCCCCTCCTCTGGGTGCTGCGCGATCATCTCGATTTGGTGGGCACGAAGTACGGTTGTGGCATCGGCCTTTGTGGCACCTGCACGGTCCACGTGGACGGCGAGGCGACCCGCTCCTGCGTGCTGCCCGTGTCCGCGGTGGGTGATCGTCGGGTGGTCACGATTGAGGGACTGGATCCCGCGGGAGCCCATCCGGTGCAGAAGAGCTGGGTGGACCACGACGTCGCGCAATGCGGTTATTGTCAGGCCGGGCAGATCATGTCGGCCGCCGCGCTCCTCGCACGCAGCCCCCGTCCGAGCGACTCGGAGATCGACGAAGCGATGGCGGGCAACCTTTGCCGTTGCGGCACCTACCTGCGCATCCGGACGGCGATTCATCAGGCCGCAGCGAACAACCCCCGCAACACCTGACGCCCATGAGCTCGTCCCTACTCTCCTCCCCGCTGGCGCGACGTTCCTTCATCCGGCTCAGCGGACTCGCTGGTGGAGGTCTCGCGCTAGGTCTGAGTTTCCGGTCCAAGGCGGCGGCCGCAGAGGAGCTGGTGAATCCAGCGTATCCAGCGCCCGGAGCGGGTGACTTTGCCCCCAATCATCACCTGCGAATCGCGCCGTCGGGCGAGATCACGATCATCTCGCAGGACCCGGAGGTTGGCCAGGGCATCAAGACCTCCCTGCCGATGCTGATTGCCGAGGAACTCGAGGCCGATTGGAAAACCGTGAAGGTCGAGCAAGCCGGGCTCGACAACCGCTACCGGCGCCAGATCGCCGGCGGCAGCGGAGCAACGCCCAGCCATTTTGAGGAGTTCCGCCGTCTTGGGGCGACCGCGCGGATCATGCTCACCGCCGCCGCCGCGGAAACGTGGGGCGTGCCGCTCGCGGAATGTGTGGCCGAACAAAATCGCGTTCACCATCGGGCGTCCGGACGCTCCCTCAGTTACGGTGAACTCGCCGCGAAGGCCGCCACGATGCAGGTGCCCGAGGCGGACTCGGTGACGCTGAAGGATCCGAAGGAGTTTAAACTGCTCGGACGTCGCATCACCGGCGTCGACAACCCCGCGCTCGTCACCGGTCGTCCGCTCTTCGGAATCGACCAGAAACGGCCCGGGATGGTCTATGCGACCTATGTGAAGTGCCCGGTCTTCGGAGGCGTGGCCCGTTCGGCCAACATCGACGAGATCAAACGCCAGCCCGGGGTGACCGACGCCTTCATCCTCGATCGCAAAGGTGACTTCGACGGGCTGCAATCCGGCGTCGCCATCGTCGGCCGCGACACGTGGTCCGTCTTTAAGGCGACCCGCGCCCTGCAGGTGCAATGGGATGAAGGCACGACGGCCCAACAGAGCACGGAGGGGTTTGAGCGTTTCGCTGAAGAACACTCCAAGAATTCCGGCGCGCAGACGCTTCACACCGATGGTGACATCGACGCCGCCCTGGCGTCCGCCGCCAAGACCGTGGAGGCCTTCTACGCGTATTCGTACGCGCACCACGCAAACCTGGAGCCGCAAAACTGCACCGCGGAGGTGCGGGAGGACGGCGTGGAGATCTGGGCACCCACGCAAAATCCCGGCTCCGCCCGCTCGCTGGTCGCCAATACGCTGGGTGTCGATCCGTCGCGCGTGATCGTGCACATGACGCGCATCGGCGGCGGCTTCGGCCGGCGGTTGATGAACGATTACGTCGCCGAGTGCGCTGCGATCGCGCAACGCGTCGGCAAGCCGGTCAAGTTGACGTGGACGCGCGAGGAGGACATGCGCCACGACTTCTTCAAGGCGGCGGGCTGGCACCGCTTCAAGGGCGGAGTCGATGCGGCCGGCAAGCTGGTCGCCTGGCACGATCACTTCGTCACGCTCGGGGTGAACAGCGACGAGAAGCCCGGCCACGGTGCCGCCATCGCGGCGGATGAATTCCCCGGTCGGTTCGTCCCGAACTACAAGCTCGAGCAGACACTGATCAACACGGGCGTGCCGATCGGTTGGTGGCGTGCGCCGGGTTCCTGCTCACTCGCGTGGGTGATGCAGAGCTTCATCGATGAGCTCGCGCACGCGGCCGAGCGCGATCCGGTGGAGTTTAGACTCGAGTTGCTCGGCGACGACCGGGCACATCAGCCCGTGAGCGGTCGGGGCCCGGAATACCATGCCGGTCGCATGAAGGCGGTGGTCAAACTGGCCGCAGAAAAGTCGGGCTGGGGTCAACCGTTGCCCAAGGGCGAAGGACGCGGAATCGCGTTTCATTTCAGCCACCTCGGCTACATCGCCGAAGTCGCGCACGTCGCGGTGAGCCGCGATGGCCAGCTGACGGTGAAACGCGTCACCGCGGCAGTCGACGTCGGCAGCACGATCGTCAACCTCAGCGGTGCCGAGAACCAGGTGCAGGGATCAATCGTGGACGGGTTGAGCACAATGGGGCTCGAAATCACCTTGGCTGGCGGGCGGGTGCAGCAGAGCAACTTCCACGACTACCCGCTGCTGCGCATCGCCGGTGCTCCGGCGCAGATCGACGTGCACTTCCTGCCGACGCCCTTCCCAACAACGGGTTTGGGTGAGCCGGCGCTGCCGCCGCTCGCGCCGGCGGTGACCAACGCGATCTTCGCCGCCATCGGCAAACGCGTTCGCCGGCTGCCGCTCAAGCACACGGACCTGAGCTGGAGCTGATCGTCACGCGGGCGGCGGCTCTGATCGCCGCTCGCGATTTGTCCAGCGATTCAGGTCGTCTGAAACGCCCGACCTCCACCAGCCCGACACTCGGGCTCATCCGCGTAATCCGGACGTCGACCGCGTCCAGGTGCGTCAGAACAGTTCGCCCTGCTCGCCGCCAGGTGGCTTCACGCCAATGTACGGACCGTACCGCTCCACCCAGTCTTCGAGTTTCTTGAGGTAGTACGCCGGATCATACGGTGCCGTCACGGCGTGCCACTGCTCCACCGGGCGCGCGCGCTGCCAGTCCGGCGCTGAGCCGCCCCCACGCCAGACCACATAGTACGTGACCCGGTCGCCCATGCGCGGTCGGGGTTGGATCAGCAGCGCGGCTTCAGCTGCCGCGCGCCGCGGTTTGCCTCCGCCCGCCACGAAGCGTTCATACGCGTCGGGATTTTGGCTGAGCGCCTCGGTCTTCGCCAACTCCGCCACCGGCGTGCGACTGGCGGCGATTTCGCGTCGGTAATGCTCCACCAAGTCCACCGGCGACTCTCCGCCCGCCCCGAGCAGATGCGAGATCATCGCGTCGCTGAGGCGTTTCAGGAACGGCTCGATGCCACGCGAGCGCAGGGCGCTGCCACGGAACGTGATAGTTTCGCCATCATAAAGCGCGTAGTTCTTCGCCTTGTAGCAAAACATCGCCTCATAACGGCCGTCGTACTCCAGCTCGATCCCCGGTGGCAGGATTGCCGCGGCGCGGGCCAGCAACTCCTCCGGCCGTTCGTAGTACGCTTCGGAGGAGAGATAGATTCCATCGGTGTCGGCCTCCAGGATCGTGGCACCGCTTCGAGCGAGTTCATCGATCAACGCCTGCAACAACTCACGACCACGGCGCGTCACCTCTGCCGCCAGTTCCCCGTCGCCAAACCGCGCTCCGGAAAAACCAAGGTAGCCGTAGAACGAGTTGATCAGGATCTTGAAACTCGACTGCCGTGCGCTCGCCTCGGCCCGCAGTTCCTCCGTGGGCGCCGTCCGCGCGAGCTGCTTGTACCGCAAGCGGTACTCGCGCAGCTGCTGTAGCATGGGAATGAATACGCCGAGCGTGTCGTTGCGCGGATTGCGACCGATCGACAGCAACAGGCTCGGATACAGCGAGGCGACGTCGAAATGCAGGACGTGCCGGAACACGCCTTCCTGGAAGCTCCGTGTATATCCACCCTCAAACGGCGCAATCTCGGGCGGCGTCGGGCAGGCCTGCCGCTGGTGGTAGTACTGCTCGAGGAAGAGCAGGTCGATCTTGCCCGTCGTGCCGCGCAGGGTCGCGTCCTGGAGCTGGATCGGAAACGTCCGCGCCTGCTCGAAATAGGTCGGCAGCAGCACGTCCGCCACGCCCCGGGTTTCTCGCAGGTCGTCAGCCAAGTATGCCAGGAACCGGGCGCGATCGTGAAAAAATGCCTCCTGGATTGCCGGGCCTTCGATGTAGGTGCGTTCACCCCCTTCCTCCGAGGTCACGCCAAAATGCACGGCGACTTCCTTCAGCCCGAACGACGTCAGCTCCCGCGCCGAAACGTCATACTGCTGCACGAGCAAACAGGTATCCACCACGGCACGACCCGGCAGATCGTAACGCGGGAAATCGATCCAGCGCTCCGCCACCTTGAATCGGCTGCTGCGCACGGACGCCCGCTGGCCGAAGCGCCCCCAGGCACACGGCACCTTCAATCGCCGCGCACGCTGGCGCAAGTAATCGAGGTCGAACTTGAAGAGGTTGTGCCCCTCGATCGTGTCGGGATCCTCCTCCGCCAGGATCTCGTTGAGTTGTTCGAGCAACCGTTTCTCCGCTGCGTCGGTGAACTCCTCCAGCAGGATCGTACGATCCCGATCGCCAAACCGCAGCCCGATCGCGAGGACGCGGTCCTCGGGTTTTGCCGCGTCGGGGAAATCTCCGTTGCTCGATGCCGTTTCGATGTCGAGCTGACAGCGGCGCAGCTGGGCAAAGGTGAGATCTCGGAAAAGTCGCTCGCGGCGCTGGAGCAGAAACTGGCTCTCGAACGGCCGCAACGAGTCGACCGGCACCTGTTCCCGGGCGCGTTCCAGTACGGCTTGATACGTATCCAGCGCGTCTGCCTGGAGCAGCCACCGGAAGGGCCCCTCCCCCGACAGCTCCGTGATCGTCACGCCGGGCGGATTTTCGCCCGCGAGCATTCCGCCCAGCCAGGCAAACGGAACCAGCGATTCCTTCTGGTAAATCCGGCCGCCATCCAGTCCGGCGACGCAGGTGTGCACCTCTCCGGTGCGAGACACCCACAACCCACAAAGGGAAGGTGCCGACGTCTGTGGCCGCGCCAGAACGTCCGGGTTCTCCGCCGTCAGCAGATCGCCCTTCAACGTCGGCCCTCCGAGCCGCTCAGAACGGCTGCACGTACACCATCACGGCCGCGATCACGCCGATCACAATAGCGAGCCACGTCCAGGCGCCGACCTTCTCCCGTCGGCGGTATGCCAGGCCAGCCAGCGCGGCGAGCACGAGCCACCCGACGATCTTGACGATGATCCACCCGAGCGGCGCAAAGCCGTACAGCGCCTGCCACATCCGGACACCGCTCAAGAGGATGATCAGGTTGGCCACGCCCGTCCAGATCATGACCCGTTTCCGCGAGTCCGCCGGAGCGGCGAACGCATAAAACGTGAAGCCAAACAGGATCAGAACCGACGCCACATGCAGGATATGCAGCGCACTGTACTCTTGAGGACTCATGAAAGTAAAAGAACACCCCGCCTGTGCCGTATGCCCAAAGGCTCAAGACCTTTTTAGGTTTAGGTGGGCGCCTCCGGACGGCTTCATGCTTTCCGATTTACGGCCTAGCAGCCACCGCCACGTTTTGGCTCCCGAAGTATCTCTAAGGCAAAGAGCAGTTATTGAAAGCACCTCGAACACTGCAGGGTGTCCGCAGACGCTAGAACGGTCCGTCGGTCCGTCAAATGTTTAGGCCCGATTTTCCCCTTCGACGGAAAATCCCGACGGCGTTGTAATCCACTTGGGGTCGCAACGGACGCCGAGGCCGATCTCCGCTCCCAACAAAACCGCCCCGCTCAGCCTTCCAGAATCGAGCTGTCGAGGTGTTGGATGATCAACTCCTGCACGGTCGCCAGAAATAGGTAGCACATGAACGCCCGACGGGCCGACTCCGGCACGGTTTCCAGCTGCACCTCGCCGGTCTCCAGCGCCTCGTCGGAAAGCCCGTTGAGGAAACGTTCCCTTAACCGGAGGCGGATGGAGGCGCATGCGCGCACAATCGCGTCGGCATTCGACTCATCAAAACTGACCACGCCGGAAGCGAAGAACTCGCTGTCAAAGAGCGACAGCAGCACCTTCACGTCCTGGTTCTGCGCCTCCACGAGCTCATCCCGCCACGCCTCGCGCAGATCCTGGTCAATCTTCTCGAAGCTCAACGGAGCCGCCAACTCGCCTTCAAGCGTGTCGGCGACCGATTTGATGACGTCGAGCAACGGCGCCACCACGGGTAGGCTCAACCTGACTTCAACTCGCTTCATCGGGCTCGATCAAGGCGCTCAGATGCCAGTGCTGCAGGATGAACGCATAATGCTCCGCCTGCTCACGCAGGCCGCTCCAGACCACCGAGCGGCCCTGCTCATGGACTTCAAGCATGTGCTTCCGCGCCGTCGCCTCATCGAAGCCGAAGACCTTTTTAAACACGAGCACCACGTAGCTCATCAGGTTCACCGGATCGTTCAGCACGACGACTTTCCAGCGGTCCTGCAACGCCAGCGCCTCCCGGGTTTCTGTTCCGGGAGAGGGCGAGGTTTTGGTTTCAACGGCAAACATGGGCACGGGCAATCGGGACGTCACCGAGACGATGACGGTCTGTGGCGGCAGATCAAATCATCCGCGCAAGACGGCGGCACGAACCACCTCCGTCACGTGTGCGGCGGCATCGGCGATGGCGATCTTGGCGGCTTCCTTCTCGTTCCGCCATTTGATCTCCACCACCCCATCCTTGAGGCCGCGGCCGCCCACGGTGATGCGCAGCGGAATGCCGATCAAATCCGCGTCCTTGAACTTCACACCGGGACGTTCAACCCGGTCATCGATCAACACATCCGCGCCCGCCGCTTCCGCTGCGGCGCCGAGTTGGCTGGCGAGCTCCGCCGCCGTCGACAGCTGGGGATCCAGCAGGCAGACCAGCACCTGGAAGGGTGCGATCGCCCACGGCCACTGGATGCCGTCCTGATCGTGGCGTTGCTCGATCACGGCCTGAAGCGTGCGGCTGATGCCAATGCCATAACAGCCCATCACCATCAGGTGCTGCTGC
This sequence comes from Verrucomicrobiota bacterium, assembly GCA_023386835.1. GTDB lineage: Bacteria > Verrucomicrobiota > Verrucomicrobiia > Opitutales > Opitutaceae > Actomonas. The sequence goes on from JAEWIY010000151.1 coordinate 16,631, forward strand.
TTCTGGTCATCAGTGTACACCGCGTCGAACTTTTCTGAATACTTCGTGCCGAGGATGAAGATGTGGCCCACCTCGATGCCGCGCCGCACCTGCAGCGGCTGGCCCGACTTGACGTCCGGCTCGCCGGCGCGCACCCGACGGAAATCGCCGAACCGTGTGATCGCGAGGTCGCGAGCCACGTTGACGTTGCGCAGGTGATGACCGTCGCGATTCGCGCCCGTGGTACCATTGCCGACCAACCGGATCGCGTGATCGGCAAAGATTCCGGCCAGCTTGCCCGGGTCCTTGATCGTGCCTTTGACCGCACCAAGGCTGCCAGGCTTTGCGCCCATGACGGGTTCGATCTCCTCCGGCGTCGCCGGACGGAAAAGCGTGAAACCGAGCGCGCCGAGCTTGGCCTCCTCCAACTCATCGTTGCCGCGCAAGAGCACGAGGAAGGGCCGGCCGTCGCCAATGAACACCAGCGTCTTGAACTGCTGGTCGGCGGGCACGTTGTACGGAGCCGCCTCCAGCGCGGCGATGGTCACGACGCCCGGCGTCTCGAACGACTCCACCTCGCCGTTCGGAGCCGCATCCGTCAAATCCGGCGGAACGAGCGCGCTCGTCGCCTTCTCGCGATTCGCCGCGTAGCCGCTCTCTTCGCAATAAATCACGTCATCGTCGCCGACTTCCGCCGGGACCATGAACTCGTGGGAATAGCTGCCCCCCATCACGCCCGTATCCGCTTCGACGGAAATCGCGGTCACGCCGATGCGGCGGAAGAACGCCTCATAGGCCTTCTTCATCGCATGGTAGCTGCGCACCGCGCCCTCATCGTTGGCGTCGAACGAGTACGCGTCCATCATCACGAACTCACGCGCGCGCATGAGGCCATAGCGTGGGCGGATCTCATTTCGGAACTTCGTCGCGATCTGATAAAAGTTTTTCGGCAGGTCCCGATAGCTCGTGATCTCGGCCTTGATCAGTGGTGTGACGACTTCCTCGTGGGTCGGCCCCAACACGAACTCGGGATCCTTCGGTCCACGCTTGTTCTCACCAGCGGAGTCCGCCCGGAACATGATCTCGCGAGCAGCGGCCCAGCGCGGACCCTGTTGCCACAATTCCGCAGGATGCACGTGCGGCATCCACAACTCAATTCCGCCCGCACGGTCGATCTCCTCCCGGCAGATCTGCGTCAGTTTTTGCATCACCCGCAGCCCAAGCGGCAGATAGGTGTAGAGGCCACCGCTCAACTTCCGCACCAAGCCCGCGCGAACGAGCAGCTTGTGCGAAGCGATTTCTGCGTCCGCGGGGCTCTCCTTGAGCGTCGGGATGAAAAACTGCGACCAGAGCTTCATAAAACCCGCCACCGAATCCGACGCCGCGCGGGCCGGCAACCGTATTTGCGCACCGGCCGCACCACCTTGGACGCATCCGCCGTAACCGACTGCCCCCCGCTACGCTTGCGCTGAGCGGCGGCGAAGCCTTTGTTCGATCCTCCATGTCGCAGCAATTGCCGCCCAGGAAACCGTGGCCGATGAAGTGGATCGTCGTGGCGATCCTCGTCTGTGTGGTGCCCTACACCTGGCTCACGCTGCGCTACCGGAAACCAAACCCGGCTTACCAGCCTTACCACGACACGAAGGAGCGGGCGCAGGTGAAGCGCCTGCTCGACGCGCAGATCCGCCGCCTCTCGCTGGACTTTCAACCGCTCGACACTGCCCCGTCCGCCTCGCCCCATGCGACGAACACCGCGGAGGGTGGCGTTCCCACCGTGCTCCGTGACGTCTTGATCGACACGCCCAACCTGCCGGCCTCGATCACCCAGGTTTGGACCTCGCGTCAACCCGGTCAGACGGCGCCGCTGCTCGTCGACTTTGCCTTCACCACCCGCCACGACAGCCGCCGGCTTGTGCGCGTCCACGCCTACTTGCACGAAGGTCGCCTGGCGGTGATCCCGGAACTTGATCACGCAGACGCCGAATCCGGCCTCACCACGCACACCGCTCATGCCCGGGTGGAGATCCCTCCGGGAATGTTGAACCCGGGCACCCCTGTCACCCTCGTTGGCGCGGCCGCTTCCCGCGAGTGGACGCTTCCGGCGCAGCCGTGATGCCCGCCCGGACCGGTTTTCTCGACCCCTCACTTGACCCTGCGGGCACCTTGCCCGACAACCGCTCACCTCGCTCCGCGATGTCCACTGGCCCAGCCGCTGTTCCCGCCCCCCTTCCTCCCGCCGCGACGACGACGATCAAGCCGGCGGACCTGCGCGGAATCCTGAAGTACATCCCGCGTTTTCGGGACCAGATCTTCGTCATCGCGTTCGACGGTGCTGTGATCGCGGACGACGCGCTGCCCAACCTGCTCGTCGACATCGCCGTGCTACGAAGCCTGAGCATCCGGGTCGTCCTGGTGCATGGCATCTCCGTGCAACTGCGCGAACTCTCCGAACTCCGGCAGGTGCCGATCACCAATTCAGACGGCACCGGCCCGACCGATGCAGCGACGCTGGATCTCGCCGTGCGCGCGTCTTCACGGGTCTCCCATCTCATTCTCGAAGGCCTGACCCAAAACAGCCTGAAGTGCGCGATCACCAACGCCGTCCGGGCGCTGCCGATCGGCATCATCAAGGGCGTCGACCAGCAGTTCACCGGCAAGGTCGACCGGGTCGACCGCGAGTTTCTCTTTCACCTGATCAATGCCGACATCCTGCCGATCCTGCAGCCGATCGGTTTCGGCCCGGAAGGCCGCGCCCTGCGGATCAACTCCGACCTGCTCGCCGCTGAAGTGGCCGAGGCACTACACGCGACGAAGGTCATCTACCTCAGCCACCAGTCCGGTCTCGTGATCAACGGCGAACTCCGGCGCGACATTTCCGTCGAGGTGCTGCGGCAGGTCGTCAACACGGCGCCGGATTCCATCGCGGAGCCCGGCCGCTCCAAGGCCGTGCACGCGGTCAAGGCCATCGAAACCGGCACCCCGCGCGTGCACCTGGTCGATGGACGTGTCTATGACGGCCTGCTCAACGAGATCTTCTCCAGCGAGGGCGTCGGCACGCTGATCTACGGCAATGATTACCAGCAGATCCGCAAGGCGACCCGGCGCGACGTGCGGTTCATTTACAGCCTGACGCGCAGCGCGGTCCGGCGCGAGGAACTGATCCACCGGTCCCAGCAAGCGATCGAAAAGAACATCGACCAGTTCTACGTCTTCGAAGTCGACGAGAACATCATCGCCTGCGTCACGCTCTACTTCTACCCGGACAAGCCGGACATGGCGGAGATCGGCTCCCTCTACGTGCTGCCGTTCCACCACCATCGCGGCATTGGGCGCAAGATGATCGACTTCGCCTGCCTGCGCGCGAAGGAGCGCGGCGCCACCAAGGTCGTTGCCCTGTCGACGCAGAGCGCGACGTTCTTCATCAGCGTCTGCGGGTTCGAGGAGGCCGACAAATCCATCCTGCCGAAGGAGCGCCTGAAACTGTACGAGGAAAGCGGGCGCAATCCGCGGGTCATGGTCAAGAACCTCGTGTAACCGCTTTTTGGTTACAGCGCGATGCGTGCGGTGGTGCAACGGGTGGCAAGTGCCCGCGTGACGGTGGACGGGCGCGTCACCGGCGAAATCGGCCGGGGACTGCTCGTCTTGCTCGGCGTCGCCGCCGGTGATCAGGTGGAGGATGTGGACTGGCTGGCCGGCAAACTCGCCCAACTGCGCATCTTTCCGGACGCCGACGACCGCATGAACCTGTCGTTGCGCGACTGCGGCGGGCAGGCGTTGGTGGTGAGCCAGTTCACCCTCCTCGCTTCGTTGCGAAAAGGTAGCCGGCCGTCGTTCAACGGCGCCGCCGCACCCGAACTGGCCCGGCAGCTCTACACCACGTTCGTCAGTGCCCTCTCCCGCGAACTCGGAGGCGCACCGGTCGCGACCGGGGAGTTCGGTGCGATGATGCAGGTCAGCCTGGTCAACGACGGTCCGGTGACCTTGATCGTCGACTCGCGAGAGCGTTGACGATCACGCCTGCCCGATTGCGCGGCGCGGCCAGGTTTGGGCGACGTACCGGCCTCGCGGCGGCAATCCGCGGTTTTCAAAGTCAGCGATCAGCGACTCCAGCTGTTCGCGCAGCGGACGGCCACTCATCGGCTGGCCGTGGCCAGTGGCGGCCAGTTCCGGCTCCAGTGCGGCCAAGCGGCGCATCGAGTCGTAAGCCTCGGTCCAATCGACCGTGTAGTAGGCCGGCGGCGGCCGCACCTCGGGGCGCTGGGCCGCCACGGCGCGAAGCATTTCCTGACGGACCGTGACGAATGCGTCCCCCGCCAACAGCACGCCGTCGCGTTCCCGAAAGAATGAAACATGTCCCGCTGAATGCCCCGGGGTCGGAACCCAGCGCCAGCCCGGCATGCCAGGCACCGATTGATCCGGCGGAAGCGACTGCACGTGCCGTGGGAGTTGCACCCATTGGCGCGGAAAGGTCGGGGACATGCGCGCCATCGCACCGCCGACGGAAGGATCCGGTCGTGGATAACGCACGCCTTGGGTGAGGTACGGAAGTTCGCGTTCGTGCGCATAGATCGGCGTCGACCACCGCTTGGTCGCCTCGGCCAGCGCTCCGACGTGATCAAAATGCCCATGCGTTAACACAATTGCGGCCGGCGGCAGGTCGCCGAACAAGGCTTGGGCAGCCTCAAAGACCTGGTGCTGCGCGCCTGGCATTCCAGCATCAACCAGCACCCAGGGTTCAGCCGAACCCGGTCGCCCGCAAAAGTAGAGGTTCACGATCCAGGTGCGCAGTCCGTGCAAATCCTCAACCAATCGGTAAAAGCGCGGGCGCGGCTGGGCATTGGGCGATGACGGGAGCTTCCATCCGCCAACGTAGCGCACCCACGCCAACGCGAAATGGGGACGTTGGAAGGTTCCTCGCCTCCGGCCGATCGCCCCTCATCGCATCAGACGGGAACCGGCCGAGTCGAGAAGGCTGGCCCGGCGCCCCCATCGCGTCAGCGTTCGGTTGTGCGTTGCTACTACGACCCGGGCTACTTCTTCCCGCTGCCGGCGGAGCATCCCTTCCCCATGGACAAGTTCTGGCGCTCTGAGGCGCTCCTACGGGAATCCGACCGGCGTGACCTGGAGATTCTTTCCGCTCCGCCGGCGACGCTCGAACAGCTGCAGCGGGTGCACACCGCCGCCTACCTCGAGCAGATCGCCTCGGGATCGCTCGACCACGCCGCCACGGTCCGGCTCGGTCTGCCCGCCGGGCCGGAGCTGCTCCTGCGTTCTCGGCGCGAGGTGGGCGGAACCATCGCCGCCGCGCACGCCGCGTGGGAACGGGGCTGCGCCTGCAATCTCGCCGGCGGCACACACCATGCCTTCGCGGACCGCGGCCTCGGGTATTGCGTGCTCAACGATGTGGCCACCGCCATTCGCGACCTCGAGGCACGACACGGACGTCCGCGTATTCTCGTGCTCGATACCGATGCCCACCAGGGCAACGGCACGCATGGGCTGCTCGCGGGTGACCCGCACCTGTTCACGTACTCAATCCACGTCGGCCGCAACTACCCCGCCGTGAAGACACCCGGCACGATGGATGTCGAATTGCCCCGCTACGCGTCGGGAACGGAGTACCTGGAGCAGTTGAAAGCCAGCCTCGGCGTGGTCACTCAGACCTTCACGCCCGACCTCGTTTTCTGGATCGCCGGCGCCGACGTGCACGAACGGGACCGGTTCGGACAGCTGCGGTTGACCGATGCCGACATCGCCGCGCGCGACCAGCACATCCTCGAGCTCGCCCGGCAGCACGGCTGGCGCCTCGTGGCGCTGTACGGCGGCGGCTACAACGTCAACCGCTTGCACACCGCCCGCATTCACGCGCAAACGGTCCTGCGAGTCGCCGACGCGGCCGCCAACGGATTGGAGCGGGCCGTCACTCCAGCCGGATCGGCCGGTGCCAAAAGCGCTCCACGACTCGCGTCCTAAACACCGGAAGCCGAGGGGCTCGGTCAGCTCGAATCTGGACTATTCCTCAAAGCCGCCGACGGTCAGGCTCTTGCCATTGTCCTTCGGTCCCAGGCGCAGGAGGAATGGGCCCGCCACCTTCGCCCAAGCCTCGGGACCCTGGTAGTTGTTCGAGCCTTCTCCGAACGCGATGCGCAGCATGTCGGTGTCGATCACCCCGGGATTAAGCGGGACGGCCGCCATGCCCTTCGGGAGTTCTTCCGCCAGCGCCTTGGTCAGTCCCTCGATTGCGTATTTGGACGCACAATACGGCGCCACCTCGGGCGAGACACTGCGTCCCCAGCCGGAGGACAGGTTGACGATCACCCCGGTGCCACGCTCGACCATGGGCGGCACGAAGGCCCGGATGACGTTCGCCACGCCGGTCACGTTGACGTCGATGAGGCGCTTGAACTCGTCCGCCGGCACCTTCCACAGCGGCGCGGGCTGGTTGACCAGGGCAGCGTTGTTGATCAGCAGGTCGACCGCACCGTGGCTGGCGGAAACCGTCTCCGCCCAGACGTCGACCTTCGAGGCTTCCGCCACATTGACGATGTCGAAACGGTGCGGCGCGCCATAACCGAACCGCAGGTCAAGAATCTGCTCCGCGCCCCGGCCGCAACCGATGACGGTGTGACCTTCCGCAATAAACCATTCCGCCAGGGCTCGGCCGAGCCCGCGGGTGACGCCGGTGATCAGGATCTTCATGGGTGCAAAGACGTGAAGTGCCTGATCCGGAGCCGCCACTCCTACTTGGTTTGCAGCGTCGTCCGGTTCAGGCCACGGCTGCGCGCTTCGTCCCACACCAGGGTGACGAGTCGCAGGGGCGTCTCCTTGTCGGCGCGCACGATGATAGCAACGTCGTTGCCCGCGCCGGCGTTTTTGACCGCGTCGAGGAAACTTCCCAGTTCCTCCACGCTGCCAGGACGGTTCTCGAACAGAAAATTTCCGTCCCGATCGATCGAGATGGTCACGCGGCCCGTCACGTTGCTTTTGCCGGCCGTTTTCATCTCCGGCAGCGTCACGTTAAGCACGGACGTTGACCGAAACTGCATCGTGACGAAGGCGAAGAAAATCAGCATCACGAGCACGTCGATCAACGGCAGGAGATTCATCTCCGGCCGGCGGCGCCGCCGCAGCAATAGACCACGCGTGGCCATGGCTCAGGCCGTCTGGCGGGCGTCCTCTTCGGTCCGCGACAGAATGCGTTCCAACAGCACGTCGAGCTGCGCCGCGTAATTCTCCACCTTGCGCTGCAGGTAACCGCCACCCACGAGCGCCGGAATGGCGATGGTGAGACCGAGCAACGTCGCCGACAGCGCCAGGGCCACGCCGCTGGTGAAGCGCACGGGGTCCGGCAGTCCGCTTTCGCCGGAGATCGAGGAGAAGACGCGCAGCAGCGACCACACCGTGCCCGTCAAACCGATCAGCGGCGCGGCTGCGTAGATGATATCCAGATACGGAATGCCGCGCTCCATCCGGTTCAGCTCGAGCCGGGCAAAGGCCTTCACGGCATCCGCATCACCCGGGTGCATTTCGGCAAACTCCACGATCCGGGCCAATGCCGAGTGCCGCCCGCCCGTGATCGTTTTGCCTCCGACAATCGCTTCCACGAGATCGTCCGGCATCACGGCGGCTTTGCGCAGCGCGTAAGACCGCTCACACAGGATGAAAACCATCACGATCGAACAGAGCCCGAGCGGATAGATGAGGATGTCGGCGCCTTTGAATACGTCGATGAGCGCGAAGAACATAGAAGGTGGCGGACTATGTGACGTGTGCAGCCACAAAAGGTTCAGAAAATTGCAGGAGGCTCCGTTTCAACGCTCACGTCAACGGCGCAATCGCCGACTCCCGCCAGGCGCCGCTCGCGCGCCTTCAGCCAAACGCCGCCGGGAACGAGCCCCGACGGCGCGAACAACGTCTCAGGCGGCCAGATAAGGCAGCCGGGTAGCCAGCTGCTTCACCACCGGCACGCCGTCCATCAACTCGCCGATGGCGTCCCAGCGGCCGTTGAGCAGCGCATCCCGAGCGGATTCACGCACGGTTGCGGGCACGCTCTCATTGCCAAACCGGACCTGTTGGCCCGCCACATCAACGACCACCTCGAGCGAAGGATTTGCCGCGACCGCGGCCGCGATCTTGGCGATGTCCTCGCGCTTCGCGCTCAGGCACGGAATGCCGAGCGTGGTGCAGTTGCCGAAGAAGATTTCGGCGAAGTTTTCCGCCACGATCGCCCGGAAACCATACTTCTGGATCGCCTGCGGCGCGTGTTCGCGGGAGGAACCGCAGCCGAAGTTGGCGCCGGACAGCAGAATCGTCGCGCCCTTAAAGCGAGCCTCGTTCAACGGGTGCGGCTTGTCGTTTCCATCCGTGTCCTTGCGGACGTCATGGAAGAGGTACTCGCCGAGCCCATCGAACGTCACGCATTTCATGAAGCGCGCGGGGATGATTCGGTCGGTGTCGATATCGTTGCCCGGCACGTGCACAGCGCGGCCGGTGACAGAGGAGATTTTCGCAAGAGCCATAAGGAGTGTCTCCGTGCCTCAGCCGCAGCGCGGCGAAACGTCCGGAGAGTTAAGAGTGATGACCAATCGGGTGATGCGGTGACGCGGTTCTGGACTCAGGCTTCGACCAACTCACGCACGCCAAAAACGTCGCGCGCATCGCTCACCTCACCGGTGACGGCGGCGGCGGCGACCATCAAGGGGCTCATCAGGATCGTCCGCCCGGTGGGGCTGCCCTGCCGGCCCTTGAAGTTGCGATTCGACGACGACGCGCACAGCTGGTCACCGACGAGCTTGTCCGGATTCATGGCGAGACACATCGAGCATCCCGCGGCGCGCCATTCAAAGCCGGCCTCCTCCAGCACCTTGTCGATGCCCAGTTCGGCGCAGAGCAGCGCCACGCCCTGCGAGCCCGGCACGGCGATCGCCTTGACGCCGGGCGCGACCTTGCGGCCCTTCAGGAAACGCGCGACTTCCTTGAAGTCGCTCAAGCGACCGTTCGTGCACGAACCGAGGAACGCGACGTCGATCTTGGTGCCCTTGATCGGCGCGCCCGGCTGGAGCTTCATGTACGCCAGCGCTTCCTCGATGGAGGTCTTCTCATCCACCGCCGTCGCCTGGGCCGGGTCCGGGATGGTCTCCTCGATCGAGATGCCCTGCCCCGGGTTGATGCCCCACGTCACCGTCGGCGCAATATCCGCCGCGTCGATACGCACGACATCGTCGTAATGGCAGCCCGGGTCCGAGGCGAAGGACTTCCAGCGGGCGACCGCCTCGTCCCACGCCGTGCCCTTGGGCGCGTACGGCCGGCCCTTCAGGTATTCAAAGGTCGTCTCGTCCGGGTTGACGTAGCCCACGCGGGCGCCGCCCTCGATCGACATGTTACACACCGTCATCCGCTCCTCCATCGTGAAGCGGTCAAACACGTCACCCGCGTATTCGTACGCGTAACCGGTGCCGCCATTCACGCCGAGCAGGCGGATGATGTGCAGGATCACGTCCTTGGCGTACACGCCCGGCCGCAGCTCGCCGTTCACCTCGATGCGGCGCACTTTCAGTTCGCCCAACGCCATTGTCTGCGTGGCCAGCACGTCGCGGATCTGCGTCGTACCGATGCCGAACGCGATCGCGCCGAACGCGCCGTGAGTCGAGGTATGGGAGTCACCACACGCGATCGTGGTACCCGGTTGGGTGATACCCTGCTCCGGCCCGACGATGTGCACGATGCCCTGCTTGCCGGTCGCACGATCGAAAAACGTGATGCCGAACTCCGCGCAGTTCTTGCGCAGTTCATCCATCATCGCCTGCGCCAACGGGTCCCGGTACGGCTCGACCAGCTGATCGGTCGGCACAATGTGGTCGACCGTGGCAAACGTGCGGTGCGGCATCAGCACCTTCAGGCCCAGGTCGCGCAGCATGCCGAAGGCCTGCGGCGACGTCACTTCGTGGATCAGATGGGTGCCGATCAGCAACTGCGTCTGGCCGTTGGCCAGTTTACGCACCGTGTGGGCGTTCCAGACTTTTTGAAACAGGGATTGGGCCATGGAAAAAGACGATTGAAAGCGGCGGAGAGGGTCAGGTGCAACCGAAGAGACGACCGGCAGCATCGAGCCGGAAGTCCGGTCACGGAGGGGCACCAGTGTACCACGGCCTTGCGCTGAATCGAAATACCTCTTCCGTCAGGATTGATGCCTAGGGAGTATCAATTCGGGTTCGAGCTGCGCCATCTGGTCTATTTCCGCGAGGTGGCCGAGCAGCTGCATTTCCGGCGCGCCGCCGAAGCTCTGGGGGTCGCCCAACCCGCCCTCAGTCGGCAGATTGCCCAGCTGGAGCAGGCCCTCGGCGCCCGGTTGTTCAATCGGTCCAAACGCCGCGTCGAGTTGACACCGGCCGGTCGTCACCTCCGCGAACACGTGGAGAGCCTGCTGCCAAAGCTGCACCGGCTGCCCGGCGAACTGCGCGCGCTCGCGGCCGGTGAAACAGGCCTGTTGCGGATCGGATTCACCGGACTCGCGATGGCCACAGTATTGCCCGCGATCCTGCGCCGGTTTCACCAGCAACACCCCGGGGTCCGGCTGGAGCTCAACGAATCCCCGACCTCAGCACAGGTCCAGGCACTGCTGCACGGCGAACTTTCCTGCGGTTTCCTGCATCCCGACCCACTGCCCAAAGGGTTCGAATCCCAGCAGCTCCTGCGCGAACGCAACGGGGTCGTATTGCCGGCGGACCATGAACTCGCGACTCGCCCTTCGCTTCGCCTGAAGGACCTCGCCGCCGTGCCCTTCGTGCTCTTCCCCCGCACGAACAACCCCGGGTTCTACGATCGTGTGCTGGCGGCGTTTCGCTCCGCCGGCGTGACCCCGCACATTGCCGAAGAAGTGTGGCCGCGCGCCAACGGGCTCGGGCTCGTGCGCGCCGGCGTCGGGGCGACGTTCATGTGCCCGTCCGAGGCAAAGTCGCTGCCGCCGGACCTGGTCTTTCGTCCCCTCGAAGGCGCCGCGCCCGAAAGCCGGCTGGCCCTGGTCTGGCGGCAGACTCCGGAGTCCCCGCCTGCCCTGCCCGCGTTTCTCGCCGCCGCCAGCGGAGCCTGAACCGACGGCACTCAGCGTCGCCGGTATCCACCCGCTCGTGACGCACTGGCGCCGCGCGACGGCCGCTTGGCCCGCGCCGGTTGGGCGAGCTTCTTGAAGTTGCCCGAACGCAACGCCTCGATCTGGTCGCGCAGCACGGCCGCGCGCTCAAACTCCAGGCGCGCCGACGCCGCCGTCATCTCGTCCTGCAACTCGGCGATCACCGACGCCACATCGTCCACCGAGCCCTCGGCCACCGCGGCTTCGTCTTCGCCGCGTCCGGACCCGTCGTACACGTGCAGACTCGCTTGGGCGGCGCGCTTCACGCTGCGCGGCGTGATGCCGTGCTCCCGATTGTAGGCGAGCTGCTTCTCGCGACGGTAGTTCGTCACCTCGATCGTCCGTTTGATCGAGTCGGTCAGCTCGTCCGCGTAGAAGATCACGCGGCCTTTTTCATGCCGCGCCGCACGCCCCGCCGTCTGGATCAACGAGGTCTCGCTGCGAAGGAAGCCCTCCTTGTCCGCGTCGAGGATGGCTACCAACGCCACTTCCGGCAGGTCGAGGCCTTCACGCAGGAGGTTGATGCCGACCAGCACATCGAAGTTGCCGAGGCGCAAGTTACGCAGGATCTCGACGCGCTCGATCGCATCGATGTCCGAATGCAGGTACTCCACGCGCACCTTGGCATCGCGCAGGAAGGCCGTCAGGTCCTCCGACAACCGCTTCGTCAACGTGGTCACGAGCACCCGCTCCCCTGCCTCCACGGCGCGGCGGATCTCGGCGATGAGATCTTCCACCTGCCCCTTGGTCGGCCTCAATTCGATCTGCGGATCAAGCAGGCCCGTCGGCCGGATCACCTGTTCCGCGACGATCGTGGAGTGCGTGAGTTCGTACTGGGCCGGGGTGGCGGAAACGAAGAGGGTTTGGCCGGTGATCTGCTCGAACTCGGCGAACGACTGCGGCCGGTTCTCCAACGCGGACGGCAGTCGGAACCCGAAGTTGACCAGCACCTGTTTGCGCGCGCGGTCGCCATTGTACATGCCCCCGATCTGCGGAACCGTCGCGTGGCTCTCGTCGATCATCAGGAGAAAGTCCTTCGGAAAAAAGTCGATCAGGCAGAACGGGCGCTCGCCCGGCCGGCGGCCCGACATGTGCATCGAGTAATTTTCGATGCCGTTGCAGAAGCCCATTTCCTGCAGCATCTCGAGGTCGTAGTTGGTGCGCATCCGGATCCGCTGCGCCTCGAGGTAAAGCCCCTTGCTCTCGAATTCCGCCACGCGCTGGTCCAGCTCCAGCTTGATCGCCCCGAGCGCCTGGTCGAGCTTGCCGCGGGTCGTAACGTATTGATTGGCCGGGTACAGGTCGAACTGGTCCAGGGTGCGCAGCACCTGCCCCGTCAACGGATCGAACTCGCTCAGGGCCTCGATCTCATCGCCCCACAGTTCGACGCGCACACCCTGTTCGCTGTAGGCCGGCATGATGTCGATCACGTCACCCCGGACCCGGAACCTCCCGCGCTTCAACTCGTAGTCGTTCCGCTCGTACAGGTTCTCCACCAGCCGTTCGAGCAGCTTGCCGCGGCCGAGGGTACTGCCGCGCCGCAGCTCGATCCGCAGGGTCGTGAAATCCTCCGGCGAGCCGAGGCCGTAGATGCAGGAGACGGACGCCACCACGATCACGTCGCGCCGCGACACCAGTGCGCTCGTGGCCGCGATGCGCAGCCGCTCGATCTCCTCGTTGATCGAGGAATCCTTCTCGATGTACGTGTCCGACGAGGCGATGTACGCCTCCGGCTGATAGTAGTCGTAGTAGCTGACGAAGTACTCGACGGCGTTTTGCGGAAAGAAGTTCTTGAACTCCGAGTAGAGCTGCGCGGCCAGCGTCTTGTTGTGCGAAATGATCAGCGTCGGCCGGTCGAGCTGCGCGATGACGTTCGCCATCGTGAACGTTTTGCCCGAGCCGGTGACGCCGAGCAGGGTCTGGAACTTGTTTCCGGCGCGCAGCGACTCGACGAGCTTGGCGATCGCCTGCGGCTGGTCACCGGTGGGAGCATAGTCGGACGCAAGTTGGAAGAGACCCATGGGACGGCCGAACCTTGGCAGCTCCCTTCGCGGACGCAACTCGGCCCGGTCAACAAGCTCAGGCCCAAAGGCGGAGCAGATCGTCAACCGTCAGCTCATCCAGGCGTTGCACCACCCGGTCGACGCGGCCCTCGAGCATCTCCGGCGGGTGCGTCGTCGCGACTCCGACGACTTTCGCCCCCGCGGCGCGAGCGGCTTCGATCCCCGCCCAAGCGTCCTCGAACACCACACAGTGCCGCGGCGGACGGCCGATCTTCTCCGCGGCCTGCAGGAAAACGTCCGGGTGCGGCTTGCCGTGCGCCACGTCCTCCGACGTCACCATGCGTTCGAAGAAATCCTCAAAGCCCAGCACGTGGAGAATCGTCGTGATGTTCTCGCGGTGGGTCGAGGACCCCACACACGTCGGAATTCCGGCGTCGCGCAGGCGCTCCAGGAAAGGTCGCACGCCTGGCAGCGGTTCGAGCCCGCGTTCCACCACCACCTCGCGATACAGCGCTTCCTTGCGCAACGACAACCGACGGATTTCCGCGGCATCCTTGGTCCAGGCGAGCAGCTCGGGAATGATCCACTCGTTCTTCTTGCCGAAGCCTTTGATGAAGTGATCGGGCGGCAGCTCACGCTTCTCCTCCACCGCCAGCCGTTCCCAGCTTTCCTCATGCTGACGGGAGGAATCGATGATCACCCCGTCCCAGTCAAAGAGCACTCCCAGTTCGGAAACTTGCATAAGAGAAATTCGGCTCCCGCGCCACCCTCAGGCGAGCTCGGTATTCACAATCCAAACACCTTGAGAACCCCGCTCCACAAGGTCGACCAGAAGCGGCCCGCCTTGCCCTCGGCTGTCTGCTGCGAGGTCTCCTGCAGCACAAACACGCCCGAGCCGGCAAACAAGTCGTCGAACAACGGATTCATGCCGCGATAGTACCCCCAGAACGTTTCCGCGCGCACCGGCAGGTAATCGAGCCCGGGCGTGAACCCGATCGTCGCCTGCTGGTTGGTCCGCCGCGCCGGTCTCGTGATGCCTTCCCGCTCCTGCAGACGCTCGGCCCGCACTCCGCGCGTGCCCGCCACGATCAGCCGGCAGGGCCCCTCAAATTCAAAGAAACGGAACTGCAGCGTCAGCCAGGCCTGCCATCGGAAGAGGGCCCAGCGGCGCCGGATGCGCAACGGACGGTCGGCCGCGGTGATGACACCGGCCAGGAAGCTGGGTCGCAGGATCAGCGAACCGCCTTCCGGAACCGCGACCACCGCCAGCTCGATGTGCGGATTGTCCATCGTGGAGAACGTCACGTTGAGCTCGCCGACCGCGCGCCCGTTGCGCATCTCCACCAGCTCGATCAAGCCGCAGGCGATGCTGGTCAGCGGTATCCGCCAATCGAGGACAAACCGGGTGCGCCGGCTCAATCCCTCGTCACTCGCCTGCAGGTACTTTTCCTTCACCCGCAGAATCTCGCCGGGCCAGAGTGGCGCCTCGACCGAAACCCGGCTCGCGCCGATCGCCGGCGGCACGCCGGGCTCATCCGCGAAACGAATGGGACGACCCCGCGACAGCAGCGGCGCCAAACCGTAGTAGGCCAGTACCTTCACGACCGTCGGGCCGAAGAAATACATCAGCAGCGCGGTTAACAGGTACCACCGGGTCTGTTTCCACGCCGCCGCCAGGTAATGGCGCGCCTGCGACTCGGAGGCCTGTAACACCGTGAGTTCCTGTTCGATTCGCCGAAGGTCGCCGTCGGCGCCTTGCAGCCGCTGCTCCGTGGTCACCAACGACGACTGCAGGTCCCGAACGAGGGAAAGCGAGTCCGCCTTCAGCGTTTCCATGCGCTGCGCGCGCTGCTCGTTGATCGCCTTCTGTTCCGGGTCACCGATGAACCGGTCCCA
>JAEWIY010000174.1 GCA_023386835.1 Verrucomicrobiota bacterium
ATCGGCAGCGAGGGCACGCTCGGCGTCATCACGCGCGTGCTGCTGAAGCTCCTACCGAAGCCGGCGGCGCGCCAGACGCTGCTGGGGAGCTTTCCCGCGATGGATGCGGCGGCCGAGACCGTCTCGGCGATCATCGCCGCGAAGATCATTCCGTGCACGCTCGAGTTCCTCGACCGCGCCACGATCCGCTGCGTCGAGGATTTTGCGCGTGTCGGCCTCTCACGCGACGCGGAGGCAATTCTCCTGATTGAAACCGACGGCCATCCCGCCGCCGCGGCCGACGAGGCGGCGCGCATCGAGGAGCAGTGCCGTATTCATGGCGCCACGACGATCCGCCGCGCCGCCACGCCGGCCGAGGCGGTGGAGTTGGCGACGGCGCGCCGCAGCGCGTTCTCAGCGCTCGCGCGACTGCGCCCGACAACGATCCTCGAGGACGTCACCGTGCCTCGCAGCGAACTCGCTGGAATGGTGCGCGCGGTCCAGGCCATTGCGGAGAAACACCGCCTGACCATCGCGACCTTCGGCCACTTCGGTGATGGTAACCTGCACCCGACCATCCTGACCGACGAGCGCGACACAGAAGAAATGCACCGCGTCGAACTCGCGTTATCGGACATCGTCGACGAGGCGCTGCAACGCGGCGGAACGATCACGGGCGAACACGGCGTAGGACTCGCGAAAAAGAAATTCCTCCGCCGCCAGCTCGGCGACGCATCGTACGAGCTGTTGCGAGTGGTGAAGAAGGCGATGGACCCGGAGGGAAGGTTGAACCCGGGGAAGGTCTTCGACTTTGCTGAACATCCAACGTCCAACATCGAACATCCAACTTCCAACGTCTGACTTCGAGCGAAGCATGAGATCGAATATCAGAATAGATGAAAGATCCCGTGATGTTCGGTCGTTCGGAGTGGATAGACACATGGGCGATCACAGACGCAGATACGACTTGCAGGAGCGGTTGCTGGATTTCTCAGCCCACATTGTTCGGCTTGTGGAGACGTTGCCACGAAGCGAAGCGGGGCGACACGTGGGCGGGCAGCTGTTGAGGTCGGGGACTTCTCCGTACGCGAACCACGCTGAAGCGGAGGATGCCGAATCGATTGCGGATTTCGTGCACAAGTTGAAGCTGTGCTTGAAGGAGCTGCGCGAAACGTGGCGCTGGCTGAGACTTATCAAGCGAGTTCCGTTGATCGATAACGCTGCTCCGGTCGATGCGCTTGTCGATGAGACGGATCAGCTCATCCGGATCTTTCGCCAGAGCATCCTGACTGCGCTCAATCGGCAGAAGCGAGGTGCTTCGTGACGAGAGCCCTGCAGCTATGAATACGCAACGTCCAGATGTTGCTGCCCCGGCAGATGCCGAGCGTCCGGCATTGGATGTTGGACGTTCGATGTTGGATGTTGGACGTTCTGAAGGACCGAGTGGTCTAGCGATGCTAAACTACTCGGTCCTTCAGCAGTGCATGCACTGCGGCATGTGCCTTCCCGCTTGCCCGACGTATGCGGAGACGAAGCTGGAGCGGCATTCGCCCCGAGGGCGGATTTCTCTCCTGCGGGCGATTGCGGATGGGGAGCTCGATGTGACGAAGGCGTTTGGCGAGGAGATGTATTACTGCCTCGGCTGTCTCGCGTGCACGAGCGCCTGTCCCGCGGGGGTCGACTACGCGCAGATGTTCGAAGTGGCGCGCGCCGATATCGAGGAGCGCGGCGTGCTGGCGCATCCAAAGCGCGACTTCATTCGCTGGTCGGTGGTCAAGGTGCTGTTCACGCGGCCGCGGTTGCTTCGCGCGGTGGGGAGGGTGATTTTTCTCTGGCAGCGCACCGGCGGCCAAGCGTTGTTCCGGCGGATTGGTCTCACACGGTTGCTGCCTCGCAACCTGCGGCGACTTGAACCGCAGACGCCGACGATCAACGGGAGGTTTTCGCATCAACTGATCCAGCCGGTCGAACAGCCGAGGTGCGACGTGCCGCCGAAGCGGCGCGTGGCGATGCTGACGGGGTGCGTGCAGGATCTGGTTTTCAGCGACGTCAATCGCGCGACGGTCGACGTGCTGCTCACCAATGGTTGCGAGGTGCACACGCCGCCGGTGCAGCCGTGCTGCGGCTCGCTCCATGCGCACAATGGCGACGTCACGTCGGCGCGCGCGCTGGCCAGGCGGCAGCTTGACCTGATCGATCCGTTCGCGTTCGACGCCATCATCAGCAACGCCGGCGGCTGCGGGTCGCACCTGCGTGGATACGGTCATTTGTTGCACGACGATCCGGTGTATGCGGAACGTGCCGCGGAGTGGTCGCGGAAGCTGCGGGACATCCACCAGTTTCTCGTCGAGATCGATTTCCGGCGCCCGCGCGGGTCGGCATCGGCCATGGGCGCGGTCACGTATCACGAGAGCTGCCACCTCTGCCACGCGCAAAAGGTCAGTGCTCAACCACGCGCCGTGCTTCGCTCGTTGCCCGGAACCGAACTGCGCGAGTGTCGCGAAGCGACGTGGTGCTGCGGCTCCGCAGGCATCTACAATATCACCCAACCCGATACATCGGCGCGCCTGCTCGAGCGAAAGCTCGGGCACATCGAGGCAACAGGCGCGCCTGTGGTCGCCACGGCCAATCCGGGCTGCCACCTGCAGCTCCAGAACGGCCTGCGCGCCCACGGCAAAACCTCCACCCGCGTCGTGCACCCGGTCGTGCTCCTGGCGGAAGCCTATCGCGCGGAAGGGTAAGCGCGCTGAGGGCTGCGGGTGCCTTGGTGGACGTGGTGGACGATGTGGACCTCGTGGACGCTGTGGAAATGGATAAACCGGTCCACAGCGTCCACAAAGTCCACGGAGTTCACCAAACCCACCGCACAGCCCTACAAGTTCATCGTCCGTGCCACGC
The DNA here is from genome assembly GCA_023386835.1 of Verrucomicrobiota bacterium. GTDB lineage: Bacteria > Verrucomicrobiota > Verrucomicrobiia > Opitutales > Opitutaceae > Actomonas. Next base: position 2,878 of record JAEWIY010000174.1, read on the forward strand.
CCGGCGCCAACGGCTTCGGGGCTGCGGCCGGGCGCAGGTGCAGCCGGTAGCGCGACGTCAGTTCCGCGCGGCCGTCGACGGTGAGCTCGAGTTCGAACGCCCCGGGCGCTGCATCCGCCGGTATCACGACGCGCGCCTCGGGGCCGGCGACATTCGTGTTGGCCGCAGCCCCAGCAAACTCCCAGCGGAGGACGACGGTGCGGACGTCGTTCACGATGAGGCTCACGGTCATCGTGCCGCCGGCGACTTCCGTGATCGCATCATTGAGGAGCCACACTTCCGCTCGAAACGTTTCGCCTGCAGACCAGGAGAATTTCGGGATTCGCGCGCTGGCGAGCACCGGACGGCAGGCGGCGGCGACGGCGTGGTAGGCAGGCTTCGGTTTCGCGGGCCAGTTGATGAGGCTGTTGTTGGCGGCCGTCGGCCAGGGTTCGTTGTAACACCAGTTGAGCGCCATGGCGCACCGCGGCTTCTGTCGACGCGCCTCCTCGAAGATGAACTGATAGCCGACGCACTGAAGCCATTCGCCGCGGGCAACCATCTCCTCCAAGGAGGCCGCTTCGCCGAAATAATATTGCTGCGTCTCGAGGCAGAGCCAGGTGCCGGGCACCCAGGCGTCGAATGCGTGATGCGATTCCCATGCGGTGCCGCGCCGTGCCGGCCAAAGCTCGTCAGGAGGAATGAAGGACTTCAGGTACTCGACCGGGGAGGGGCCCGGGCATCCGAATTCCGGATACGCGGTTCCGCCAGCATCCGGGTAGATCTGGAACACCTCACGCCCCGCGTCATCGCGGAACCGGTAGTCACCGTGCGCCATGCCCTCGAGCGGCGCCGTTGGGATGAACGGCGTCGCGGGATCGAGGTCGTAGCAGTTGCGGTTGAGCAATCGCAGCGGGAGCGACTGCTCGGTCATGCGCGACCAGGCATTAAAGAGCTCGTTGCCACCGCACCACAGCACAAGCGACGCATGCCGGCGGCCGCGGGAAAGCATCGCGCGGGATTCGTGATCGAGAACGTTGAGATAGTTTCGGTCGTCCGGATACAGGTTGCACGCGAGCGGAAACTCCTGCCAGACGAGCAGGCCGAGCTCGTCACAAAGATCGAAGAACGAGTCCTTCTGCATCGGCGCACCGCCCCAGCAGCGGAGCAGGTTCATGTGTGCATTGCGGGCAAGTTGGAGAAGCGGGCGGTACGTGTCCGCGTTGCACACTCCGGGGAAGATCTCGGGATTCACCCAGTTGCTTCCCTTGGCGAACAAGGTCCGACCGTTGATCTCGACCGTGATCGGAGGATGGCTGCGTGACTTCGGAAAGGTCGACGGCTCGTCCCAGGCGGTGGGATGCATCCCGAGGCGGACGCGACGAAAACCGACGCGCTGGTGTCGCTGGTCGAGAACATTGTCCGCCTCATCCAGAAGCGTTGTTTCAAAGCGATACAACGGCTGCGCTCCCTGGTCGTGCGGCCACCACAGCTGTGGTCCTTCGAGCAGCGCCTGAATCTCGGCGACGCCTGCGCGGATCGCGGTGGTGCCGGAGAGCACGACATCATCATTGGGCGAGGTCAGGGACCAGCGCAGCGCATGCCCTTCAGCCTCGGAACTGGCATACACGTTCATCGCGAGTTCTGCGCTGCTGAGCGTGCGGTCCAGCGTGTAGCGCAACTCCGCATCGCGAAGATGCGCAGCGGGCCGGATCTCGAAGTACGTGTCCTGCCAGATGCCGAGCGGGATGAGGCGCGGGTGCCAATCCCAGCCGTAGCTGACGGGAGGTTTCGCCGACATGCTCGCTTGTGAGCGATCGATCGAGGTGCCCGGCCGCTTCGGCGTGGGGAAAACGACGATCTCGAGCGTCGCCGCCTGTCCGGTGTGCGCCGAACAATCGATCTCGAACGGCGTGAACATGCCTTCGTGCGCATGGACAACCTCGCCATTGATCCGCACTTCGTACCGATAGTCCACGCCGCCGCAGACCAGGAAGAGTCGTTCGCGCTGCTTCAGCGCACACGACGGCACGCGCGTCTGGTAGATCCAGTGCGAATCCTCCATCCATGCGTAGTCCTTGAAGTGTCCGCCATACCAATACGGCGGCCAATTCTCGGCCCGCGCCCAGTCGAGCTGCACCGCTCCCGGAACTTCGGCCGGCACCCGCTTTTCCGGTGCCTGTGCGGGATCATTCGCAGGACCAACGGTCCATTGCACGGGAACGAGGGCGGTGGATGGAACTTCCGAGATGGGGCGCGGGCGCATGAGCGTTTGGAGCTTTGTGAGCGGTTGTGGCATTTTCAATGGACGAGAGAAACAGGGACGAGCAGCGTTCGCCGGTGATCGGCGGTGCTCAACGGGAAGCTGGTAATCACCGTGCGTTTGGGCTCCCGCGTTGTTCAGCCTTTCCTAACGATGAAACGTTCTGTCATTAATCGTGCCTATCGAGAAGCGTTGGCGTGCTTCACGCGGCATCATTGGGCGCTTCCTCCGAAGCCGAAGTGGGACATCACCGATTTTGGCCTGGGTGACTTTGATCGTTTCGGACTCACGCTCATCAACCTCGCCGCGGAGCCGGAGTATTGTGAAAAGCTCATGTACGCGCGGCGTGGGCAGAAGACGCCGTGCCACACGCACGCGCGCAAGAAGGAGGACATCATTTGTCGCGCGGGTGAACTCACTCTTGAGTTGTGGCCCGACAAACCCGCAGCGGCTGCCACGATCCCACCGACATTCATCGTGACCATTGACGGAGAGCCGCGCCCGATTACCAGCGGCGAGCCGTTGACGCTCAGGGCCGGCTCGCGCGTCACGCTCGTGCCCGGTGTTTGGCACGCGTTCTGGCCGACGAGCGACGAGTGCATCATCGGCGAGGTGTCGACGGCCAATGATGATTTGAACGACAACTTCTTTCTCGATCCGGAAGTTGGCAGGTTTCCCGGCATCGAGGAAGATGCGACTCCGGAGGTCACCTTGTTATCCGATCGATGAATACACGCTCCGGCATCATCGCAGGCGGAAACTGGATCATCGATCGGGTCAAACTGATCGACGCGTGGCCGCCCCAGGACGCGCTCGCGTCCATCGTGGGCCAGTCGGCGGGCAACGGCGGTTCGCCCTACAACATCCTCAAGGATCTCGCGCGACTTGGCGCCCCATTTCGATTGGAAGCGATCGGCTTGGTCGGTGACGACGCGGACGGTCGTTGGATTCGCGAGGATTGCGTCGCGCATCGCATCGGCACGCGCGGGCTCCAGGTCACCGCGGACGCGCCGACGTCGTACACGGACGTGATGACCGTGACGTCCACTGGACGCCGGACGTTCTTCCATCAGCGTGGTGCCAATGCGCTGCTCGGTCCGGAGCACTTCGATTTCACCGGCACCAGCGCGAAGCTGTTTCACCTGGGATACCTGCTGTTGCTCGACCGGCTGGATCAAAACGGTGCGTCGGGTGTTCCGCTGGCTGCGGAGGTGCTGCGTCGCGCGCGTGAGAGCGGACTGCGGGCGTCGGTGGATTGCGTGAGCGAGAATTCTGATCGTTTCCGGACGATCGTCACGCCGGTGCTGCCAATGGTCGACGTGCTGTTCGCGAATGATTTCGAAGCGGAGAAACTCACGGGCATTCGGCTGCACGGCGACGGCGGCTTCGACAGCCAGGCGATTGAGCGAGCCGCGCGGGTGCTGCTGGAGGCGGGTGTTCGTGAGTGGGTGGTTATCCATCTGCCGGATACCGTCCACGCTTCCAGCGCCGGAGGTGAATCGTTCTGGCAGCCCAGCGTGTGCATGCCCGCCGAAGACGTGAAGGGCGCTGCCGGAGCGGGTGATGCTTTCGCGGCAGGTGTGCTGTTCGGTCTGCATGAAGAATGGCCCATGCCGCGTGCGCTCGAGCTTGGCGTCTGCGCCGCCGCCGCGTCGCTGCGCCATCCGACGTGTTCGGAAAGTGTCGTTTCCGCCGCCGAGTGCCTGACGCTCGGCCAGAAGCACGGCTATCGGAGCGGGCCGCCTGCGGCGGAACGCTGAACTTTGAACGCTGAAGTAGGGGGCGAGGTCGGGCCCTACCTGCCCCCGTATCAGCACTTCGACGTTCAGCGTTCGGCGTTCAGCGTTGGTTTCGGTTCTCTCCAACAGCCACCACCGTTCTATCCCGGTTCGACTCCAGCGCGGCGGCCCAGAGTCGGTGACTGGCCACGGCTTCTTCAGGCGTGGCGCAGCCGAAACGGTCGCCGAGGACGCCCGCGCGCTCGGCGAGGAACGACGCCCACATCTGCTGGAGGATGTCCGGGAAACCGGGCTCGAAGATGCCGCCGGTGATCGTCTTGAAGACCATGCCAAAGCCCAAATCGGTTTTCTCCCACGTCTGCTCCTTCGCGCGTCGGTAGGTCCAGAAGGTTTTTGGCTCCTTCGTTGAGAAACGAGCGCCGCGGTCCGTGCCGAGGATCTCGATGTACCACGTGTTCGTTTCCGTGGGCGCCATGCGCTTCATCTCGAGCGTTACCGGCACCGGCTCGTTTGCGATCGTGCTCTGCCCGTGAAGAACGGCGTTGTCCCACGTATCACATGGGGCACTACCGCCTTTGCCATCAGGACGCGTCGTGTAGATCTTCTGCAACTGCGCGTGAATCGACTCCGGACCCCATCCGAGCCGCAGCAGGAGATGGGCAACGTGCAGGCCGAGGTCGCCCATCACGCCGATCTCGCCGCAGAACTTCGTCTGGCGTTTCCAGTTGATCGGCTTGTTCGGGTCGAGGTCGCTCGAGTGAAGGAACCCGGCGCGAACCTCCAGCAACCGCCCCAGTTCGCCAGAGCGCGCGAGTTCGAACACGCGTTGCGCGCCGGGCAGGAAGGGGAATTCGGAGGAGACGCGGACAAACCGACCGAGCTTGGCGGCTTCGTCGCGTATCCGTTCAGCGGAGGCCAGATCGAGGCCGAACGGTTTCTCGGCGAGCAGGTCCTTGCCCGCGCGCAACACGTCGAGATAGATCGCTTCGTGGAGGTGGTGCGGCACGGCGACGTACACGACGTCGATGCCGGGATCCGCCAGGAGTTCGTGATGGTCGCGCGTCAACAGACGCACCGACGGGATCTGGCGGAACCAGTCGAGCAGCGGCGGCTGCAGATCACACACGGCGACGAGTTCGGCGCGCACGGGAAAGTTCTCCAGTGCGAACCAGCGGCCAAAGGCCGACGCGGCTTCGCGGCCCATGAGGCCGCCGCCGATGATGCCGATCCGAACCGTGGGAGGAGTCGTGCGGGTGCTCATCGTGGATCAGGCCAGCAGTTTCAACGCGTTCTCCGGCGTCGTGTTCTCGTGCACCACCGCCATCAGGGCGCGGGTGATTTTTGCGGGATGCGGATGCTGGATGATGTTGCGGCCATACACGATGCCGGCCGCGCCTTGTTCGATCAGCCCCGCGGTGCGCGTGAGAATTTCGGTTTCGGACGCTTTGCTCCCGCCGCGGACGAGCACCGGGATGCCGCCTGCGGTCTCGATCACCTGGTGATACTGGGAAACGTCATCCGTCGGATCGGCCTTGATGATGTCGGCGCCGAGTTCGACGGCCTGACGCACGAGCGGCACGATCTTCGTGAGGTCGCCATCCACCATGTAGCCGCCGGCTTTCGCGTTGGCCTGGAAGACGAGGGGCTCGATCATCAACGGCATGCCGTAGAGGTCGCACTGCGGTTTCAGTCGCAGGATATTCTGGATACACTGCTCGGTGACTTCCGGTTGCTCGGGAATCCGAAAGAGGTTCACCACCACGCAGGCAGCATCCAGGCGCAGCGCCTGCACCACCGGTTCCTCAATGATGCGCGAGAACAGCGTGCGCGGAAGTTCGCGCCCGTAGACGTTCGCGACGTCGGTGCGCAGCACGAGGGCGGGTTTCGGACGGGTGGGCAGCTTCTGCAGGTGTGGCGCCTGGCCGATCGTGAGCTGGATCGCATCCGGTGCCGCCTGAACCAGCGTTTCTACGGCGCGCGGCAGGTTCTCGATGCCTTGCAGGAATGATCCTTCGTTGAAGAAACCGTGGTCGATCGCCACATCGAAGCAGCGGCCAGTGGTCGGATTGAACAGGCGGTGGAGGCGGGCGATTTTCATCGGGAAGGGCGATGGAGTCGGACCCCGGCTGCGCTGAGCGCGCCTTGTTCTGCGCGCGTCAGCACCCGATCGGTCACGACGTGGTGAAAGGCAGTCCACGGGGAGAAACGAAAGGCGGCCGGCCGGTCCCATTTACTTGCGTCGAAGACAAGGATTCGCAGGCGGGCGCGCCGCAGCGCCTCGACCTTGACGCCGGCTTCGCCGATCTCGGTGGTGGACGCCCCATTGGAAGGATCGATGCCGGAGGCTCCGACGACGGCGACGTCGAAGCGCAGATTTTCGATCCAACTCTGGGCGAATGCGCCCGTTAGCGCCTGGCTCACTTTCCGGATTTCGCCGCCGATAGCAGTGATGGTTGCGCGTGCTTCAGTGGCGAGGATCAGAAGGGGGATCGAATTCGTGAAGATGCGCAGCTTCGGTCGATCGAGCACTGCGCGCCCCACCTCCACACAGGTTGTGCCGGCGTCGACGAACACTGTCCCTTCCTCCGGCAGCAGGTCGGCCACTGACCGTCCGAGGCGAACTTTGATGCCGGTCGCCTTTTCGGCTTTACGCGAATAGAGCGGCTCGGAAAACGTGAAATCCGGGGGCAGCAGACCACCATGCGTCCGTCGTGCGAAGCCCGATTCGGCAAGATGTTGAGCGTCTCGTCGCGCTGTGGCCGCCGAGATTCGAAACGATGTTCGGAGTTCGCCCAGCTCCAGCCGGCCTCGTTCAGCGAGGAGGCGGAGGATGGCGCGGTGTCGTTCCGGTGCGAGCACGCCTGAGATGAGCGGATGAAGCAGGCGCGGCTCAAATCCAAACGAGCGAAACCGAGCAACCCGCTCAAAATCGCTCACCAGCTGTTGTTGGAGTCTTTGGCGATGACCCAGCGAATCCGTCGCCAGCGGCCCATTGCGTAATGGTGGGCGTAAAACAGCCGCTGCTTCTGCTTCATCCCCTCGTGGCGTTGCTGCGCCACCTGCATCAGCGACGCCGCTTCCGCCAGCAGGCGCTCGTTGCGAGCGATCCCGGTTACGTACTTTACGTCGTGACGATCGCCCCAGCTCAGGAGCAGATCGCGGCAGAATCCACTGTCGGCGAGGAAGGGGATCTTGGTCCGCGGCCAGCCGCCGGCGCAGCCGGGTGACCAGCAGCTTCAGCATGGCAGCCGCGTGCTTAGCCGCATCGATGTCGCTGCGCCGCAGGTACGCCACGAGCAACTGGTCACCACAAAACACATACAGCGGCAGCAAACAGTGGCAGTCGTAGTAAACCATGAAAGAGCCGCCCCTCCTGCTTCCCGTGGACGGACGTGTCTGTCGCATCAAAATCTATCACCGATACCGGCGGCACCTTCCGGTGCGAGGCCATGAACTGCTCCACCAGTGCCTCATTGAAGGGCCCACGCCGCTGCCCGGGATTGACCGTTCTCGAACCGGCACAACGTTGGGGCGCTCGCCAGCGTGGTTTCGGGTCGGATACCAAAGCCCCTTGCAGTTCAGCCGCGAGTATTCGCGGCTCTTTGTGGGCACCCGTCTTCAGCGGAAATGCGAGTGGCGTGAGACGCAAAGGTCGGCGGACGGATTTCCCCTCGTGGGAGTTAAAAGCAGCCGCGGGCAGCGCGGCTGCTTTCTCCCGTGCTTAATGCCCGCGTCGCCGCGCGCGTGCTGACTCCTCACGCAAGAGTCGCGCAAACGTCTCGGCGTGGGGGTTGGTCGCAGCTGCCGGCAGTCCGATTTGGACCGTCACGGCCGGAAAGGCCGGTGAGAAGTGTCGGGCGACGAGGGCGCGCGGCATTGTATTGACGATCCCATCGGCGAGAATCGCGGCGGCCTGGTTGGCTTCCAACTCGGCAAACATCGCCGACACGCCGTCGTTCAGCATCTTGATAAACTGCGGCCGCACCCCGAATGGTTTCAGCAAGGCGCGTATGTATTCGGCCTATCCAGGAAAGTTCTCCCGCCCCAGCCCAATCAGCGCCACCCCGTTGAGACGCTGCGGCGGGATTTTTCTGAGCTGGGCCAGCGGGTGGGACGCGAGCAAGATCAGGACCAGCGATAGCCGGCGGAATTCGGACCAGATGAAGTCAGGGGCGATCGTTTTGCCCTCGCTCGGCGCGATCAGAACGTCGAGTTCACGCTTTGCCGCCAGCACAGACATTTCGCGTGGCGACAGATCGCACAGCTCGATCCGGACACGAGGGGCCGCAGCTTGAAACCGCTCCAAGACCGAGGGCAGGACTCCCGCCGTCAGGGTAGGACCGTAGCCGACGCGCAGCACCGCCGTCTGCTCGCCTCCGCGAACCCGGTCAACGGCGAGAGCGGCTCGAGCCAGAACGTCACGGGCTTCCTCGTAGAACAGTTCGCCCGCATCGGTTAACGTCGCGAAGTTTTCCCGCGCTTGATCAACTGCACGCCGAGTTCCTCCTCCAAGTCCCGGACCTGACGGCTCAGCGCGGGTTGCGTGAGGTGCAGGACCGCGGCCGCACGTCGGAAGCTTCCGTGCGCGGCCACCGCTGTGAAGTAGCGTAGGTGACGTAGTTCCACGAGCCGAAAGGGTGATAACAAAAAATATGAGCCCCTGAAAAAAGGCGGCAATCGCCGATTCGGGCCGGATCGGATATTCTCAGGCAGTCCCGTCGCTCTCCCACTCCCAACAACGCCATGAGAATACCCGAAGCCATTACCCGCTATATCGACGCCTCCAACCGCTTCGATGTCACCGCAGCTGCCGACTGTTTCGGCGCCGATGCCAACGCCCACGACGAGGGCCACGATCATCGCGGACAAGAGGGCATCCGAAAGTGGATCAGTGAATACACGCGAAAGTATCGGCCTCACGCACAGGTGCTGCGTGCCAAGGGCCGCGCTGACGAATGGCTGCTGACCGTTCACGCCTCGGGTACCTTCCCCGGCAGTCCCATCGACCTCGACTACGCCATCGTTCTGCGCGACGGCAAAATTTCGTCCCTCCACTTTTCGTAACATGAACACTCCGGATTTTTCCATCGATCCCGCTGAATTCAGCGGCAAACGCGTCTTCGTCACCGGCGGCTCCAAGGGTGCCGGCGAGGCCATGGTCCGCCGCTTTGCAGCGGGCGGCGCGCGCGTCGCCACCACGGCCCGCGCAGCACCCAAAGACTCCGACTTACCCGGCGTTTTTGTCGCCGCCGACCTCAGCACCGCTGCCGGTGCGGCCGAGGCGGCACAAGCGGTTCTCCGAGCGTTGGGCACACCAGACATTGTCGTGCACAACCTCGGCGGTTCCAAGACGCCGCCGGGTGGATTTGCCGGGCTGAGCGACGAGATGTGGATGGATGAACTGAATCTCAACCTGCTCGGGGCCGTGAGGCTCGACCGCGCATTCGTGCCCGCGATGGTGCAGCGCGGGAATGGAATCGTGATTCATGTCTCGTCGATTCAACGCCTGCTTCCGTTGCACGAAACGACCACCGCTTACGCTGCCGCCAAGGCGGCCCTCACGACCTATAGCAAGGCCCTGTCCAAGGAAGTCGGGCCGAAGGGGGTTCGCGTCACCTCCGTTGCGCCGGGCTGGATCCACACCAAAGCGTCCCAATCGTTCGTGACTCGCCTGGCCCGAACCAACGGGACGGATGAGGAGGCGGCGCGGCAGAGCGTTCTCGATGCCCTCGGCGGCATCCCAATCGGCCGGCCGGCGTGGCCCTACGAAGTCGCGGAACTCGTCGCCTTTCTCGCCTCGGCCCGGGCTGCATCCATTCACGGGGCCGAGTATGTGATCGATGGCGGAACGGTCCCAACCGTCTGACTTGGTGTCGCTCCAGATCGCACCGGGCAGGATCCATTGTTAGGCCAAGTGGAGTCGCAAAGCGGACCACACGATGAGCCCCCTTGTTCAGTAATCGACGACCGCGTCGTTCTCCCCGCTTGAGCCAACGACCCGTCTTGCCCTGCCACCGCGCCGCAATCGATGGCGGTCGTGCAGAGTTTGATTGACTTCCATTGAAGGGCGTAGCATTAATTATACGTTCCGTACAGGAAGTACCATGATTACCCCTCATGAATACCCGGTTTTGGCGTTGGAGGTGCGAGACTTGTGGATGCGGTATGGGGCGACGGAGGTGCTGACGGGGGTGAACTTCAGCGCGGGGCAGGCGGAGGTGTTGGCGTTGCTCGGGCCAAACGGGGCGGGGAAAACGACGACGATCGAAATCCTCGAGGGGTTTCGCGCCCGGTCGGCAGGGCAAGTTTCCGTGCTTGGGGTGGATCCCGCGCAGGGTGACGAGGCGTGGCGGGCGCGGTTGGGGATCGTACTGCAGTCCTGGCGCGACCATCGGTTCTGGCGGGTGCGCGAGCTCCTGGCGCACCTGGCGCAGTTCTACGCGCCGTTCTCCACGGCTGACGTCAGGCGTCCGTGGGAAGTCGGCGAGTTGCTCGACGTCGTGGGCCTGTCACCCCTCGCGCAGGCCAAGATCATCAACTTGTCGGGCGGACAACGGCGGCGGCTCGACGTGGCGATCGGGATCGTGGGGCGTCCGGAAATCGTCTTCTTCGACGAACCCACCGCGGGACTGGATCCGCACGCGCGGCGCGACTTCCACGACCTGATTCACCGGCTGTCCGACTTCGACGGCACGACGATCCTGATGACGACGCACGACCTCGATGAGGCTGAAAAACTTGCCGACCGGATTCTCGTGCTCGACCAGGGGCGGATCGTCGCGGACGGCAACGCTGACCAACTCGCGCGCGAGATCACCACCACCGCCGAAGTGCATTGGACCTCCGGCGGTCAGCGCCACGTGCACGCGGTGCGGAATGTCGACCCCAGTGCGTTCGTGCGCGACCTGTTGATGACGAACCCGGACGTCAGCGAACTCGAGGTGCGTCGCGCGACCCTCGAGGACGCCTACATGGCGCTGGTCCGTCGCGCCGAGTCGGGCGGATCGCGCGGCCGCCGCACCTCTGTCGCCTCGACCGCAACCTCAACCGGAACGCACGCATGACCCCGACCACCGCACGCGACACCCGTTGGACTGCCATTCGGGCAGGGCTTTCGCGCGGCCGCATCGAGACGCGGCAAAGTTTCAGCGAAGTGGCCAACGTCATCGGCCATCTTATTCCTGCCGCGTCGTATCTGGGGGTGTTGCTGATGCTGCGCGGGAAGAACGTTCCCGGAACGGATTTCCCGCTTACGACGATGGTGCTGCCCAGCCTGCTGAGCCTGACCGTCATTCTTGGGGGGATCGCGGGACCGACCACCGCCCTCGTCGCCGACCGTGAGGACGGAACGCTCCTGCGCGCCAAAGCCACGCCCAACGGCATGCTCGGCTACCTGATCGGCAAGATCATGATGTTCACCCTCACGACGCTCGTTGGGTTCGCAGCGATCGTTGTTCTTGGCGTGACCCTGATTGACGAGCTGACGCTCGACGTCGGCCGCTGCCTGCAGCTGGCCCTTCTTTTTGTCGGAGGACTGCTCGCGACCGTGCCGATCGGCGTGGCGCTCGGCTCGGTCATGAAGACGACCGTGCAGGCCACGCTGGTGCCGTTCGTTTGTGCGCTGCTGCGTTTTCCCTCGGGCATCTTCTACCCGATCGCCGTATTGCCCACGTGGTTACAGTGGGTGGGGCAGGCCTTCCCGTTCTACTGGGTCGGTCTGGGGGCGCGTTCGGCGATGCTGCCCGCCGAGATGGCGACGGTGGAGATCGGCCAGTCGTGGCGCACCGGCGAGACGTTTCTGATGCTGGGTGGGTGGGCGCTGGCCGGGTTGGTGCTCGCGCCGCCGCTGCTGCGCCGGATGGCGCGGCGCCAGTCGGGCTCTGCGATGGCTGCCGTGCGCGAGCGGTATCTTTACAAAGGATACTAACGGATGGCGAACAACAGTGAGGTCGTTCACAACCGGGTGGCCATGCTGCGGGTGGAACGCCGGATTTCGCGGCGCGAACTCGCGGAGGCGCTCGGGGTGCATTACCAGACGATCGGCTACCTCGAGCGCGGGGAATTCAGCCCGTCGCTGCACCTGGCGCTGCGCATCGCGGCCTACTTTGAGGTGCCCGTCGAAGTCGTCTTCTCGCTCGAGCCGTTCAAGCGCCTCGGCGAAACGGACGCGTAGCGGACCGAACGCGAGTTTACAGACGCGCCTTCGCCGCGACCGCACGGTGCCCGACGAGCGGGCCGAAAGGGGACTGTAGCAATGGACCGCTGTGTGTTTGGTCAGGCCACAGAGGGCCGATCCATGATCCATGGGGTCCGCCCGCTGTTTGTTGATTTCCGACAGGCGGGGATCAAAGGCCCACCCGGACCGTTCGTCAGCGCCTCGACCTCACCGGCGCTGACTGGCTTTGTGCATGGCTCGCGACTGCCGGGCTGAATTCCCTCCAATCGCAGGCCAACAAATCAACAAACAGCGGCCTGACCCCCTTCTCCATTAGCGCGGATCGTCCGTCGCCTTCGATGGGGGCGCCATCCTGGGATCCGCGCTTTTCTTGACGTGGATCAAGGCACGGCGGGGCGTTTCAAACGAGAGTGGTCGAGCTCACCGCACCTGAAACCCCTCGCGCCATGAAAGCATCTCCTTCCAAACGCTCTTCCGTGTTGGCTGTTCTCACCGCGCTTGTCGTTGCCAGCATTGGCGGCTTCTGGACTCATCTACAGGGTCAACACGCCGCAGGGCACGACCACGGCGACCACGCCGAGGCGGCGCTCACGCTCAACGAGGGCAAACGCTGGGAAACCGACCTGGCGTTGCGCACCGGCATGCAACGGATCCGTGATGCGGTCGCACCCGCGGTGCTCGCACAGGCCGCCGGCCGACTCACCCTCGCCGAAGCCGAGCGGCTCGCGGCGACCGTTCAGGAAAACGTCAGCGACCTGATCGCAAACTGTAAGCTCGCGCCAAAAGCCGACGCCGCGCTCCACGTGATCATCACCGATCTGCTTTCCGGCTCCGCTATGCTGAAGGCGGAACCGGCATCCCCGGCCGGAAGCTCGCTGCTTATCCAGGCCCTGCGCCACTACGCCGATACGTTTGCACATCCGGATTGGCAATCCGTGACGGCTCCCGCCACGTCATAAACGCCACGACCCGGCTGGCCCGACCTCTTACGCTCAGACCTCATTCTCCAGCCGGATCAGGACGACTTCGGAACGGGTTCCCACGCGCATCGGCGGGCCGCCGGTGGAGGCGCCGCTGCTGGTGATCAGTTGCATCTGCCCGAGCCGGTGCAGGCCGTACGCGTGGCGGCCGTAAAGCGCCCTCACGAGCCACGTCCACGGCGCGAATTGGCCGGCGTGAGTGTGACCGGCCAACTGCAGCGACACTCCGGCCGCTGCGGGAATTTCCAGCCGGGACGGCCGGTGCGACAACAGAATGCTCGGCAATGAGCGGTCGATCCGGACGTCTTCGAGCACCTCCTGGTAGGCGGCAGGGTGGTGCGTATACGAATCATGGATACCGATCAGCTGCAGGTCGTCGATCGTCACCTTTTCGTTGTTGAGCACCCGCACCCCCACCTCCGTTAACGCGGCCAGATACTGCGTCGGGTCGCGAAACTCGTCATGGTTGCCGGTGACGAAATAAACGCCGGCCGGGACGCGGCACGCCACCCAGGGCGCCACCGCTGCCGTGATGTCGACCTTCGGGCCGTCAAACAGGTCACCGGAGATGAAAACAGCATAGGGCTGCAGCCGCTGCAGGCGTTTCACGATGGACCGAACGCGCGCCGGGCCCCAGATCGCGCCGACGTGCACATCGCTGACGAGAGCCACTTCGCGCCCTCGCCACACCTTCGGAAGTTTCGGGAGGCAGACGGTGTACCGCGTCACCCGGAGGTGTGCGGCATTGAGGAGGCCGTACACCCACAGCACGGCTGCACCACCCCAGACGGCGAAGCCGATGACGGGGCGATCCACCGGATACCAGGCGGCGCTCGCCCACGCGATCGGCCACGCCAGCAAGGCGGCCAGGAAGGCGAAGTTGAGGAAACCCATCCCGATCGCGACCAGCCAGGCGAGCCGGCGCAACAGGGCCGAGTCCCAGCGGAAGGTGCCATAGATTGTGGCGACAAACAGGGTGGGAGCGGCGAACGCCAAACCCTGCGCGACGAACCCGTTACCGCCGATAAGGCCGGTGAAGGTCGCGGCGGTGAAGGACAGCGCAGCGTAGAAGAAGAGGAGGACTGCGATTCTCATGGCCACCGGGCGGGCGTTGGAGCGGAAGGGAACCGTGCAAGCGTCCGGTGCAAACGAGAATCCACGAACTACAGTCCGACACGGAATCCGGCCGGCGTGACGCAGCCGTCGAGGCGTCCAGCGAAAGGATTGGACGCGCTCGGATGCAGGCTGGCTGCCTGGATTTTTCATGAGCCGATCCCGCGGCCCCGGGACGCATCAATGTCTTCGTGCTGGGGCGCGACCAGGACTGTCTCGACGCCTGGCGCAAAGTCGCCAACGGATCGCGCGCCGCGAAAATCCGAAGGACGCAGGCGAAGCTTTATCGGACGGAGAAGGCGCAAAAGCCGTTCTGATGGAGTCCTGCGATGCCGCGCCCACGCGGTTCGTGAACGCCGTGGAGATCTCGATGCACCGCATTTTCGTCGCACGCCGCCGTGGTCCACGCCACGTTGATCGTGTACCCCTGATCCTCCTTGCACGTGTTGTAGCCGTTGCGAGGCAACCCATCGCACGTGCTGATGAACTCCCCCAACCCAAACGTCGTTCCACGTGAGCCGGTGGATCCGGCTCGCCACCCCTCCTCCGTCAACGCGCTCCGGTGCCGGGGCCGTTCGCTGCGAGCGTCGGCTGCGGTCCTGCTGGGCTTCACGCTCGCGTTGCCAGCCTCCGCGCAAAGTGGCGCGGCCTACGTGCCGAAACAATCCGACCGCCCACTGCCGCTGGAGAGCGAGGAGCCGGGATTCGTGGGGCTTTTTGACGGGCGGTCGCTGGAGGGATGGAGCGGCGACCCGGTGTATTGGCGCGTCGAAGACGGCGTGATCGTGGGCGAGGTCAGGCCGGAAACATTGCTCAAAAGCAATACGTTCATCGTCTGGCAGGGTGGGGAGCCGCGGGACTTTGAGCTGAAGCTCGAGTACCGGATCTCGCGGCAGGGCAACAGCGGCATCAACTACCGGAGCGTCTCGGTTGAGGACACCACGACGCCAACCCATCGTTTCGCCCTGCGCGGGTATCAGTGCGACCTCGACGGGCTGCATCGCTACACCGGCAACAATTACGAGGAACGTGGTCGCTTGTTCCTGGCCGAGCGTGGCCAATTGACCCGCGTCACCGGCAACGCCCCGCCGTCGATCCTGTCGACCTTGGGCGATACTTCCGCGTTGGCGCGTGAGCTGACTGACGGCTGGAACTCCGTCCACCTGATCGCGCGCGGACCATTGCTCATTCACACGATCAACGGGCGAGTCATGGCGGTCGTGTACGACGACGATCCGTCGCATCCGCCCTCGGGTGGCCGGATCGGCATGCAGGTGCATGTCGGCCCACCGATGAAAGTGGAGTTTCGTCGGATCCGCCTGAAGACGCTGGATCCGTAACCTCGCCACTATCGGAACGCCTACGCGCCGCACCGACGACAGGAGCATGCCGCGTGTCGAGCCGCTCGCGTCTTATCCGTCCGTCGTCCGCGCCGCACGTTCGACGTTTCGGTCATTCGTCGCAGAATTTGCGGGCTTCGTCGCAATCTGCTTTCCCTTCACCGCGGCTGCGGCAGCCGAAATGGAGCCAGGTCGCCGCTTCTACCCCGATGCCTTCACGTTTGGCCAAATGCTCGTTTTTCGCGCTGCTCTGGGCGGGATCGGGTCTGCTGTTGAGCGCGGAGGTTTATTTCACGATGCGCGTAATGGACTCGGAGCCGAAGTTCCTCGCGGTCGCGGTGTGGCAGTTCATGCGCGTCACCGTCTGGGCGTTGCTCGCCCCGGTCATCCTCCGGCTGCGCGTCCTGGTGCGGCCTTCGGCCGGGCATTGGGTGGGCGGCGTGAGTTTCCACCTGCTGATGAGCGTGCTGGTCATGGCAGGCTACTACCTCGCGCGGATCGTGTACACGTTGCTCCAGAAGGATCTGGGGTGGGGAAGCTTTTGGGAAATGGCCGACACGCACTTCCACGGCCGCAACCTGATCGATGTCGCCTTCTACTGGGCGGTGCTCGGGGTTGGCTACAGCCTGGAGATCTACCGACGCTATAAAAATGAGCAGGTGAAGGCCGCGCAGCTGGAGTCGCGATTGGTGGAGTCGGAGCTCACGGCGCTGAAACAGCAGCTGCAGCCGCACTTCCTCTTCAACACCATGAACACGATCGCCGTGCTGGTGCGGGAGCGGCGCAACGACGAGGCCGTGTCGTTGTTGTCGAAACTCAGCGCGTTATTGCGGGTGTCGCTCGATTCGAGCCGGCGGCAGGAGGTGACGCTGCGCGAGGAGATGGAATTCGTGCAGCGGTACATCGAAATCCAGAAGATCCGGTTCGCCGACCGGTTGACGGTGCGAACGGCCATCACTCCGGCCGCGTTCGAGGCACGCATTCCCAACCTGCTGCTGCAGCCGCTGGTCGAGAACGCGATCCTGCACGGGGTCGCGTCGAAGGCCGGTCCCGGCACGGTCGAGGTGAATGGCGACGTGCGCGACGACGTGTTGCACCTGGAGATCCGCGACGACGGGCCCGGTTTTCGTCCGGTCACCGGGGCCAAGCCCAACGAAGGTATCGGGTTGAGTACTACACGAGAACGCCTCGCCAAGTTGTACGGGCATCGCGGCCAGCTGGTCGTGCGCACGGAACCAGGGCGCGGCACGACCGTGTCGATCGTGCTGCCCCGTCGCGCTTAACCTGAGATCCGTTTCCGCCGTCCCCGTCGAGTTTCCACCATGTCCTCGCCCTCCGATCCTCCCCTGCGAGCGGCCATCGTCGACGACGAACCGGCCGCCCGGCGTGGCGTGCGGCTGTTGCTGCAGGCCGAGTCGGACATCGTGATCTGTGGTGAGGCGTCGGACGCCGACGGCGCCCTGGCGCTGTTGCAGCGCGAACGACCGGACCTGTTGTTCCTGGATGTGCAACTGCCGGGGGAGGATGGCTTCTCGGTGTTGCGCCGGCTGCCGGAGAACGTGCGGCCGGCGGTCGTATTCATCACGGCGTACGATGAGCACGCGCTGCGGGCGTTTGAGGTGCATGCGATCGACTACCTGCTCAAGCCGTACGAGGACGCGCGGTTCCGCGATGCGGTGAGCCGGGCCCGGGCGGAGGCGCGACGGCGTCATGAAGCGGCGTTGCACGAGCGGCTGGCGCGCCTGTTGCACTTCCTCGACAGCCAGGCCGGGACGCAGCCTGAGTCACGTCCGCCGATCCTTGTAAAATCGTCGGGTGAGATTTTTTTCCTCAAGCCGGAGGAGATCGACTGGATTGAGGCGGAGGGGGACTACATGAAGTTCCATGTCGGCGCGAAGGCGCACCTGATGCGAGAGACGATGGCGCGGCTCGAGCAGCGGCTCGATCCGCGGCGTTTCGTGCGCATCCACCGCTCCACCATCGTCAACCTCGATCGCGTGCGAAAGCTGACTCCCTCGCTGGCTGGAGATTACACGGTGGTCCTGCAGGACGGTACCAAACTCAAGTTGAGCCGCGGGTATCAGGATCGGCTGCAGGCGGTGGGTTTTCGGCTCTAGCGTGAGCACGGGCGCGGCGACGCGGTCGGTCGTCCGGTAATCGGAGTGGGCTGCCCAAGACGGAGTTCGTCCCACGAACGGGACGCCGTAGTGCCATTCGCGATACGGGCCCGGCTCGCGCCGATCCGCCGCGGAACGGAGCGTGGGACGCTTCACCGAACGAGAGCCGCGATTCGGCGCGATTTTCCGGGCGTTGGTCGTTTTGCCGCAACGATGGAACCGGCGATGCGGTTCTTCGCGCATGAACCACCGACTACCCCGACGGTTGTTTCTGATCTGCGTCGCCTGGTGGATGAGCGCGCTCGCCCACGCCACGCTGACTTCGGCCCGGCAGGCGCAGGCGATGTTGGGTCCGGACACGTGGTCGCGCGTGCTCGACATCCGCAATGAACGGCCCGGTCGTTATCCGGCGCAGCTTTACGCCACCGTCTTCGAGTTTGATCGTGCGTTGTGGTTCTACACGGCGGTCAACGGCACGCAAAGCCTGTCGCTCTTTGTGAACCGGACCGCGCGCGACAAACTGGAGCTGGGACCTCTGCTGCGCGAGATCGAGCCGGGTTTCACGAACTTCACCGAGTTGCCGGACCGGTGTGAAACGCCGCCGGCGCGGGTGTATCCGGCGCTCAACAACGGCTGCTTCGTCGCGAGCCTGCACGAACTTCGCCAGCGGCTCGTGGAGGGTGAACCGATTATCGAGGCTGGTTTGTTCGCCGTGTATTACACAACCGCGGAAGGTCTGCTCGGTCACACCGGGCTACTCTACCGGACGCCTTACGGCCGCTACTACTGGGATCCCAACCGTCCGCAGATCGAGCGCGCGGCGCCGGTCGAGCCGGACGTGAAGCTGATCGAGGTGGCTCGGGTGATCAACGACGGCACCTATGGCGACGTGGTGGATCGGGCGCGGTATTTGTCCGTCCCCGGTCGCGAGCTTGGCGGGGCCGCGTATGTGAGTGCGGAAACTCGGGCCGGCCTGAACCGTCGGATGCTGGCGGAGAAGGAAGCGCCACCGCGCAACGTGGCTTCTCGCCGGATCCGTCCAGGACGCTCGGGTTAGGCAGCGTGCTTCGGAAAAAGTGAGAGCGGGGAAGCCGTAACGACTCTCCCCGCTCAACGACAAACGAACAACGGGCGCAGATTGCCCCGTCCTGCGCGCAAGCGAACCGCATTGCGACGAACTGCCGACGGGCGGCGATGAATGGCAGGCTGCCGCGACGAGTTTGGGCGGTGGTGTGCGCCTGGTGACCCGGCGGATCGGTCGCGAGTGGGAGCCACGCACCTGCACCGGTTTTGGAACGCCTGCAGAGCCATGCGTCCATCATGCGCCGCCTGGTGCCATGAAGCGCCCAAACCAAATCGCGTTTTTACTGCAAGATCCTGCTCCGCTGGGCCGTTTTATCGGGTTACGGCGCACCTTCTTCACCCCGATTGGCTCCGGCAGCCTGAGCCGCCGGACGTCTTCGGTCGTTTCCGTCCCGCTTCCTCACCCCATGACGATCGCCCGCCTTTTGGTCTTGTTGCTGCTCACTTTGCCTCTGCTCCACGCGGATCCGCTCGGACCGCATCTCACGGTCACCCCGGTCGAGGGCTGGTCGAGCGTGGCGCCGGGATTCAAGGGCCCGCCGCCGCCGTTTCCCACCTTGTCCTACGCGCCTTCAAACGGGGCGAAGGTCCGGCTGTTGATGACCGTGCTTCCGAACACGGCCGACAAAACCGGCGATCGGGCGTGGCTGCGCGACCTGCACCGGCTTGGCTGCCGCTATTTCCTGCCCAATCCGGAGTCGCCCGTGCGCGCGGTCGATTTCCAGTTTCGCAATGGCTTCGGGCTGTACTCGACCTTCGAGGATCCGGAGCACGTGGCTGGCAAGGTGCCGGCCGCGGACGCCTATCGCTTCGCCACCGTGATCGCGCTCGCTCCGCGCGGGGGCGATGCGGTGCAGACCACGATCTTTTCGGACAACGTCAGCTCGCTCGAATACCAGCAGGCGATGCAGATCGTGCGCTCGCTCACCGTGCGTTCACCGGCGCCGACGCGGCCAACCGCCACGGGCAAGGCGGTGGTCGATCAGGAGGAGGTCACTGTCTCCGGACTCGACGCGGTGTTGCGGATCCCGGCGGGCGAATTCAAACCTGGCGCCGCGCTCAATGAGCATCCGGGCTACTTCAGCCTGGTGCACCAGAGCGGCCTGATCCTGAGCGGCTGGCTGGACAACAAGGCCGACACCCTGGCTTCCGGAACTTCTGGGCGCGGGAGAAGCAGAAGCTCGAGGCGAACCTCGGCGTGCCGCTGGAAAACGAGGAAACGAAGCTAATCGGCGGGTGGCAGGTCGTACGCTACACGATGACGATCGGAAACATCGTGCAGGCCAACCTGCGGGCGTGCCGCGTCACGGGCGGCACGTGGGCGGATCTTCATCTGTCGCGCACCGGCGGCAACAAGCCCGACTGGGAGTCGCTCGAGGCGATGCTCAAATCGATCACGCTCGTCCGCCGCGACTCCACGCCGCCGAACTGAGCAGCCGCGCCTGCCCCCCGGTCGTGCGGTCGCTTTCGGTCGCGCGGTGAGTCCGGGAGGCGTCGCGTCGCGGTGTAGTGCGGTAACGCGGCGCCAGGCGGGCTTCAGCGCTGGAGGTTTTCGCGGCCTTCGTCGGGCGACAGTTTCGACCAGATCTCGTAGATCGGCTCACCGCGGGAACTCAGGCCCTGATGGTGCCACTGGCCGTCCTTGACCTCGGCCTCGAACTGCAGCTTGGCGCCCACGCGGCTGTTGTCCCGAGAGAAGAACTCGATGTTTTCCACGTACTTGCCGTCCTGGTACGTGTAGGTGCCGCCACCGGTGCCGGAGAACTCGCCGGTTTCGATGTTGATCGCGACCCACTGGAACCGGGTTCCCGTCATGACCTTGTAGGTGCGCCGGGCACGCAGCGGCATCGAACGAACGTCGCCGTCGGCTTTCCGGCCCGTGATGCGCCAGACACCGCTCAAGCCGCTGGTCGCATCATCGATCCGCCGCCAGGATTCCGCCGAGCCGTCCTCCTGAAACACGGTCAGGATGTCGCCGGAGACGGTCACCTGCGCGGTGAATTTGCCGCCGACTTGGGACGCGTCGTTGGAATTGAAATCGTAAGCGGCCATCACCGCGTCACCTTGTTCGCGGTAGGGTCCGCCGAACGTCTGGTGAAAGGCCGGCGTGGAGCGGTCGAAGATCGTGTACGTCCAGTAGCCGTCGACCACGAGCATGACGCGTTCGGTGTCACCATCGATCGCGCGCCAGGCGCCTTGGATGGGTTTGGCCGCGGGAGCCGGGTTGGCGTCGGCGGCCGCGAGCAGGAGGGGTAAACAGAAGGCAGCGAGGGCGAGAGTACGCAGGGAGGTGAGCATGGGGGTGGAGCGAGAGGGTGTGGTTTGAGCGGCCAAAGACCAGCCCTGAGGTGGCCGGCGGGCATCGGTTGATCGCTGAATCCACCCCGTGGTTTCGGATGGCCCGCGCAGCCGTTGAGCTCCGCCGTTGGCGCCGCCCGAAAAGCCCGGACGGCGACCGTTCCGCGTGGCAGTTCCAACGTCGCTTTGCCTTTGGGAAAAAACCCGCTGAGGCTTCGGTCATGCCGCACCGGGAGTTTTCGATGGAGGAAGTCGCCGAATACCTGCACTTGTCGCGGGAGGACGTGGAGCGCCTGATGCGGGAGGCGGAGATGCCGCACCAGCAACGGGGGCAGCGCATCGTCTTCCAGCGAGGCGAGGTCGACGCATGGGCGTCGCGCCGGATCCTCGGGCTGTCGGGCAAGCGGCTCGACGCGTATCACCGGCGCTCGCTGGACGGCCTGCGGGAGATCTTCCCGCACGACGCCCTGATCCCGGATCTGATCGAGCCGGGCTACATCGAGCTGGAGCTGCCTTCCAAAACCAAGCCGTCGGTCATCCGCGACATGGTCGCGCTGGCGGAGCGCACGGGACGGGTGTTCGAACCACGCGAGCTGGTGCAGGCGGTGGAGGCCCGCGAGGCGTTGTATCCCACGGCGATCGAGGGCGGGATGGCGCTGTTGCACGCCCGGCATCATGAGGATTACCGCTTTGAGGGCTCTTTTGTTGTGCTCGGGCGGACGCTGCAGCCGGTGGGTTTCGGGGCGCCGGACGGTCAGGCCACGACGCTGTTTTTCCTGCTCTGTTGTGAGGACGAACGGCTGCACCTGCACACGCTGGCTCGGCTCTGCATGATGGCGGGCAAGACGCACCTGACGTCCCAGCTGCGCAACGCGGCGGATGCCGAGACGGCGTACCAGGCCATGCTCGCGGCCGAACGTGAGGTGCTGCCGGCCGCCCCCGACGGCGCTTCGGCGGACGATTCCGCGGGCGACTGACCCGCGGCTTCGCGCAGCGGGAGCTCTCGTTTACGAGCTCGCTGCTGCGCCACCCAGCTGCCGGGCGAGCTTCACCGTCGCGCGGGCGAGTTTCTCCACGGATTTTTGGGTGCGCTCCTTCAGCAGGCGCCCGTTGGCATCAAACGCCTCGTCCGCCGCCGGCAGGATGCATTGCTCCGGCACGATCCGGGCACCGAGGTGGAGGAGCAACTGACGGGTCAAGGTGAACGAGCGGATGCCGCCCAGCTGTCCCGGAGACGCGGAGACCACGGCGACGATCTTGCCAACAAACGGGTTGTCGTCGCCACGAGTGCACCAATCGATCGTGTTTTTCAGCAACGGCGTCATCATCGAATTGTACTCGGGTGACGCGATCAGCAGGCCGTCGTGTTGTTGGATCTCTTCGATCAACCGGACCGCGCCGGACGGCAGGCCCGAGGCGTCCTCCAGATCGCCGTGGTAGAGCGGAAGCTCGTACGTGTTGAGGTCCGCGACGGTCACTTCGGCCTTGAGCGACTGAACCGCGTCGACCAGGACGGCGAGCAGTTTGCGGTTGAGGGATTCGCGGCGGGCACTGCCGGAGAAAGCCAGAAAACGAGGGGGCATGGGCAGATGTTATGGACCTGTCGCCGTTCAACAACTGCGTTGGCTCGAACGTTCGCCGGAATCGAGAAACGCGGCGGTCGCAGGGCCGCGATTACCAGCGCGAGCAGATTGACTCCGCGGCTGGCGCTGGCCGCCCGGGTGCTTACGGTCCGGACATGTCCTCCCTGGATCCACGTTTGGCGCTCGAGGCGAACGCCGAAGCGCCGGAACTCGTGCCGGTGGGGGAGTACCCGCGTTATCAGGACGGATTTGAACGGGGGCTGGTCGTGCTCGCGCTTGGGGCGCCCTTCTGGCTGCAGCCCGCGGCGGGGGGCTATCGCCTTTGGGTGGAGCCGACGATCGAAGTGGAAGCACGGCGGCAACTGGCGGCCTTCGAGGGCGAACATGCGCGTCGCCGGCCGGTGGTGCCGGTGGAGCCAGCACCGCCGATGAGCCTCGCCGCGCGGGTTTTGCCGCTGCTGTGGGCGTTGGTGGTGCTGGCTGGATACTGGGCGCAACAGCGTTGGCCTGCCTGGACGGAGTCCGGGGTGCTCGATGCGGGGCGGTTGTTTCGCCATGGGGAAATCTGGCGGCTGGCGACGGCGTTGTTCCTGCACGCGGATGGCGGCCATTTGATCGCGAACGGCATCAGCGGGCTTTTTGTCCTCACGGCTGTGTTTTCCACGTTTGGCGCGTGGCGCGGCGCCGCGCTGCTGACGGGGGCGTCACTCTTGGGCAACCTCGCCACTGCGGCGCTGCATATCGGCGGCGCGTATCGTTCCCTGGGAGCCTCGACGGCGCTCTTCGCGGGGTTGGGCCTGTTGATCGGTCGGGCGGTGGCGGGAGACGCGACGCTTCGTCGGCGGTCGTTGCTCATTCCCGTTGCCACCGGCTTGGTTGTGCTCGGCTGGTTTGGCGGAGGCCCACCGCCCGTCGATGTGACGGCGCACCTGACGGGTTTCCTCGCCGGTGCGGCTATTGGCGTGGTCGAGGGAGTACTGCGCTGGTGGCGACGGGACCGGCACAACGGCGAGGCGTGAGCCGCCGTTCGCGTGCAGGGTGAGGCGGCCCCCGCCGGTGGGGCGCGAGAAGCGCATGTCCGATGCCGGCGGGCTCGTTCGTTGTAGAGACAAACACACCCACTATGAGCACCCAGAGCACCGTCCTCCCCGCTGCCACTGAGCCACGCAGCCGTCTTCGTTTCCTGCCCACGATCGCCCGGATCCTGCTCGGGCTGCCGCTGACGATCTTCGGTCTGAACGGCTTCCTGAACTTCATCCCCCAACCCGAGGTGGTGCTGCCGGAACGCGCGATGGCCTTCACCATCGCACTGGTGGAATCGGGCTACATGATGCAATTGATCGGGGCGACCCACTTGGTCGTGGGCGTGCTGCTGCTGGTGAACCGCTTTGTGCCGCTTGCGCTCGTGTTGTTTGCTCCGTTCATCGTCAACAGCATCGCGTTTCACCTGTTCTTGGAACGCTCCGGGCTACCGATGGCCTGCATCTTCCTGGCACTCGAGTTGTACCTGGCCTGGGTCTATCGCGCGGCTTATCGGCCGTTGCTGACGCCGCGCTTTCAGCGGTGAGGGCGAGCGCAGCGGTCGAGCGATGAAGCCGAGGCCTCGCCATGGGGCGGCGCCGGCATCGCCGGTTTTCAGCAATGATCGGTTGTGCTATCGTCCGATCGCTTCGCCCCGTGAAACTCCTGCCCCTTCTTCTTCTTCTCGCCCTGACGGCGTGGGTGCTGCCGGCGCACGCGCAGCCGGCCGACCGACGCCGTGTGTTCATTCTGCATGACGCCGATGAGCCGCGCGCCGCTTACGCTGCCCGGCGGCTGTCGCAGACCTTGAAGGACGAAGGCTACACGGTCTTGTCGCAGCGGGAGCATTACGACGTTCTGGTGAGCCTCGCGTTGAATCCGCACCGCCTGGGGGCGGAGGCGTTCGCGATCCTGCCGGAAGGGCGGGTGATCACCGTGTACGGCGGGGACGAGCGTGGATTGATCTACGGCGCGCTCGCGCTGGCGGAACAGGTGCGCCACGGCACCGCGCTTTCCGCGATCGAGTCACGCGAGGAGCGGCCGCACCTGCCGTTTCGTGGGCTGAAGTTCAACCTGCCGTGGGACACTTATCGCCCCAGCTCGGCGCTGGACCAGCACCACGAAACCGCGCGGGACCTGCGTTATTGGGAAGCGTTGCTCGATATGCTGGTGGAGAACCGCTTCAACGTGATCAGCCTTTGGAACCTGCATCCGTTCACCTACATGGTGAAGCCGCGCAATTTTCCCGAAGCGAGCCCGTGGACGGAGGAGGAGTTGGCGCAGTGGCAGCAGCTCTACCGCGGAATCTTCAAACTGGCGAAGGAGCGGGGCCTCGACACGTACCTGGTGCATTGGAGCATCTTCGTCAGCCGGGAGCTGGCGGAGGCGCACGGCGTCGCGTCGCAGAACTTCTATCCGCACTACTACGGCAACGGGGATGCGTCGGAACTGGTGCGCCGCTACATCAAGGAAAGCGTCACCCAAGTTCTGAACGAGTACCCCGATCTGGATGGCATTGGGTTGTCGCACGGCGAGGGCATGGGCGGCATGACGCCGCTGCAGCGCCAGGAGTGGATGGACGACGTGATTGTGGCCGGGATGTTGCAGGCGAACCGGCGCGTGAAGTTGATTCATCGCGTCCCATTCTCGTCGGGACTTTCGTCCGAGCCGGGGGTGAGTGCCGATGTCGAAACCGTGACCCGTGCGGCGATGGAGAACCTGGGCGATCGGTTCGACGGCCCGATCTGGGCGGAGATGAAGTTCAACTGGTCGCACGCCCACTCGACGCCGAAGTTGGTGAAGGTGCATGGCGGCCGTTTGGGCGACACGTACTTCGTGCCCGAACCCACAAACTACAAGGTCGTGTGGATGGCGCGGAACGAAGACTTCTTTGCGCTTCGGTGGGGTGTGCCTGAATTCATCCGAGAGCATATTGCGCGCAACGGCCGCGCGTCCTACGTCGGTGGATACTTCATCGGGTCGGAGACCTACATTCCGGCGCTTGACTACTTCACGGCGCTGCAGGAGCCGGTGGATTGGACGTGGGCCTTTCAGCGGCAGTGGCTCTTCTACCAACTTTGGGGTCGGCTGCTCTACGACCCGCAAACACCGGACACGGTGTTTCAGAAGGAGTATGTCCGCCGCTACGGCGCGGCGGGTGCGAATCTCCTGCAGGCCATGTCGCTCGCCTCCTCGACCCAGCTGCGCCTGGCTTCGCTCTACGATTCCCGCTGGGATTTTACCCTGTATGGAGAGGGCTTCCTTGCGCTGCAGGGTGAGATCACTCGCTACATCTCCGTGGACGCGCTGATCCGCCAACCGACGTTGGATCCGGATTACGTCTCCGTGGCCGACTTCGTCGCGACGCACCTCCACGGCGGCTCCTATGGCGCTGGCCGTGTCACTCCGCTGCAACTGGCCGACCGGTTGGAGCGCGACAATCGCGAGGCGCTTCGCCTGGTGGAAGGTGTCGACGTGCGCGGGAACGCGTCGCTGCGTTATGAGGTGGCGGACATTCGCACGTGGGCGCAGCTCGGCCTGCACCTGGCTGAGAAGCTGCGTGGTGCCGTGGCCCTGCAGACGTATCAAACGAACGGTGACACGGCGCAACGGGCGGCCGCGCTCCGACACCTCGAGCAGGCGCTGGGGCACTGGGATGAGGTGGTGGCGATCACCCGGCCGCTTTACCGCGACATGCGGCTGACGCACTACAACCATAACGCGTTCCATGCGAATGACGACAACCTGTTCCATTGGGCGCTGGTCCGTGATGAGGTGGCGCGGGATCTCGAGATCGCGCGCGCGGCCCGGCCGGAGCCGGCGCGTTGAGGCCACGGACCATTTCTTGACGGAATCAGGTCGTATTCGAACGGTCGCGACGTGGTGGGTCGTCCCGACTAATCGGGCGGGAGCGGTTTTGCCGTGCTCAGGCCGAGCGCCTTGATCCGATACGCCAGGGTGCGCGGGCTGAGGCCGAGCA
>JAEWIY010000219.1 GCA_023386835.1 Verrucomicrobiota bacterium
TCCCCACGCTTTCGTGCCTGAGCGTCAGCAATTGTCCAGGTAGCCGCCTTCGCCTCTGGTGTTCCTCACGATATCTACGCATTTCACTGCTACACCGTGAATTCCGCTACCCTCTCCAATGCTCTAGTCATGTAGTTTCAGGCGCAGTTTCGGAGTTGAGCTCCGAGATTTCACACCTGACACACACAACCGCCTGCGCACCCTTTACGCCCAGTGAATCCGAATAACGCTTGCAGTCTCTGTATTACCGCGGCTGCTGGCACAGAGTTAGCCACTGCTTCCTCTCCAGGTTAAGTCAGACTATAGACTGTTTATCTATAGCGTTTCTTCCCTAGTGACAGGGGTTTACAATCCGAAGACCTTCGTCCCCCACGCGGCGTCGCACCATCAGGCTTGCGCCCATTGTGAATGATTCGAAACTGCTGCCACCCGTAGGTGTCTGGACCGTATCTCAGTTCCAGTGTGGCTGATCATCCTCTCAGACCAGCTACCCGTCTTAGCCTTGGTGAGCCGTTACCTCGCCAACTAGCTGATAGGCCGCGAACTCCTCTCCTAGCGCCAGGCCTTGCGGTCCCCGGCTTTAGTCAGCCTCTCATGCGAGAGACCACCACATGCGGTATTAATTCGCCTTTCGGCGAGCTATTCCCCACTAAGAGGTAGATTGTTCACGTGTTACGCACCCGTTCGCCACTGCGTTTAACTTGTATTGCTACAAGCTAAACACCGTCCGACTTGCATGTCTTAACCACGCCGCCAGCGTTCATTCTGAGCCAGGATCAAACTCTCCGAAAAGAGTTCAGAACCTAGTGATTCATGAACTACCGGGATAACCAGTTTTACCCGGCCATCCCTGTATCTTGTTTTTGGAATTGTTGATTGGGGGTCCCAATCAATCGCACAAAGTAAGTTTCAAAGAGCTGCGGAGAGTCAGCCTCTCCATCCACCCTCATCCTTTTCAGGCGAGGGATGATCAGAAGAACTTTTCCGCCGCTTACCGTCAATCAGTTTTTTTGATTTTCTGTCGAACTTTCCTCTCCCGCTTTCACAGCAGAAGGATCCGACAAAACGGTGGAGCAACAAAGCCGTCGCACTGATCTGAAAAGAACCTCCTCCGTCGTCCGCTTGAGGCGTCCGGAACCGAAGGGATTGGCGACAATGGAAACCAAGCGCGGCCGATCAAGCGCTTTTTCCAAGAAAAACGCATTCTTCCTCAAACGGCTCAACCCCTGCTACTTGCGTTCGCATTTATGCACTCGGGTCGGCCATTTCGCGCGGAGGACTCATGCCGCTGCCCGCCCCTGCACAAGCCTGATCTCCGTAAGCGCCTCGGGCGAACTGCTTACCGGACTCCCGGTGGCCGATTTGCCGAACGCCGAGATGCCTCGACGGTCCCTCATCTGAGAACCAGAATCAGTCACTCACCCAATCCGTTGATGGCCTCGTCCAAGCATCGTTTCGCTCTCCTCACGCCGGCTGTCCTCCTGCTGGCATTCCTGTGCCCCCATTTACCGGCTGCCGCTGCCGCGGCACCCGTCCACCACGAAAGTTTTACCCTTGTCCGCACCGTCGGAGAGGTGACCGAGTACCGGCTCGAATCCAATGACCTGACGGTGCTGCTCATGCCGACCGGCGCCGCCCCGGTCGTGACGTTCATGGTCACCTACCTGGTTGGCTCCCGCAATGAGGTGTACGGCACCACCGGAGCCACCCACCTGCTGGAACACCTCATGTTCAAGGGCTCCAAGCAGTTCAACCAAGACCTGGGCAACGGGTACGACCAGACCTTGGACCCGCTGGGTGCCGTGAACAACGCCACCACGTGGTTCGATCGGACGAACTACTACGTCAACTCGCCCCAGCAACACCTGCCCCAGATCGTCGCCCTCGAAGCCGACCGGATGCGCGATCTGCTGCTGCGCGAACCCGATCGCCAGGCCGAGATGACGGTTGTCCGGAATGAGTTCGAACGAGGGGAGAACGATCCGATCAGCGTGCTGCTCGATCAGGTCGGCTCGGTCGCCTTCATCGCGCACCCGTACCACCATCCCACCATCGGCTGGCGCAGCGACATCGAAGGCGTATCCATCGATAAGCTACGGGAATTCTACGATCACTTCTACTGGCCCAACAACGCCGTCGTTTCCGTTATCGGCCAGTTCGACCCGGCCACGGCGCTTGAGCTCATTGCCCAACACTACGGCGCCATTCCGCGCTCCCCGCAGCCGATCCCGGAGGTTTACACCGTCGAACCCAAACAGGACGGCCCCCGTCGTCTCGTTGTGAAACGCTCGGGCGAGATCGGAGTCGTCGATATCGCCCACAAGATTTGCGCCGGCACTCACCCGGATTTCGCCGCCGTCGCCGTGCTCAGTTCAATCTTGGGAGAAGGCAAAAACAGCCGCTTCTACCGGACCCTCACCGATCCGGGCCTCTCCACGGGGGTGCAAACAGTCCCCTTCTTTCATCGTGATCCGACGCTGCATCACACCTTGATTCCCCTCACCCCCGGCACGACACACGAGGAGGTGGAGCAAATTGCCCTGGCCGAAATTGACCGCGTAAAGACCGAGGGCGTCACCGCCGGCGAAGTCGCGGCCGCCATCAGCCAGCTGCTCGCTCGCACCGCCTACCGGCGCGACGGCCCCTTCGCGATCGCCGACGAACTGAACGACGGCATCGCCGTTGGCGACTGGACCACCTACTACTCGCTGAGTGACGCCATCAAGGCCGTCACCCCGGAGGAGGTGCAACGCGTGGCGAAGACGTACTTCGACGAGGACGCCAGTACCACTGGCTGGTTCGTTCCCCGGAACGGGGAAAGCCATGACTAACCGCAACCCTGTGCCGCCTTCCGCCATGCGCCTCTTTGCCTTCGTCCTCAACCTCCTCTGCTGCGCCACCCTCAGCGCTCAAATTGCTCCGCGCGTGGAACGCAGTCGTATACACGGCATCGATACACTACTGCTCCGGACTGACATCGCTGATGTGGTCACGGTGCGGGCGAGCCTGCCGGCCGGTGATGTCGCAGCCAAGGACGGCAATCTTGCCATCGCCACCCTCGTCGGCGCGATGCTCGACCAGGGCACGACCTCGCAAAACAAGTTCGAGATTGCCGAGCAACTTGAAGCCGTGGGGGCAACGATCACGTTTGCCGTCGATCACGACACCCTCCGCATCGGCGCCAAATGCCTCCGCCAGGACCTTCCGCTGGTGATCAGCCTGGTGGCGGAGCAACTGCGTACTCCGGCTTTTGACCCGGACGAGTTCGCCCGCGTCAAGGCGCGCCTGGCCGGCTCCTTCCAGCGCCAGCTCGAGAGCACCGACGCTCGTGCGCGGGAAACCTTCATCCGTGCGGTGTATCCGGAAAACCATCCCAACTACGCTCCCTCCCTCCGAGACTTCCTCGCCGCTCTGCCCGAAGCCACCGTTGAGGAGGCCAAACAGTTTCACGTCACCCACTACGGCCCTCAGCACATGACGCTCGTCATCGTCGGAGATGTCGACGTCAACGCGGCGCGACAGGCTATCGACCGCAGCTTCTCCGGCTGGAGCGGTGGTTCGCCGGCCGTAATCGCCCGGAAACGAGCCGCTCCCCCGGGGGAAAAGGAGCGAGTGCAGACGGTGTCGCTGGCGGACAAGCCGAGCGTCAGCATCGTCTGGGGGCAGTCGACCGGGTTGCGCTTCACGGACCCTGACGCGCTGCCGCTCCGCGTTGCCACCGCCGTGTTCGGCAGCGGATTCACCGGCCGATTGCTCGCCACGATCCGCGACCGGGAGGGGCTCACCTACGGGATCGGTGCCGCGATGGCGAACGACACGTTCAACGATGGGGATTGGTACATCGCCGGCACATTCGCGCCTGAACTGCTCGAACGCGGCCTCACCTCAACCCGTCGGGAGTTGCAGAAGTGGTATCAGGAGGGCGTCACCGCCGCTGAACTGGAGGCGCGAAAATCCAACCTCGCCGGAACCTTCCAGCTCCAGCTGGCCACGACGGAGGGGCTTGCGACCACCCTGTTACGAACCGTGAACCGAGGGTTGCCAGTGTCTTGGATCGATGAATACCCGACCCTCATCCAGGCGGTCACCTTGGACGCCGCCAATGGGGCGATCCGGAGATATCTGAACCCGGACCAAATGACTCTCGTCCGTGCCGGCACCCTCCCGCAGGATTAAAGAGCCGCACGAATGGCATCCGCCACGCTTAGTAGTGCGGCGGGCGCTCGTCCGCGGGACTGCCGGGCCCGGGAGAAGCTTCCCGCGCGGCGAGTCTTTCCCGAAGCGCGTGCAGCTCCCCTTTCAGCCGCTCCACCTCTTCGGTCAGCGCGAGTGTAACCTTGTCCTGCTCGACCACGTGCCGCTCGAGCCACGCGATCCGCTCTTCCACCCGCTCAATTCGCTCGTTTTGCATGGCGTTGCCGGCGGGCAGATTCGGCCCGGATCTTGGCGATCTCCGGAGCGACGACTCGCGTGTAACAGTCAGGACAGACTGAATGGCTGAAGTCCGTTCCAGTGCGCTCGTTGATGTAGCTTTCGATCTGTGTCCAGTAGTTCTGGTCGTCGCGAATCTTCTTACAATACGAGCAAATCGGCAGGAACTGCTCCAGCTGCCGCACCTGCGTCGCATACCGCAGGATCCGCTCGGCCACGCGCAGGCGCATCCAAAGTTCGGTGACGTCCAACGGCTTGTTCAGAAAGTCGTCCACGCCGGCGTCTCCCGCTTCGCGCTGATTGTCCACGCTCGCGGTCGCACTGGTGAGCAGGATGAAATAAACGTACTCCTCGGCCGCACGAGCCCGGACCCGGCGGCAAAACTCGAGCCCGTCGAGCCGTGGCATCACCCAGTCGCTCACAACCACCCGGATTTTGTCGTCGGCGAGCAGCTTGAGCGCTGATTCACCGTCCTCCGCCTCGATCACCTCGTGTCCGAGATTCTCCAAGGCTTGCCGCAGCACCCGGCGCGCGACCGGATCATCCTCCACCGTCAGAATTCTCATGAAGTTGACTCCTGTTGCAGCGCCTTGAGCGCAGCTTCCAAGCGGGCAAAGGCCGGCCGCAACTGAGGCAGCACTTCGGCCACCAGCACACGATCGCAGTTCAGCGCATGTTGCTCCACCCGCGCGCTCAGCGCCTGCAACTCACGCGCCCCAAAGTTGGCGCAAGCCCCCTTGACCGTGTGGGCGGCCTGCCGCACCGCCTCGAGGTTGCCCGCCTCGTAACTGGCCTGCAGGTCTTCAAGCCGCTGCGGCGTTTCGGCAAGGAACAGGCTGATCAGGTCACGGAGAAAATCCGGGTCATCGTCGTCCTGCAGCGCATCCAAGTGCTCGATCTGCACCTCCTCCAGAACCGCTGGTCCCGCGACGCGAGCTCGAACATCAAGGCGCCCCGCGATGCGCCCTCGGACTTGCTGCCGCTCAATCGCCGCCTGCAGGTCCTCACACCGGAGCGGCTTCACCAGGAAATCATCCATCCCCGCCGCCAGGCAATTCTCACGCGCGTTGCCGCCAGCGTAAGCCGTGACCGCAATGATCGGGATTCGTGGATCCGCGCCGCGCACCACACCTGCCCGCAAACGCCGCGTCGCCTCCAGCCCATCCATCTGCGGCATCTGGCAATCCATTACGACCAGATCGTACCGCCGCAGCGCGAGCAGTTCCAAGGCACGTTGGCCGTGTTCGGCCACATCACACGAATAGCCGAGCCGTTCAGCATGCCGCACGACCAACTTCCGGTTGATGGGGTTGTCTTCGACCACCAACAACCGCGCCTGGGAGACCGGGTCCCTCCGCAACATCCCCAAAGCAGGCTGGCTCGACCGAGCGGGTTCCCGCAGCGGCTCCTGCAACACGTGCGATAGCACCTGCGCGAGCTGGCCGGTGCGCCAGGGCATCGCAATCACCGCATCAAAATCAGCCTTCCCGCTTCGGCGCACGTCGATGAGCCGCCCCGCTGGCGTCAGTAACAGCAACCGTGACTGACCCAACAGCGGTTCCGCCCGGAGCGCCTGCGCCACCTCCGCCGGATCTGTGTTTTTCGAAAGATCGTGCTCGATCAGGATCGCCGAGACCGGCTGCCCACCCCGCAGCTCCGCGATCGCGGAAACACTCCTCCAGTCAGCGGCTGCAGTCACGTCAGCGCCCAAGGAGCGTAGTTGCCGGCCAACGACGTCGCGCAGCACGGGCCCCGCGGCGAGCACCAGCACGGACGTACCCGACGGCAACAGCACATCCTCCGCCGCGCCTGCAGCAGCAGCGACGCTGGGCAACTCCAACGTGATCCAGAAGCCTGCGCCCTCCGGCGTGCCGGCATGCGGACTAACGTGACCACCCAACCCGCGAACCAACCGGCGCGCCATCGCAACGGCCACTCCGGTCGAAATGCGACCGCCGCTCTCCGCCTCCCCCGTCGCTGCGAACGGAAGCAGCCGCTGGCGCAAGGTTTCCTCCGCCTCCGCGACGCCAGTGCCGAGCACCTGCACCTGAAACCGCAGCTGCCCTTCCGCCTGGTCGAGCACCAGCAGGCGCACAATAATCTCACCGGACCCGGACAAACGAACCACCTCGCCCAGCACCGCCGCCACGGCCCGACGCAGCCGCGCCGCGTCACCTCGTACGAACAAGGGCCCGTCGATCGGCAGATCCGGCACCAACGTCACGCCCGAGTCGGCCGCCGCTTCCGCGAGCAGCGTCAAAGCCTCCTCCACCAACAGGCAGAGATCGAACTCGATTGGCTCGGGGGCTCGTTCGCTGTCGAGGGTGGAGAAATCAAGCAGGTCGTTGACCACGGAGAGCAGCGCATCCGCGCTCTTCTGGACAATGGTCGCCAGTTCGCGCTGCTCCGGGTTCAACGGCGTATCCAGCAGCAGCCCCGTCATGCCGATGATGGCGTTCATCGGAGTCCGAATCTCGTGGCTCATTCCCGCGAACGCCTGCGCCCGCTGTTGCACGGCACGATCAAGCTCACTTGCCGGGGGCATGCTGTCGTCGCTCGACGCCACCTCGCGGATCACACCGACCACGCCGGTGTATTGACCAGCTGGAGACCAACGTGGTCGGCATTCGTCCAAGACAAACCGATACTCTCCGGTTCGATGCCAGATGCGGTAACGGCACTCCACCGCCATCTGCTGGCGGAAAGCTTCAGCGAGGCTGCGCTCAACGCGCTCCCGGTCCTCGGGATGTACCGCCGCGCGCCAGCTTTCGAGTGACTCCGAGAGACCCGTCACACCGCGAAACTCCAGCCAGGCGCGACTGAACACCGCCCGCTGAGCGTGTTCGTCGAGCACATACATCAACGCCGGCGCTGCATCCAGCCACTGCCGCATTTCCGCCCAGGAGTCCGGCCCGCCGCCGACGTGGATCGTAGAGTGCGCCTGCTCCCACAAATCAGCCAGGTTGCTCGCGGTCAGCCAGGCCAGCGGCATGACGCGTAAACCGGTCACCGCCGGCACTCCGCCCTGCTCGTGCTCCTGCAGCGCCAAGACGTACGCTCCCTGGCCGCACTCTCCGACCAAGCCCAAACAACGCAACGCCAGCGCCTCGGTTGTGACGATCAACCGGACGTTCGCCTCCAGCGCGGCCTTTGCGGCGTCAAAGGTTGCGAACTGCCGCAGTTCCGCCTTGCAGCCGCTCTGGCGCCACGCGCTGGCGATCTGCGCGGCCGCAGTGGGCTCAAGTCCAACCGCGAAAAGCTGCCCGTGCGCGCGCCCACTCATGCGACGCGGCCGTCGCAGCGCTGACGATCGATCGGAGGGCACACCCGTGCCCCGGTGAAACTGGAAATGGCCGCGATGATCCGCCCAGTGTGCGTTTGGCAGAACGCGCAGCAAGAGCCGCTTAGGTGTGGCAACTACGAAGGTAGTTGCGTTCCCAGCCCACGGAAATCCCCACGTCACGCTGCGCGGCGCGGATCGACTCCGAAGCGCTTTAACGACCGCCTAAGACAGCAGCTTCCGGAGCTCGACCCGCGTTTTCACCGGTGCCTGACAGACGTACTCGCGGCAGACATAGGCGGCCGCCTCGCCTGGGGCCGCCGTCATCGCGCCCAACGCGGGGACCCGGTTGATCAACCACTCCTCCTCCGCCGCTCCCGTTCGTGCCAAAACGGCCCGATGTGGACCCGGCTGGCCCTGCACCTCACGGGCAAGCGCTTCAAACGTCCCCGTTGTGGGATCGCCGGCCAGCACGACCTGGGTCGCCGGTTCCAGCGCTCGCTCCACCGCGCACAAGAGCGCCGGCAACGCCCAAGGCGTCCGCTGCCAGACCGGCTGCAATGCACGAAGGGTCCGCAACCCACGCTCCGCCAGCGTTTGGTCGTGCAGGATGGTTGCGAGGCGCAGCAGGTTCGCCGCCGCCAGCGAGTTGGCGGACGGCTCCGCGCCGTCATGATCGTCCTTCAACCGGAGCACGATCGCAGGATCGGCGAGCGAGGACTGATGGTAGCCTCCTTCGACTTCATCCCAGAAGACCCGGTCCATCGCCGATTGCAGTTCAACGCTCCAGCGCAGCCACCGCACGTTCCATGTGGATTCGTAGAGATCCAGCAACCCGGCGATGAGCCCGGCGTAGTCCTCCGCATAACCCGCGGGCCCGAGACGACCCTCACGCCAGCTGCGGCGCAATTCTCCGGTCGCCGGGTCGTAAATCTGTTCCTGGAGAAAGGCGGCCGCGCGCTCGGCTGCGGCTCGATAAAACTCCTTCTTTTCGTAAAAGCAGGACGCGGTGGACCGGGCCGCGCGGGCGAACGCCGACAGCATCAATCCGTTCCAGCCCGTGACCACCTTTTCGTCGCGATGCGGGCGCGGGCGCAGAGCGCGGACCGCGCGCAACCGCTCCAGCGCGTTCGCCAGCTTCTCTGCCAAGGCGCTGGGATCCTGTTGATGGTTTCGCGCTGTTTCAATCAGCGGCCGAGTTTGCCGGAGAATGTTGCCGCCCCGCATTTCGCCGTGCGGATCCAGTTCGGGCGGAACATTCCCTGAAGCGGTCACGCCAAAGTGGTCGTTGAACCACGCGGCCTCCGGTCCCAGCACTCGATCCAACTCATCCTTGCGCCACAGGTAAAACGCCCCCTCCGCGCGGCGTGCGTTTCCGTTGGTCGCATTAGCCGACTCCGGAAGTTCACTATCCGCATCCTCGGCGGCAAAGAAACCACCGGCCGGATGCGTCAGATCGCGCAGCACATAGTCGAGTGTCTGTCGCGCCACCCAAGCATACCGCTCGTCGCCCGTGAAGGCGTGCGCATCGATCAAGTTCACCGCAATCTGCGCCTGATCGTAGAGCATCTTTTCGAAGTGCGGGACGAACCACGCTTCATCCACGGCGTAACGATGAAAACCGCCGCCCACGTGATCGTGGATTCCGCCCTCCGCCATCCGACGCAGTGTGCGCGTGGCCATCTCCACGGCATCGCGCGCGACCTCGGCATCGTCGCGCTGGAGAACGGCGCAGCGGAAAAGAAATTCGAGGTTCGAGGCCCGCGGGAACTTCGGCGCGCCTCCGAACCCGCCGTCCTGCTGATCGAAAGACTCGTACAGGTATTGGTAACAACGATCAAAGGCGTCACCCGCTTGCGTCACCAAGTCCTCTTCGCCCGGCGCCGGGGTCGCCTCGCGCCGATGGTAGTCCTGCAACGTCTGCGTGACCCGCTGGGATTCACTGACGAGTTTGTCCCGTTCATTCGCCCATCCGTTGGCAATCGCCTGTAGAACCGTCGGCAAACCCGGACGTCCCGGACGGTCTTCCGGCGGGAAGTAGGTGCCGCCAAAGAACGGCTTCAGATCCGGCGTCAGCCAGACGGACAGCGGCCAGCCTCCGTGCCCCGTCAACGCCTGCACATACGTCATGTACACCCGGTCCACATCCGGACGCTCCTCGCGGTCGACTTTGATCGGCACGAAGTGGGTGTTCAGTTGCTCAGCGATGCCAGCGTGCTCGAAACACTCATGGGCCATCACATGGCACCAGTGGCACGTCGAGTACCCGATCGAGAGGAAGATCGGCTTCTGCTCCTCTCGCGCCTTCGCAAACGCCTCCTCACCCCACTCCAGCCAGGCCACCGGATTGTCCGCGTGCTGCTGCAGGTAGGGCGAGGTAGCTTGGGCAAGGCGATTGGGCATCGGCCGAGCAAAACCAGAACAAGAAAAACCGAAAGCTTCCTTCGCCATCTGCCACCAAACCTCTGCGGATGTCGTCCATTGACAGCCCGCGATACGCTCGCTCGGTGTCTGACATGGAACGCGCCCGCCCGGCGTTACGAACGTTGACCGCCCTGAGCCGGCGGAGGTTCTTGCAATGGCTCGGTGCCAGCGCAGCCCTCAGCGCGTCAGGCGGCGTGTACGCTCGTTGGATCGAACCGGAGTGGATTGAGGAAACACACACTCAAATCCGGCTCTCCAAAACCGAGCCCTTGGCGGCACCGATCCGCGTCCTGCACCTGTCCGATCTCCACGCGTCGGACGTAGTCTCGTTGACGTATCTTGATGACGCGGTGAGCCGAGGGCTCAGGACCAAGCCCGACCTGATCGCGCTCACCGGCGATTTCAGCACGGGGCCGTTCACCCGCTGGGCGGAGTATACGCCGATCCTCGCCAAACTCTCGCGCGCGGCTCCGACCTTCGCGTGCCTGGGCAATCACGACGGTGGTATCTGGACGCGTCGCGTCAGACCCGGCGGCTGGCAGTCGGCAGAGCTGCAGGCCGTGCTGCACGATTGCGGCATCACCCTGCTCCATAACCGCCGGCATCGAGTCCTCGTCCGCGACCACTCCATCGAAATGATCGGTGTAGGCGATCTATGGGCGGGCGAATGTGAACCTGCCATCGCCTTCCACGGCGAGAGACCACTGCCGGCGGGGGCCTGGCGTCTGGTGCTTAACCACAATCCTGACGCGAAGGACCTATTTCCGCCCTACGCATGGGATTTGATGTTGTGCGGCCATACTCATGGCGGGCAGTTCCGTCTGCCGCTGATCGGAACGCCGTTCGCTCCGGTCCGCGACAAGCGCTTCGTCGAAGGCCTGCACGCGTGGGCTGGACGGCAGATCTACATCACCCGCGGGGTCGGCAACGTCCACGGGTTGCGCGTGAATTGCCGCCCGGAGGTGACCGTCCTCGACTTGGTCTGAGGACGGTCTCAATCGCGGAAGGGATTACTGTCCCAGCACCCAGCTGAAGATCAGCGGCGCCACGATCGTCGCGTCGCTTTCAATGACGAACTTCGGTGTCGTCGCAGCGAGTTTGCCCCACGTGATCTTCTCGTTCGGAACCGCACCTGAGTAACTGCCGAAGCTGGTGGTCGAATCGCTGATCTGGCAGAAGTACCCCCACAACGGCACGCCCGTGCGCTGAAGGTCCTGGTGCAGCATCGGAACGACGCAGATCGGGAAATCACCCGCAATGCCGCCGCCGATCTGGAAGAAGCCGATCGAGCCCTCGCGGACCTTCTTCAGCGTCCGCGCGTTCTTCGTGTACCAGTCGGCCAGCACCATCATGTACTCAATGCCGGTCCGAACGGTGTGCACGTTCTTCACGTCGCCGCTGATGACGTGGCCCGTGTACATGTTGCCCAAAGTCGAGTCTTCCCAGCCCGGGGTCCAGATGGGGAGGTTCTTCTCCGCCGCGGCCAGCATCCAGGAATTCTTCGGGTCGATCTGGTAGCTCTTCTTCAGCTTCCCGGACCGGATCACCTTGTACATGAACTCGTGCGGGAAATAGCGCTCGCCCGCGCGATCAGCGGCCACCCACTCGTCGAGCACCGCGGACTCGATCCGGCGCATCGCCTCCATCTCCGGGATGCACGTATCCGTCACACGGTTCATGTGACGCTGCAGCAAGGCATCCTCATCCTGCGCGGTCAGGTGGCGATAATGCGGCACGCGCTCGTAGTAGTCGTGCGCGACGAGGTTGAAGATGTCCTCCTCAAGGTTGGCGCCGGTGCAAACGATGGCGTGCACCTTGTCCTTGCGGATCATTTCGGCGAGGCTGATGCCGAGCTCGGCGGTCGACATCGCGCCTGCAAGGGTCACGAGCATTTTGCCGCCGGCCGCGAGGTGCGTGTCGTACGCCTTGGCCGCATCCAACAGGGCCGCCGCGTTGAAATGACGATAGTGACGCGCGATGAACCGCGAAACGGGTCCCTTCTTCGCGGCGAGGTTCGCGTTGATGTCCTCCGGACGCTGCTTCTGGCGTTTGGCTTTCACTTTCATAAAGCGAGAGAACTAGGCGCGGGTGCGCCGGCTTTGCCACAAAAAAGCCTCTTTGGCGTCACCACCAAAGGTGCACTGGCGAACCCGGCCACCACCTACAGGTTGAATCTAGGCTCGATCAAAAACGCACCGCCTCGCGACCTTCGGACGCACTTGTCACCCGGCCGATCGGCGCCGCTATCCGAAATCATTCGCCAGAGGAGTCAGCCCGCGCTTCTGCTCGCCCACTGGTCCCACGCTCATGCTCGGCGCCCTTCTGACGACGGTTTTCTTCTCGCTCTCGGCTATCCTGGCCACGCGCTCGATCCGTCTCGTCGGCGCCACTACAGCGAACTTGGGCCGGC
Organism: Verrucomicrobiota bacterium; assembly: GCA_023386835.1. Lineage (GTDB taxonomy): Bacteria > Verrucomicrobiota > Verrucomicrobiia > Opitutales > Opitutaceae > Actomonas. The sequence continues at coordinate 12,546 of JAEWIY010000219.1, forward strand.
TGGTGGTCGCGTTTCTCTGCCTTGGGCTGTACGCGTTCACCTTCGGCCAGGGCTTCCGCGGGGCGGGCCTCAACTGGTTTCTCCTGAGCGGAGTCATCGGGATGGGTTTGGGCGACCTGGCCCTCTTTGCCACCCTGCCCCGCTTGGGCTCCCGCCTCAGCGTTCTCATCACCCAATGCATGGCGGTGCCGATTGCCATGCTGGCGGAACGGGTCTGGCTGGGAACGCGGCTGGCAGGCGCCGAAATCCTCTGGGCCGTGGTCATCCTCACCGGTGTGGCCATCGCGTTGACGCCGTCCCGCTCCCGACCACCGCAGGTGCCGCTGCGGCCTTCCGGGTTCATCTTTGGCCTCCTGTCCGCGGCCGGACAGGGACTCGGCGCGGTGGTGAGCCGTCGTGCGTATTCTGTCACTGAATACAACGTTGAGACCATCGACGGCGTGACCGCCGCGTTCCAGCGAATTTCCGGCGGGCTGGTGATCTCCGCGCTTTTCTTCCTGGCCCTGCACGCCTGGTCGCGCCGGTCCGCATCGCCGTCCAGCCGCTCCGCCGCGCCGTTGCCGTCCCGCGCCAACCGCAGCGCGTGGCTGATCGTGAGCGCGAATGCGCTGGCCGGTCCGGTGCTCGGCGTCAGCTGTTACCAATGGGCACTCGCTTCGACGCCCTCCGGCATTGTTCTGCCGATCGTGGCCACCACGCCGCTCGTCATCATTCCGCTCAGCATGTGGCTGGAAGGTGAGAAGCCGACGCGCCAGTCCGTCATCGGCGGCGTGGCGGCGGTCTGCGGCGTGGTGGCCCTCGCGCTGGTGCATTGAGGCGGGCGCGCCTCCCTTGTCATCCGGACGATCCTGAGCAATCTGCTGCATGGACCCGGCCTCGGTGCGTGCGTATCAATTCCCTGATGACGGCGTGATTCCCAATCACCCGGTGCTGCCCCTGCTCGTCCTGTCGGAAGCATTGCCAGCCAGTGCCTCGCCCGACGCGCTGGCCCGGCGCATCGAAGCGGCCTATGCGGAGAACGGTTGGCAAGGGTCGTGGCGCTGGGGCGTGTACCCGTTCGCGCACTATCACAGCACGGCGCATGAAGTGCTCACGTGCTTTCGTGGCTGGGCGCGCCTGAAGCTGGGTGGCCACTCGGGAGTGCAAATCTCCGTCTCGCCCGGCGACGTGGTGCTGATCCCGGCCGGCGTGGGACACCAGAATCTGGAGAGTTCCGAAGACTTTCAGGTCTGCGGCGCGTATCCACCCAAACAGGAGGCCGACCTGATCCGCGCCGACGAAGCCGATCGGCATGCCGCGGCGCGGCAACGCATTCGCGACGTCCCGCTACCGACAACCGACCCGCTGTTTGGCCGTGACGGGCCGCTGCTCGCAGCCTGGCATCGGGCGATGGGCACCCGATCCGGTTGAGCGGACGAAGAGACCTCCTGTCAGTCGGGATTGACCGTTCGGGGTGGCGGCGATTGCCTGACCGGTTCGCATGCTCACGATCGCCGATATCGCCAAGAGCTACGGCACCCGGGAACTGTTTTCCGAGGTGTCGTTGTTCGTTGCCCGCACGGATCGCTTCGGCCTCGTCGGCCCGAATGGCGCCGGAAAATCCACCTTGTTCAACCTGATCCTCGGCGAAGAGAGCCCGGACGAAGGTACGATCGAGTGGGAGCGCGGCGCAGACTTCGGTTTCCTGCCGCAGGAAAGCGCACCGGTCGGCGAAGAGACGGTTCTGGAGATCGCGACCAGCGGCCGGAAACTCGCCCCCGCCGAGGACGAAGAGGACTGGGATATCGATTGGACGCTCGAGCCCCGGGCGCGAAAGATCCTCGCCGGCCTCGGCTTTCGGGACGCCGATTGTGACCGCCCCGCCAAATCCTTTTCCGGTGGCTGGGTCATGCGCGCGCACCTGGCGCGTTTGCTGGTGAACGAGCCGGCGCTTCTCCTGCTCGACGAGCCCACCAATCACCTCGATCTCGAGGCGCTGCTCTGGTTTCAGGACTACCTGACCCGCTACCCAGGCGGGTTGTTGATCATCTCGCACGATCGCGCCTTCCTGAATGCACTCTGCAACGGGATCCTCGAGCTGCGCGCTGGCACGCTGCACCGCTACACCGGCAACTACGACGACTACCTCGCGCAGAAGGACGCGCGGCACGAGCAACAGCTCGCCCAATACAAGAACCAGCAGCGCGAGATCGCGCACCTGCAGAAGTTCGTTGACCGGTTCGGCGCGAAGGCCTCCCTCGCGACCCGCGCGAAGTCGAAGGAGAAGCAGATCGAACGCTTGAAGGAAGATGCCATCGAGGCGCCGATGGAGGAACTGAAGCGGGTCAACTTCCGCTTCCCGCAACCGCCACGCTCCGGCCTGAAGGTGGTCGAGCTGAAAAACGTGCAGCAGGCGTACGGCGACCACGTGGTGTATCAGGATCTCAACTTCACGGCCGAACGCGGACAGCGCATCGTCCTCGTTGGCCCGAACGGCGCGGGCAAATCGACCCTGCTCAAGATCCTTGCCGATGTTGTGCCCATCCAAGGCGGCGTCCGCGAGCTCGGCAGCAATGTCATCCCCGGATACTTCGCACAGAACCGCACGGATACGTTGAAACCCGAGGCGACCGTCCTGGAGAACGTGATGGAGCTGCGCACGGCCGAGAACGACCTGACGGAACAGCAGGCACGCGCCATCCTGGGCGCGTTTCTTTTCCGCAAGGACGACGTCTTCAAGAAGGTCGCCGTGTTGTCCGGCGGCGAAAAGTCCCGGCTCGCACTCGCCCGGCTGCTTGTCAATCCGCCCAACCTGCTGCTGATGGACGAGCCGACGACGCACCTGGATATTCCGTCGATCGACGCTCTGATCAACGCGCTGAAGTCCTTTCAGGGAACCCTGATCTTCATCAGCCACGACGTGTACTTCATCCGCCAGCTCGCCGAGACCGTGCTGCATGTCCACAGCGGCCGACTCACCTCCTACGCCGGCAACTACGACTACTACCTCGAAAAGTCGCGCGCGACCAACGAGCGCGCGGCGCTGACCGCCGGCTTCACCGATGCGCGTCCGGTCCAGTCCTCCGGGCGCAAGGCCGAGTCGGCGCCGGCCAAAGCGGCCGCTAACCCGCGCAAGGTCTCCGCGGGCGACCTGAAGAAGTTGCGCACCGAAGTTGGCCGGCTCGAGCAGCGCGTGAGTGAGCTCGAAGCCAAACAAGCCGAGCTGGCCGCAGCCTTGGAAGCCCCGGAAACCTACACCGTGCCGGGCAAAGCGCAGCACCTGAACCGCGAGCTCAGCGCGATTGTCGATCAAATCACCGCGGCCACCGCTGAATGGGAGCAGGCCGCCACCCGGCTGTCCGAAGCCGACCAGTAAACCCCTTGGGCCCGCTTCAGCCGACGATCTCGGCCACCAGCGGCGGCGTATCCACCGGTTCGTGACCGATCTGGATCGCCGCACGGACCTGTTGTTCAGCGTCGGCCAGCGCACCTTCGTCGTTGGCGTGAAGCACGGCCAAAGGCTGGCCTGCCTCCACCCGCTCACCGATCTTCACCAGCCCGGTGATGCCCACCGCGGGGTCGATCGCGTCCTCCGCTCGCGTCCGCCCGGCGCCCAGTCGTAGTGCCGCGAGCGCGACACCCATCGCGTCCACTTCCCGCACATAGCCGCCGGACGGCCCCGGCAAAGGCACTTGCAGCCGCGCGCGCGGCAGAGCCTCCCCCGACTCGAGCCGTTTCGCATCTCCACCCTGGGCGTCCACGATCCGGCGAAACTGCTCCAGCGCGCGACCATCGGCGATGGCCTCTTCCAGTTTTTGCCGCGCCTCCACTTCGCCGCGAGCCACTCCTCCGAGCAGTAACATCTGCACCCCGAGCGCCAGCGTCACCTCCATCAAGTCGCTCGGCCCGCGGCCGCGCAGGCACTCCAGTGATTCTTCGACCTCCACCGCGTTGCCGACCGCACGCCCCAAAGGCTGGTCCATCGTCGTCAGCAGTGCCCGGACCTGTTTGCCCATGCGTCCGCCGATGCTGACCATGGCCCGCGCCAACTCCCGCGCCTGCTCTCGGCGCTTCATGAAGGCTCCTCGCCCGAATTTCACGTCGAGCACGAGCGCGTCGATGCCCTCAGCCAGTTTTTTCGACATGATGCTGCCGCAGATCAGCGGGATGCACTCCACCGTGCCGGCCACGTCGCGCAGTGCGTAGAGTTTCTTGTCCGCCGGCGCGAGTTCCTTGGTCTGCCCAATCAGCGCGCAACCGATCCGTTTCACCTGCTCCTGATACTCGTGCAGCGACAAGTCGGTGCGAAACCCGGGAATCGATTCAAGTTTGTCGAGCGTTCCACCGCTGTGCCCCAAGCCGCGACCGCTGATCATCGGGACGGGCACTCCACAAGCCGCCACCATCGGCGCGAGGTGGATGGAAACTTTGTCGCCGACGCCACCCGTTGAGTGTTTGTCGACCTTGATTCCCGGCACACCGCTGAGGTCGGCCACGACTCCCGAGCGCATCATGGCCTCGGTGTACCAGCCGGTTTCCTCCGCATTAAACCCGCGGAGGAAAATCGCCATGAGCAGCGCGCTGAGCTGGTAGTCAGCCCACGAGCCATCCGTGGCCCCGCGCACGAACGCGGTGATCTCCTCCTTCGTCAGCGCTCCACCATCCCGCTTCCGGGCAATCACGTGTTGCGGAAACATGCGCCAGCAAACATCCGACCGCGCCGCCGGGAAAGGCTAAACGCCCGTGAGCGGGCCGGTTCACTTGCTCGCACGATGCGTCAGGATGAGCGTCGAATCGCTGCCCACAAAGAACTCGTAATCGACCATCACCACGCGCGCTTCGATGCCGACGGTCGCGAGATCGGACGTCAGCCGCTCCAAGTCGCTGTAGGGCCTTCCATCCGGTCCGCACACCGGATGGATTCTCACCTCGTCGCGCGCGACTCGCATCAGTTCGCGGCAGGCCGCCAGGTGAAAGGCGTAGTCGAACTGACGACTGTAGATAAACAGCAGGTGCGCACACAGCACCAGGTCGAACGTGCTGTCGAGGAACGGGAGCTGCGGCAGCGCCGCGCCAAAATACCGTCCATGGCCCGCTTGATTCCGATAGTCTTCAAGAAAGCGCTGCGCCGCCGCACGACGATCGCGTTCGGCCGCGGCGAAAGACGGAAAGCTGCGGAACCGAAAGCATCCCGGCTGCCCGCGCATCCGGGTGATCATCTTCTGCAGGTCGGCCTCCACGCGGCGGGTCAGCTCTGCCGGTTCACTGCCATACAATGGATCGACCGCGACCGCATCAATCCCGAGCCGGCACGCCTCTGCAGTAAAGGCTGATGGACCCGCGGCCACGTCCAGCACGGGCCGTTGCCGCAACTCAGCCGGATCGAGGTCGAACATCCGACAGTATTCGCCAAACGAGCGCCCGAAGAAGGCGATGGCAGGCAGCTCAAACGACGGTGGCGAACCCGCGGCCGGCTGTTGGCGGTCGCGAGTGTGTGTCAGCAAAGGAGGTGGGGCGATCAGGCTCATGGTGTGGGTCGAGACAGGTGGCGGTGGAAGAAAACAAAAAGGCCCGACTTCAAGAGTCGGGCCTGGCGGCGGAGGAAGGTTTGTTGCCCTAGGGGCAGACGCATTTCACGTCACCATCGTCGCCAGGCCTCGGCATGCCAACGAACGCACGCCACGAGAGCCGCTTTATGAGCGGCGACGAGAGCGCGGAGGACCTGAGCGACGGAAATCACTGCTCCAGCGATGCCGCGCGGATGCTCCAGCGACAAGTGCAAAAAATGCGCAATGAGGCCGCCAGGCGCCTCAGCCGCTGTTCTTGCCGAACAGGCCAAACGCCCCACGGCGGCCACGTGGCTCATCGCCACCCGATGGGCCCAGCTTGGCGCCACTGACTTCATGCGCGGCGATTTGTTGATCCAATTGGCGAAGGCGCTCTTCGCGCTGCCGAATCTGCTTCTCGAGTTCCTGCAGCGTCATCCGCTCATCGCGGTGCAGCGCCGCCTCGGCCTCGATGACCTGTTTCGCGCGATGCACCTTTTCCCACTCCGCGCGCAACAGGGCTTCCTGTTCCGCTCGATCGATCTGATTGGCGGAACCACCATCCGCGGTCGAGGCCGGCCGGTTGACACGCTCATTCTCGATCTGCGCCTGCATGGTGCGCAGCCGTTGCTCGTAGGAGCGCAGGTTGTCCTCCCGCTCGCGAAGCTGATCGAGTTCCTCATGCCAGCGACGCCGCTCCTGTGCGATCGCCGCAGCCTCCTGACGGACGCGCGTCCATTCTTCGCGCAACCGCTTCTCGTCTTCCCGCAGGTCCTCGCGCAAGGCCGCCAGATGCGCCCGCTCGAGCTTGAACGTCTCTTCCGAGAGGCCTTGGGGGCGGGTCGGCGTCGTGGATTGCCGCGCCTCCTCCAGCGCCAGGCGTTCCGCGGCGATCTGCTCGCGCATTTCCGCGAGCTGTCGGCTCTTCGCCTCAATCGAACTCTTCGCAGCATCGATCCACTCCTTCTCCGACTGGAGCTGGGCCGCTTCCGCCTGCACCTGCGCCGCCTCGGCCGCCTGCTGCACGACCAGCTGCAACTCGGCCGCGAGAGCGCTCTTCTCTCGCAAGGCCTGCTCCAGTTGGGTCTCAAGTTCGCGGCGCGCCTGAATCGCGGCCGCCAATTCATCGCGCAACGTCGCGGTCGGGTCCGGAGCCGCATCCGCCGGGTCCGGCGCGGCCGGGCTGAACTTCGCCAGCGTCTCGTCGACCTCCGCCAGTTCGTCAGGGGTCAGGTCGTCCGCGGTCGTGGCTGTGCCGGGCCGCAACAGGGCGTTGACGCGGCGCAAGACCGGACGCGGGTCTTCCTCGGCCGGCAGGACATCCGTCAGCCCAAGGCGAATCCCCTCGATGATCAGCGGCAGCTCCAAAGACGGCAGGAGCATCACAACCGGCAGCGTGGGCTGCACCTGTCGCAAGGTCCGCGTAAACCCAAACCCCTCGCCGCCCGGAAGGGCGTAATCCACCAGCGCGAGGTCAAACCATTCCATCCGGGCTGCATTCAACGCTGCTTCGACGGTCGCGAACCCACGTACATCATAGCCGGATTCGACCAGGACCAGTAGCAAGCGACGACGCGCACGCGCCTCCGCGTGTACGACAAGAACTCGGCGGGGAAGGATCATGAGAATGGCAGATGTGGCAGGCCGCAGCCGCGCGTGAGCGCGCGACGGCCCCGTAGTCGCCACGTTGGCGGCGCCTCTGTACGACTCTTTTCGCCGGGCGCCCCTTTGACCCCGATTTTACGCAAATCCGGGTCGTATCGCTTCCCGCGTCAGCGGTTCACGTGCGAAAGAGCACGTCTTCCCGCCGGAACATCCAGACGCAGAACGCGAGCGCCGCCCCTGCATAAACGCAGGAGGAGCCGAAGATGAGCGCGATATGCTGCCACTGGAAAACGCCCGACACCATTTCCTTACAGACGAGCGACAGGTTCAGCACCGGGATCAGCGCCAGTTTGGCGTTCAACTCCACCCCCGGCAGCATGCCGACAACCGCCGGCAGGATCACGGCGATGATCAACGGTGAAATGTAGCTTTGCGCCTCCTTGAAGCTCTTCGCGACCAACGAGATCGCGAGCAGCAGCGCCGAGAAGAAGACGGCAAAGGGAAAGATCATCAGCACCATGCCCAACAACCCGGCGGGGTGTAGCGAGGGCAGCTCGATCGCTCGTTTACCCGCCTCGGCGGCTGCCTGCGACAGACGCGGAGCCAGCAGGGCACTGGCGAGCATCAACGAGCCGATCATCGACAGGAGCGAGAAAGCCACCGTGCCGAGCGACGCGGTGAGCACCATGAGGAACTTGCCCAAAACCAGCTCAAGCCGGCCGATGGGGCTGACAAGGATGGTTTCCATTGTACCGCGCTCCTTTTCCCCAGCGGTCAAATCCATCGCCGGATACATCGCCCCGGTGAAACAGAGCAGCAGAAAAACGTAGGGCAGGAAGCCGCCGATCGCGTTCCCTCCCACCCGCTCGGGCGGCGCGACGTTCTCGGACTCAATCTGGAACGGCTCGATCAACGTTCGATCGAGGCCGCGTTCAGTGAGTCGCTCGGTCACCAGTTGCGTCCGTACGGCGGAGAGGCGGTCGCGCAACTGTCGCTGCGCCAATCCGGACTTCAGCTCGCCCTCGTAGTGGTAAATTTTGATCGGCTCCGCACGGCCCTCGGCGATCGCCTGCTCGAAGTTCGGCGGCACCTCCACGACGGCGCGCACCTCCTTGTTCGCCACGGCGGCCCGCCAGTCCGAACGCGGCTCCACGAGATGGATGCGATCATCGCCTCGCAGGGCTTCGGCGACGCGCGGCGAGGCGTCAGGATTGAGCAACATCACGCTCGGCACCTCGGCCTGCGCTTTCTTCACCACCTTGATGGCGATGAAACCCACCATGAAGATCATCGCGGGCATGAGCAGCGTCGGGATGACAATCATGGAAAGCAGCGTGCGCCGGTCGCGCAGCAGATCCCGCAGCTCCTTGCGGTAAACCGTGAAGATATTGCGCGTCGTCATGCCGCCTCCTTTGCCCCGATGGCTTTCACAAACACCTCCTCCAGATCGGCCTCGCCAAAGCGGCTCCGCAGCTCCGGCACGGAGCCTTCCGCCCGCACGCGGCCTTCATGGATGATGCCGACGCGGTCGCAGAGTTTTTCCACTTCGGTCATGATGTGCGTCGAGTAGATCACGGTTTTGCCACGATCGCGCACGGAGCGGACGAAGCGCACAATCGTGCGCGCCGCCATCACATCCAGGCCGAGTGTCGGCTCATCGAAGATCAACACCGCCGGATCGTGCACGAGGGTGCGCGCAATCGACGTCTTCTGCTTCATGCCGGTGGAGAACTTGTCGACGCGCCGGTCCAGAAAATCGTGCATGTCCAATTCGTCCGCCAGCTGTCGCGTCCGCTCCGCGATGCGTTTGTCGTCGAGCCCGTTCAACTGGCCAAAGTAGGCAATCGTCTCCCGCGCCGTCAGTCGGCCGTAGAGCGCGGTGGATGCGGCGAGGAATCCGACCGAGGACCGAACCTTGGCAGAATCGGTGACGATATCATGCCCACACACGCTGGCTCGGCCCCCGGTGGGCTTCAGCAGCGTCGCCAGCATTCGGAGCGTCGTAGTTTTTCCCGCGCCGTTTGCGCCCAACAGCCCGTAAATTTCACCGGGACGGCAAGTGAACGAGACATCGTCCACCGCTCGGACCTCCCGTTTTCGACGATCCTTGAAGATTTTGGTCAGTCCGCGCGCTTCGATCATGGGCAAGGGGTGAAAAACGCGGGCATAGAGAGGCACTCAGCCGCACTGCGCAACTTTGGAACGCGGCAGTCGCTTCAGCGCACCAAGCGGCGTTCAAGCTGGCGGCGGGTGCGACCCTGTATACGCTTCATCGACTGGCCCGGCCCCTCAGCGGGCTGGTCGGTCGAGACTCCCTCTGCTTCATGTGCTGTCGCTACTTGCTCGAACGCGAACACCTGGCCGATGTGCTGCGCCGTCTGGGGCTGCGCATGCCGGATGAGAGCCTCTTCCGGACTCGCTACAACATCCCGCCCGGTGGCGGCGTCGAAACGATCAAGATTCGGCCGCACCCCGAGAGCAGCACGGCGCCGACGCGTGAATGGACGACGATGCACTGGGGTTTGATTCCGGCCTGGGCGCGCGAGCGAAAGGGCTTCGGGGCCAGCATGGCCAACGCGCGGGCGGAATCGGTGGCGGACAAGCCGGTGTTCCGCAACGCTTGGAAGCGGCGCCAGCGTTGCCTGATTCCGGCCAGCGGCTTCTTCGAATGGGAAAAACAGGGGAAGCTGCGCCTGCCTTGGCTCTTTCGTCGGCGCGACCAGCAGCCTTTCTGCTTCGCCGGCCTTTGGGAGTCGTGGCGCGACCCGTCCGACCACAGCACGATCGAGAGCTGCACGTTGATCACCACCACGCCCAACCCCCTGCTCGCCCGCATCCACGACCGGATGCCCGTTATGTTGGACGAAGCCGCCATGGAGGCATGGCTGAACCCGGAAACCGACTCCCCGGAGCGTTTACTCCAACCGTACGCCGCCGACGAGATGACCGCCACGCCGCTCACGACGCGGGTCAATAGCGCCGCTTTCGACGATCCGGCCTGTCTCGAGCTGGCGACGCCTGAATCGCGCCCGGTCCCGAGCGAACAATTGGGCTTCGGCTTCTAGGCTACCAGTCCTCGCGCCACTGCGTCACGAGGCTGGACAGGCTCAGAAGACCGAATACGAGCAACAGAAGGGGCGGCACCGACGTTCCGCTGCGCAACAGCAGCGTGCCGGCCGTCGCCGCCGGCCAGCCGATTAACCCGAGCGCCAGCGCGCCGTGGACCCCTCGAGCGCTGCGGGCCGGATAATAAACCAGGGCCACGCCAGCCGCACCCGCGCCCAGCGTACAAAGCAGCACCGCCCAGAACCGTTCCGGCGCCGGCCACCACGCAAAAACGAGCAACCCCAAGGCGACCGCCGCCACCATCGTCAGCGCGCCCCGCCGACCACGATCCAGCCAGGCTCCCGCCGCCACCGCCGCCAGGCCGGGGAGAAACACCGCCGGCCAACTCGTGCTGCGAGCCAGTTCGCTGCCCGCACGAAGGCCTGGACCGTAAGCCAGCCCCAGCAGCGTCAACGTGGCGAGCACCATGCCCCAACGAATGAGCCCGGCCCGATCGTATTCAGGACGTGGTGACAGCGAAGGCTCCTGCGGCGTCAGCAAGGGCGTGATCACCGAGACTGACAGAATCACCAGCGCCGCGACGATTGTCTGGGCCCTCGGGGTTGCAGTGAACAACACCGGCACATGGGCAAGAGCCGACCCGAAGCCGATGCCCACCCCGATCGCCCGCCCCATGCTGCCGGTGCCCACTGTGCCACGCAGCCCGCACGCCAGCACCACACCCAACCAGCCCAGTCCAACTCCACCCGCCAGACTCGCCAGCAGGAGAATCGGCCACGACGCGTGCACGAGCGACAAGGCTGCCGCCGCCCCGCAAACGCGGCAGGCGGTGCTGATTTGCGGCTGCAAACGAATCAGCCGGTAGCGCCAGCCCGCGAGCAGGCTGCCCAGCAACCCACCCGCTCCAGCGACAGAAATCACCGCCCGCAACCGCCACGTCTCCTGCCCCGCAATGGACTCAGCCAGCCCGGGCAAAGCCTGCCGGATGAACAGCAGGTAGAACAACGTGGAGGCGCCGACCAGTGCCGCCGCCGTCGTCCATGCGCCTTTGTCTGGGACAAATTCAGTCTGGTCTTTCATGCGCCCGCCCCCGCCCGAAGCAGCACGACTTGAGCTGCCCACAGGACAAAATCCGCCCCGGCCACGACAACCCATGGCCATTGCAGCCAGCCCAGCATCAACGCCGCCGTGACAAACAGCCCGGCACCCGCGCGAAACGCACACGTCAGCGCCAACCCCGCTCGCAACATCGTCGCGCCTCTCAGCGCCAGCCAGCAGCACGCTCCCACCGCCGCCACCATGGTCCCCAAGAACCGGCAGTAAACGAGCCCTTCCCCTGCCGGCACCACCAAACCGGCCAACGGGAGCAGCACCTGTGGCACAAGGACCAGTCCCAGCCCCGAGGCGAGGTCCAAGCCGCCCACGGCGGCCAGCAATTGGCGACCTCGTTGGGTGGCTTGAGCAGGCGTCATCGCCCCGTCGTTTGCGACACACCCTCGTCGAAGGCGAGCATCAACGAACGCAGCCACCCTGACTTCGAAAAATTACGAGGCTGTAATGTTTCGGAAAGGAAACGGTCACCTCGTGGTGCGATACTCAGCGGCATGAACCGCCTTTCCTTTTCTGTCGTTTCCCGCCGGGTTCGTGTGGCCGGCCTCGCCGCGATCGTCGCGACCGGCTTGGTCGGCGCTGCCGCCGTCGGCGCCAAGGATTCGGAGGCCTCGCCGCCCGTCAAATTCCAGATCGACGCGAAGCCGCTCTCTCCCGGACCGTTCGAACCGAAGAGTTTCAAGGAGATCGCCCAACGCGTCTCCCCGTCCGTCGTGAAGATCACCACCGAGACCAAGGCGCGCGTCTCCACTCGGAACGGGCGCGACTTGAGTGAGCTGGACCCGTTCTTCCGGCAGTTCTTCGGCGACCGGGTGCCGCAGTTCCGTCAGCCACCACAGGCCGGGCTGGGCTCGGGCGTGATCATCAGCGCCGACGGATACGTCGCGACCAACAATCATGTGATCGAGGACGCCGACACGGTGACGGTCACATTGACGGACAATCGTGAGTTTCGCGCGACCGTCGTGGGACGCGATCCGCAGACTGACATCGCGCTGCTGAAGATCGACGCGAAGGAGCTTCCGGCCCTCACCTTTGGTGACAGCAGCCAGGTGGCGGTCGGCGACCGCGTGCTGGCGATTGGCAATCCCTACGGCCTCGGTGGTACCGTCACGACCGGCATCGTCAGCGCGACCGGACGGCGCGCCGGTTTGGGCCTCGCCTACGAAGATTTCATTCAGACCGACGCGGCCATCAATCCGGGCAACTCCGGTGGCGCGCTGGTGGACCTCGAAGGCCGTCTTATCGGAATCAACACGGCGATCCTGAGCCGCAGCGGTGGTTTCCAAGGTATCGGCCTCGCGGTCCCGGCCGATTTGGTGCGCTACGTGGTCGGCAGCCTGGCCCAGAACGGTGAAGTGGTTCGCGGCTTCCTCGGAGTGACGGTCCAGAGTCTGACGCCTGCCCTTGCGCAGTCTTTCGGGCTGAGCAGCAACCAAGGCGCGCTCATCGCCGAGGTGTCGCCGAACACCCCCGCCGCCAAGGCGGGGCTGAAGAGCGGCGACATCATCACGAAGGTGGACGGTCGCGAAGTGACCGACTCGGCCCGTCTCAGCCTGGCGATTGCCCAAACTGCCCCGGGATCCGAGGTGCAACTGGAGCTCTTGCGCAACGGCAACCGTGAAACCGTCACGGCCACGATCGAGGCTCAGCCGGACAGCAAGGGACGCCGCAATCGTGCCGGCGGACTCTCCCGCGGAGATATGCAGGAGGATGAAGGTGTGCTCAATGGTGTCGCGGTCACCGACCTCGATCCCCGCGCCCGCCGGCAGTTCGACATTCCGAGCCGCGTGGAGGGTGCTCTCATCACCGATGTGGACCCAAATTCCGCTTCCGCCCGCGCCGGCCTGCGGCCCGGAGACGTGATCCTCGAGATCAACCGCCAACCGGTGACGAACGCCGACGACGCGGTGACCCTCTCCGCCGAAGCGCAGGAGAAGAAGACCTTGGTCAAGCTGTGGTCGCGCGGCTCCACGATCTACACGGTCGTGGACGAGTCCGACACTCCCTGACCGTTCCCTCGTGCTGCCGGGTTCGTTG
>JAEWIY010000237.1 GCA_023386835.1 Verrucomicrobiota bacterium
TCCATCGTAGCATGCTTACGCGACTCCTCTTGGGCCGCGGCGAGTCGTCGTGCCGGGTTCTGCAGGGCCGCCAGTTCTTTCTGTAAACGGCGTTGGTCCTGATCCTGATGCATCAGACCAGCGGCTCCACCCGCCAACAGCACGCTGGCGAGGGCGACTTGCACTTTCGTGGAACTCATAAAGGCAACCCAGCCCAGACCTCCCGTGACGCCGGCCGCGGTCGTGGCACCCAGAGCACCGGTCGCCACGCTCACCGCCAGACCGGCGGGCACCGCGGGCGCAGCCGACGCGGACAACGCGAGGCCGATGGCAGCGCTGGTCGAGGTGATGCCATGCCGTTGCAGCACGAACTCCAGCTTGCGCAGGGCGCGGTCGACGCGCATCCGGGCCGCGTTTTCGCGGAGGCCGAGCCGCGTCCCGATTTCATGGAAAGAGCAGTCGTCGAAGAAGCGCAGCAGGACGGCGCAGCGGTCGGTTTCGTTCAACCGGTCGAGGGCTCGATCGAGCTCCGGACGAAGCCGAAGCCAGTCCGGACTGGGTTCCGGGGCGTTCAAGTCCTGCATGCGATGGGCCTCCTCTTCGCGGCGGCGCCGCCGACGTTCTTCCCGCTGCAGCTGCCGCGCGGCGTAGTGCGTAGAACGATACAGCCAGCCCAGCAGCGTTTGATGTGTCGCGAGGGCCGGTGCCTTGCGGGCAAGGGCGGTGAAGACGTTTTGGACGACGTCCTGGGCCAGCGCGGTGTCGCCACCCGCTTGCCGGAGGGCAATCGCGTAAACGAACCCGAGCCGCCGCTGGACGATTTCCCGGAAGGCGCTCGCGTCACCCGCCACGTGACGTTGCAGCAATTCGCGGTCTTCGATGATCGTCTGCACACCCTAAGACTGCCGCCCGAGCGAAAACCGCACAACAGTCGTGCGCCTGGGTTCAGGCACTAAGCGCGAAGAAGCGAAGAGGCTAAGGTCGGAATGAAGAGACGGCTCGTTGGGTTCAGGTCAGCCGTGATTCCCTGCAATGAGGGAAGAAATGGATGTTTCCTTTCGGTCCGAGCCGATTTCGGAAATCTTTGCGTCGACCTTCGCGCCTTGGCGTCTTCGCGCTTAACAAGCCATCGCCCGACGACTCGCGCCCGCTACCCGCTACTCGCTACTCACTGCTTCCGCCTCATCCCAGGTCGGCCAGGAGGGCGCGGAGTTCGGCTTCCGGGTCTTCGTGAGATTGATCGATGGCGAGTTGCAGCGCCGCTTGCAGGTGGGGGCGGGCCTCCTCCTTGCGACCGAGCGCCAGCAGGCGTTTGCCGAGCAAGATCCGTGGCATCATCCAATCGGCTTTGCGTTCGACGCAGTATTGATACTGGGCGACCGCCTCCTCGCTGCGGCCGGCGGCTTCCAGTGCCTGCGCCAGACTGAAGCGGAACAGCTCATTTGCCGGCTGCTTCGCCACCAAACCTTGAAAATGTTGAACGCGTTCGGCCGGGCTCATGAAGCTTCCACTGACACCAGCACGGCGGTGATGTTGTCCGCCCCGCCGGCCCGATTGGCTCGATCCACGATCTGGGCGAGCCGGTCCATCAAGGAGAGTGGTTTCCGCAGCACCTCCGCCAGTTCGGCGTCGTCGAGCATGCGGGTCACGCCGTCGGTGGCGAAGAGGTAAACGTCGCCGCCCTGCAACGCGTGTTCGTTGGCGTCGACCTCAAGCTCTTCCGGCTGGCCGATGCAGCGGGTCAGGGCGTGGCGATAGCGCTCGGAAAAATCGAACTTCTCGCCGCGGGCGCGCCGATGCTTGGCTTCGTTCTCCACGGAATGATCCTCCGTCAACTGCTCGAACCGGCCCCGGCGCAGCCGGTAGCAGCGGGAATCCCCCACATGGCCGAGCAACAGCCGGTCGTCCGCGGTGAAAATGCCGACCGTCAAGGTCGTGGCGATGCCGGAGGGGCTGATTTCACCGCCCAGCTCCGCCACCGCGTCATTCACCGCCAGGAAGATGGGAATCATCTCCTCGGCCACCTCCGGCGGCGTGAGGGCGATCTCGGCCCGGAGGTGCTTCATGGCCGACTCCGCGGCTTCCGCCCCTCCCGGGAGGCCGCCAACGCCGTCGGCCACGCCATAGGCGCGCAGCGCGTCGTCGCAGAGCAGCCGGTCCTCGTTTTCCCGGCGCACACGTCCAATGTCAGTCTGGGCCGCTGAGAACAATTTCATGGCGTTGGGAGGAGAAGACCACGGCGGGCGGCTGCCCGGCGCGGTTGAAGCATGAGAGGAATCACACTCGTAGAACGGGCGAGACTCAACGGGTATTTCGCCAACTTTGCACGAACCGCAAAATTTTGCGGGAGCGGGCGCCGCCGGCGTGGGCCTCAGAGGAACGGCACAAAACGTTCGACGCGGTTAAATCGCGTCATCCGCACGACTTCCCGGCGGGGCAGGCACTCGAGGAACCACCGTCCGTAAGGCTTCTGGACCACGCGCGAATCGAGCAGGGTGACAACGCCACGGTCGCGTTTGGTCCGTATCAGTCGGCCAATGCCCTGGCGAAACTTCACCAAGGCGTCCGGCAGCGTGAGTTCATTGAACGGATTGCCTCCGCGATCGCGGATCCACTCGGTGCGTGCCTCGAGAATGGGGTGCGTCGGCACCTCGAACGGCAGGCGGGTGATGATCACCTGGGAAAGTGCATCCCCGGGCACATCGATGCCGGTCCAGAAACTCTCCGTGCCGAACAGGACGCCGTTTCCAGCCGCCTTGAGCTGCTGCGCCAGTTCAGTTCGGGAAAGATCCCGCCCCTGCATAAAAAAGGGCCGGTGCGCGCCGTCGTAGATCGGCTCCAGCGCCTGCGCGACCGCCCGCATGTCGGCATAGCTGGTGAAGAGCACCAGCGTGCCGCCTTGGGTCCGGCGGGTGCAGAAATCAATGTAGTCGATCAGGACATCGAGCGCCAGCCGGGCGTCCTGGGCGGTCGGCAGCGGAACGTCGGTCGCGACGTAGGTCCGGAAGCAGCGTTCGAAATCGAACGGCGAGTGCTCGACCGCGGTGTTGACGCGCTCGGCGCCGATGCGGCGCTGAAACGGCTCCATCTCTCCGCCGATGGCCAGGGTGGCGCTGGTGCAGACCACACTGACGTCGCGTTGCAGAATGTGCTCGCGAATGAAGGGAGCGACATCGATCGGCGCCGTCCGCAGCGTGACAATGGTCTGCTTGCGACCGGAGCGCTCGACCCAATAGACGTGCTGGTCGGGATCGGCAACGGTCAGGAACTGGCGCAGCCCGGTCTGGTACGTTTTTACCCGGCCGGCCTGCTCGAGCAGTTCGTCGCGTTCGCGCCCGTCGTCGAGTTTGTCAGCGCGCGTGCGCAGCGCCTTGTGCAGGGCGAGCAACGGCGCCTCGAGCCACGGTTCGGCGAATCCTTCCTCCCGCACGCGGACAATCGGCTGCTGGGTAAGCAGGCGCTCCTCGAGGAAGGAGAAGAACTGGCGCGCAGCATCGAGGGCGTCCTGCACCAGCTGGCGATCGGTCGCGTCGCCGAACTTCTGCAGCAGCCCGCGTTTGGTTTTGGGATTGTAGAGGTGCTTGAGCAGTCGGTCGGTGCCGTAGCTGCTTAGCCGCAAGCCGCTGTGCTCGGTGGCGACTTCCGGCATCGTGTGAGCCTCGTCGACGACGAGGAAGTCGTCGGGAAACAGCACGCCCCGCGCGCCCCCTTTCTCCGCCGCCCCGCCGGCCGCGATGTGGGTGAAGAGTAGCGAATGGTTGACGATGATGACGTGGGCATCGCGCAACCGGGCGCGCGCCCGCTGGTAGAAACAGCGATTGCAGTCGCAGTATTTGCGGGAGCATGACGATGAGTCGGCATTGACCATGTCCCAGACGTCGTGCGAGGGCGGGGGATTCAGCTCGTGCCGCAAGCCCTCGGCACTGGTTTCGGCCCACGCGGCGATGCGCTGCAACTCGGCGTGCTCGGGGGTGGGGATGAGGTCGTTCTTGTCCTGCAGCGCCGCCGCGAGGCGGGTCGTGCACAGGTAGTTGGCCTTGCCAACCAGCACGGCGGATTTGAACGCCCCATAGCGTTCCAGCGCCTCGTCCGACGCGAAGATGCGGCGGCAGAGGGGCAGGTCGTTGCGGTCGAGCTGCTCCTGCAGCGCGATCGTGTGGGTGGAGACGATGAGCTGCCGCGTCTGATCAACCGCGTGGATGATGCCGGGCAAAAGGTACGCCAGCGACTTGCCGAC
>JAEWIY010000036.1 GCA_023386835.1 Verrucomicrobiota bacterium
CCGGGGCGGGGCCCCCAGGCCAGGGCGGGGCCCGCCCGGCGGGGGGGGCCCCCGGGGGGGCCACGCCAGCGCGGCGCGGGCGACGAGCGCCAGCATCTTACGCAACAGGGCCAGTCGGTCGGCGGGGAGTTGCACGGGGTGCGGGGCTTTCCAGCCGCCCAGGATGACGCCGTGCACGCGGCCTTGGTGATGAACCGGCAGCAGCACGAAAGACTTTGGGGCGGCTGCGTCGCGCAACCAGACAGGCAGGTGCGCCTGCAGCTTGGCATCGGTCGCGTCGCGCACGACCACGTTCTCCAGCCGGGCGTGGCACAGCAGAAACACGTTTCGCTCGTGGCGACGGAAGAGAATCTTACCGCGCAATGCGGTGGCGAGCTGGCCGTGCCCGTAATCGAGCACGAACTCTCCGCTGATGGCGTCGAGCACGCAGTAGAAGCACTCGTCGAGTGCGAGGGCGGCGTGCATCGCATCGATCGCCAGCGGAACTGCATCGGTGCGGTAGGCGTTGCGTTGCAGGAGATCGCACGCCTCCTCCATCGTGCTGACTTTCGGTGCTGCCGCGGTCGGCTTGATCCGGTTCGCCGGAACGGCGAAGGACGTCGGCGGACGCGCGGGCAGGTCGTGTCCTTTGACGCGGCGGCGGAGGCGTTCGAGTCCGTAACGGTCGAGCGAGTCGCCGCCGGCGCTTTGAGCGATTTTCCGGAGTTGCGCCTCGGTCTTGCTCAACAACTCCGGAAACAACTCGGACAGCGCAGGGATCTCCGCGCTGTAGCGGTGCATCAACTCCGTGCTGGCGACGCCGAAGGAGCCCGCGTCGTATTTCGGATCGAGAACGAGTTCACTCAGCCGCAGCGAGAAACGGGCGAGGTGCGCGAGACGGCGTTCAGCCCAGGCAGCCTGTTCCAACTTCTCGGGCGGCAGGTGGCCGATGGCGTGCAGAATCGACTCCGGCAGCGCGGTCGATTTGAGCAGTTCGTATCCGAGCTCCAACGGGGTGAGGCCAAAAACTTCGCGGTACGCTTCGTCGTCGTTGCCGTCGCGCTCGGCGAGTTGGCGCGCGGAGACGAACTCCGTCGTCATGAACGTACCGAGCACCAGCCGGCCAAAATTCCTCAACGCCGCGCAGACAAACGCCTGTTCCGGGTCCACGAGCGCCATGTGTTCGGCCGCCACCTGCGCGATGAGCCCGCTGCACAGCGAGATGGCGGCCATCTCGCGCTGCTCCGTCGGTGTGGAGGCGCGGCCGGCGTGCTCCATCAGGAGCAGTGACATCGCCAATCGCCGAACCTTCGCGAAGCCGAGGACGTGGATGGCTTGCGAGACGCTGGCGATCTTCACCCCGGACGGATTGTAGCCGAGCGTATTGGCGGCGGCGATGACCTTCACCAGCACGGTCGAATCCTGCTGGATCAACTCGGCGAGTTCGGCGACAGAGACGGCGCTTTCGTTTTGCGCCATCGTCTGAATTACCCGCAGCAACTCCGGCATCGACGCCCCCCGACCGGACTGAAGGGCGGCGGAGATGTTCTCGATGGTCTTAACTGCCAGGGGACTGCTCAAACCAGAGATATAGTCGGCGCATTTGCGTTTAGCTTGAGGGTTTTCCCTGATGCGTGCTGGTGCCTTTGCTGCAGGGACTTAAGTAGTCCTGGCTCGGTTTCTCCCAGTCTGGCCCCATGGCCAGGGACCCGTTCGGCAGGTCGTTGGGCTCGTTCCAGTTGGTGAAAGGCCCGGGGATCTCGAAGGGCAGCGCGGCCACCTCTCCTTGCTGAAACAACTCCTGTACCCACTCGGTCAGGCGAAGCCGGCCCGCCTGCAGCGCGGCCTCGGCGCGCGGTCGAATGGAACGTGGATACACGGCCGCCAGTGGCTGCACCTGCCCGTCCACCCGTGGGACCACGCCACCGGGTTGCGAGAGCAGTCTTTCCAGGACGTCGCGCGTCAGCAGCGGCAGGTCGACCGCGACGACGAGCAGCCGGGGCGCGGTGGTGACGCGCAAGGTGGCAACGATGCCGCCAAGCGGACCGGCGGTGCCGTCATCGTTCACCCGCTGCGCGGCCGTACGCAGGCGGGGCAGCGTTTGTCCCAGGCGGGCGGATACAAAGAGCTCGGTCGGTCCCAGCGCATCCAGCAACGCGAGTTGTCGATCGAGCAGCGTGCGTCCGTCGGGCAGCGTCAGAGAGGCCTTGTCGCGTCCCATCCGCCGCGACCGGCCGCCAGCCAGCACGACTGCGGCAAACGGGGCGCGCGGCGGAGAGTTCATGACGCGACGTGACCCGTGTACACATTGAGCCGCCCCGGCCGCAAGAACCCGACGAGCGTCTGTCCGCTGCGGCGGGCGAGGTCGACGGCGAGACTGGTCGGCGCGGAGACGCCGGCGATCACACTGAGCCGTGCCGCGAGCGCCTTTTGCACGATTTCAAACGAGATCCGACCACTGACCAGCAGCCCGGTGGCCGCCGACGGTGCGCTGCGGTCGCGGCGCAGGAGAACGTGGCCGAGAACCTTGTCGACGGCGTTGTGGCGCCCGACGTCCTCGCGCACCACCAGCAGGTGGCCGACGTCGTCGAAAAGCGCCGCCGCGTGCAGACCACCGGTTTGGGAGAAGGCGGGTTGCTGCGTTTGCAGCTGCTCCGGCAGCCCGAGCAACATTGCCCGGTTGGGAGTGGCGCTGGCGTCAAGAGCGGGGAAGCGTTGTTCAATCGCTTTGAGGGTCGCCTTGCCGCACAGCCCACAACTGCTCGCGCTGAACACGTGGCGGGTCAGTTGCGCGAAATCCACTGCCCCGGGCCGGCGTAGCAGCACATCCACGATGTTCCCCGTCTGATCCGTCGTGGCGGCACACTGGCTGATCTCCAACACGTCGCCGGCATGGGTGATCACACCCTCGGTCAGCAGAAACCCGGCGGCCAGTTCCTCGTCGTGACCCGGCGTGCGCATGGTCACCGCGACCGAACGGCCTTCGACCCGAATCTCCAGCGGCTCCTCGATGGCGAGCGCGTCGTCGCCGCTGGCTGGCGCCCGGCCGGCCACGTGCCGGGAAATTGGATACGAGGTGAAGGCGGGCCGGTTCATCGGGACGCGGCCATCGCCGGCTCCGGGGCGGTGAGCCGCTCGATCCGCACCAGCGCGTTGTAGTCGGGGGCGCCGCCGTCCTTCGAGACAACGCCGCGGCGGATCAGGTGATTGCCCTCCGGCCAGTGGATCTGGAGATTGCCAGGCGCGAGTGGAGCCAGCTGAACGCGGGCTTCATAGCGGCCGAGGTCGTTTACGAGGGCAACGCGATCGCCGGACTTGAGGTGCAGCACGCTGGCGTCGTCCGCGTTCATCAGCACGGCGTCACGCGGGGCGCCGTTGAGCGGGTCGACTTCGGCATAGATCAGCGTGTTGAACTGCTTGCCGCGGCGCGTGCTGACGTGAAACACGCCCGGTTCGCGCGGTGTGAGATCCGGCAGCGGCACGGTCGCCAGGTGAGCGCGACCGTCAGCAGTTGGGCACACGCCGCCCGGGCAGAGGTGCGGTCCACCGTACTGGAAGGCGTCGCCCGTCTTGGCCAGGTTCTGCACGCCATCGTAGAGCGGAACGACGCGTGCGATTTCCTCCCGCACCTCCTGGCCCGTCGCGCAACCAAATGTGTCCGCCCGTTCTGGATACGCGGCCAGTGCGACGTCGCGCAGGATCTTCCATTCCGCCCGCGCTTCGCCCACCTGGCGGGGGATTTCGGGCGTGAACATCACGCGCCGCTCGGTGCTCGTTTCCGTGCCGCCGTCGTCCTGTTCGTAGCGGGTCTTGGCGGGCAGCAGGAGAACCTCGTCCCCCGGTTCGAGCAGCATCTGGTCGGTGACAATGATGTCCTGGTGCACCCGCAAGGGCACGCGCTGCAGCGATGCCGCGACGTGTTCGGGGTCGGGCATCGTACGCAGCAGGTTGCCGCCGATGAGGTAAAATATGTCGAGCTCCCGTCGATGCGCGGCTTCCAGCATTTCAGTCGTCGAATAGCCGGGCTTCGACGGGATCGGGAAACCGTATTGCGCGGCCAGCGCTTCGGCATTCGCGGCGTTGACCGCTTTGCCGCCGGGAAACGCCGTGGCGTACGCGCCCATCTCGGCGCCGCCCTGGACGGAGGAGTGCCCGCGAATCGGCATGACGCCACAGTGATCGCGGCCGAGCCAGCCGCGCGCGAGCGCGAGGTTGAGGACCATCCGGACACCGTCCGCGCCCCATGGATGTTGCGTGATGCCCATGCTCCAGACGACGACACCGGTGCGCGCGCCGGCCATGAGTTGCGCGAAGTCTTCCATGCTCGCGCGCGGCAAACCCGCGGATTTCTCCAGTTCGGCCCAGTCGAGCGCGCGGACGCGGGCGATCAGTTCCGACCAGCCGACCGTGTGGTCGTTGAGGAACGCCTGATCGGTGCCGCCGATCGCGTCGAGGTGTTTGAGTGCGCCGTACAGGAATGCGATGTCGCCACCCTGGGCGACCGGGTACCAGTGATCGGCGATGTCGGTGCCGAAGAGCGCGCTCTTGGTGGTGGAGGGCACCCAGTACCGCTGCATGCCCGGCTCGAGGTAGGGATTGACCAGCACGACCTTGGTGCCGGCCTCCTTGGCCAGGTGTAGGTATTTGGTGGAGACAGGCTGGTCGTTGGCGGGGTTGGAGCCGAAGAAGACGATGACGTCGGTGCCGATCCAGTCGCGGTAGCTGCAGGTCGAGGCCGAGACGCCGAGGGTGTCCTTCATTGCCGCGGTGGACGGCGAGTGGCAGAGGCGGGCGGCGTTATCGACGTGATTGGTGCCGAGGAAACGGGCGGCCTTTTGCGCGAGGTAATACACTTCGTTGGTCACCCCGCGCGCCGTGACGAAGAACGCCAGTCGATCCGGTGAGCTGGCGCGGATCCTCCGGGCGATGCTGTCGAGCGCCTCCTCCCACGAGATACGCGTGAAGCCGGGCTCACCGCGCCGCCGGCGCATGGGGTGCGCCAGCCGTCCCAAGGCACGCAGCTCGCGGTTGTCGCGCTTTTCCCAGCCGCGCACGTCGACCAGCGCATCGGGGGCAAGCGCCGGCATGGTGTTCAGGCGCAGCAGATTCAGCCGCGTCATGCACAGGTGCACGCCGTCGATCGTCCAATCGTGCAGGCCCGCCACGCCGAGCGCGCAACCGTCGCAGACGCCGCGCGACAGGACCTTCCAGGCGTAAGGCAGGTTGTCGCGGTTTTGCCACGCCACCCGCAGCATGTCGCGGAAGTGTTTTGGTTTGGTCTGGCCGAGGCCAAACGGGGAGTAGCGGCGCCAGCCGACGCCGGCGGCCGGGGGCACACGATGGGCGGTCATCGGTGCGGAGGTTGTGAGGCCGCCGCGTCAGGGCAAGGCGGCGGTAGGCTTTAGGCGGTAGGCGGTAGGCTTTAGGCGGTCGGCGGTAGGCGTTAGGCGGTAGGCTGTAGGCGTTAAGCTTTAAGCTTAAGGCTCTGGGCTTAGCGGTTGTTGTTTAGGGGACGGGCGAGGCGATGGGGTCCAGGCGTTCGACGCAGCGATCCGCTGGGCGGGGAGGGGGCGCGTCCGGCGCGGGCGGCTCTTGGGGGTTTGAGTCGGGTCACGGCCGTACGGCGGTTTAGGCGTGGGCGGGGAGGTGTAGGCCGATGGAGCTGACGGACGGGCCGGTGGGCTCGCGGTTGGCGAGCAGGCTGGTGATGAGCCGGCTCGCCTCCGGCAACGGGATGCGATCGGTGTTGAGGATCAGGTCGTACGCGATGGGGTCATCCACCTCCCGATTGAAAACGGCGCGCACGTGACGGCGCCGAGCGAGGTCGGAGCGGGCGTTGCGGTTGCGGGCCTCGTCGAGTTCGAGCTGTTGCAGGCGCGCGACATGAACGGCGCGGTTAACGGGTGAGCCGACCAGCCGGACGTGCACGCCGCCGGGCAATCCGGCGGTGGCGAAGTTCGAACCGCGGCCGATGAGGATGCAGTGGCCGAGGCGGCCGAGCTGCCGGATGAGCTCGTTCGTTTTCTGCGTCAGCTCCCAAAGGCTGGGGTGCAGGCCCACGATCTCGCCAACGGACGCCGACCATTCCGAGACGTCGTCTTCGGGCAGGAAACGGGCGAGGGTGACGGAGTAGTGGTTGGCCTCGAGCATCGCTTCGACCAGGTTGCCGTCGAATACGGTCCACGGCGGTTCGTCGGAGCGCAGCTCAGCGTTGAGCTGGTCGGCGAGGATGCGGGCGAGGCTGGAGGCGCCAGCTCCAGCTTCACGGGATAGCGTTACAAAGGGCAGGCGGGCGGGCGAAGTCGCCCCGGGGCCGGAACGTGCCAGATGAACATTCAGGTACGCCTCGGCTTTTTCGAGCGTCGGTGAGGCATGCATGACGAACGGGGTTTTGCCCGCAGGATAATGCTTCCGCACCGCGGGGGAAGTGCGATCGGCACTTTGGCGTGGTCAGCAGCCGCGCTGTTGTGGGGCTGAAGCGGAGTCGGCGGCAGCGGACGCGAGGCTGGGGGCGAGCCGACGCGATCTAGAACGGTCGCGCGCGTTGGCAGAGCTGGATCGGTACTCCCCACGGATCGCGCATCATGATGAGCACGGATCCGTCGGGCGGCGTCACGTCCTCCACCCATTGCGCGCCGGCCTGCTCGAGCCGTTGCCGATCCGCCCGCGCGTCCGTTGAAACCAGGGCAAAGTGAAAACAGAGCGGGTGCGTCGCCGCGTAGGCGGGAACGGGCGCGGCAGGATTGTGGTACAACTCAACCACCACCCGCCCGGTGTCATCGCCGAGGAAAACGGTTTGGGTGGCCCCACCGACGTCGCGCACGACTCGCAGGCCAAGATGTTCGCCATACCAGCGGGTCATCGCCGCCGGCTCGGCCACGTTGAGCGCGAAATGTTCAAACGTCATGCGTCGGGAAAACCACAGAGCCGCGTCCGGCGCGAGCGGGAGTTGGCCTCCGCGCGGACCAGGAGGGAAGCCAACGCGGAGAACGACACCGGCGCGTCAGCTCCCTGACGCAAGTCGCAGCAGGAACCAGAAGCTCGCCAGGATGGCGAAGGAAACGCCGAGGCAGGCGATGAAGCCGATCGTATCCACTTTGTCCCACTTGCCGAATTCCCAGTTGGAGTCGGGACCAAAGAGCTTGGTGTGGGCGAAGCGATGCGGATCGCGGCGCGTCTTCTCCATTTCGGCGGCGTCACCGGCAGCATCAGGCACCACCGGCGTCTTCATCTTGCCAAAGAAG
>JAEWIY010000049.1 GCA_023386835.1 Verrucomicrobiota bacterium
GGTCTGGGCCGACAGTCCAAGCGGGGCGAGGAGCAGGAGGCCGGCGATGGCGCCGGCGCGGAGGGAGAGACGGGTCATGGTAGTGTTCTGTTGTAGTGTTGGGTTTGTGACATTTGCTGGCCCTATACCCCGGACGCCGATCGCCGCCGTTCGCAAGTTATCCAGCCACCGGATACACCCGAAGCACGGGTCGGGTGCGTAACCGAAGTTTAGCTACGTCGGCCCCAAGCTGATTTCGGGCCGGGCCCCCAAGCCGGCACCGGGATCACCTGGGCCCATTCCCGACACCAGACGCGACCGGGGTTGCACGGATGGGCTCACCACTCTCGAGCGCGGCGACAGTCCGCCAAGGTACGAAGAACACGGAGATCGGAGAGAGCCGCAAAAACGCGCAGAAGGCTCAAAGATCGGACTGGGAGTTTCCAAGGCGCCATCCGCGTTTAGAAATTTTTCTTACAGGGGCTGTAACTTCCATGCGCTTGCTTGGGTTTTTGAAGGGGTCGGCGCCCTGCGTCGGAAGTCGCCATTCACCATGAGCTCCTTGTTGCAAGACCTTCGCTTTGCCCTGCGTATGTTATCCCGCACGCCGGGGTTTACCTTTGTGGCCATCGCTGTCCTGGCCCTCGGGATCGGTGTGAACACCGCGATTTTCAGCGTGGTGCACGAGCTGGTTTGGAGTCCACGACCGTACCCGGACTCGGAGCGGGTGGTGCAGCTCTACTCGCGTGACCGCACGCAGACCCACGCTTACCGGATCTTCTCCTATCCGACCTACCGTGACATCGCGGCGAACAATACGGTCTTCGAAGGGGTGCTCGCGCATCATATGGCGATGATTGGAGTTGGGGAAGGCGAGACGTCGCGCCGCACCTTTGGCGCGATCGTGAGTTCCAACTACTTCTCGGTGCTGGGAGTCACCTTGCCCCAAGGCCGATCCTTCCTGCCCGAAGAGGAGGTGCCCGGCAGCGATGCCGCGGTGGCGATCGCGAGCGATGTCTTCTGGAAGAAGACCGGCTATGACCCGGGGCTGGTCGGCCGGACCATTCGCGTCAACGAGCGGCTGGTGACCGTCGTCGGCATCGCCCCGCCGCACTTTACCGGCACGATGATGCTTTTCGGGCCGGAGCTGTACTTTCCGCTCGGCGCTTCGGCCTGGTTGGAAAACCAGTTCGAAGGGATGCCGCAGCGCACACTGGACCAACGGGACGCCCAAAAACTTTTCCTGGTCGGCCGCTTGAAGGCCGACGTGACGCCGGAGGCCGCCAACGCGGCCCTCGATACGATCGCGAGCCAGCTCGAGGGGGCTTATCCCGTTGAGCAAAAGGGCCAGACCTTCCACGTCGGCGTGCTGCCGCGCCTTAGCACCAATTCGAATCCCACGGAGGAGTCGGACCTGACGGTACTCGGTTCCCTGCTTCTCGGAATGGCGGGCATTGTACTGCTGATCGCGTGTCTCAACTTGGCGAACCTGCTGCTCGCCCGAGGCAACGCGCGGCGTAAGGAGATCGCGGTGCGTCTGGCGTTGGGCGGAAGTCGGAGCCGGATTGTCCGGCAGCTGCTCACCGAGGGCGCAGTCCTGGCTCTCGCGGGCGGCACCGCTGGTTTTATGCTCGCGATGTGGTCGTCGGGATTGCTCAGCCATTCTTTGAGCGCCCTCATGCCGGTGACACTTTTCCTCCGTGGGGCGGCCAACCCCGCGCTCCTCGCGGCGGCGCTGGGTCTCTGTGCGCTCGCCACCGTGGGCTTTGCGCTCGGACCGGCGCTAAAGCTTTCGCGCGCCGCGGTGATCGGTGACCTCAAAGAGCAGGCGGGCGAGGATCCGGCCCGCCGTCGCTGGCGGTGGATGCCACGGCACCTGTTGATCGTGGCGCAACTCGCACTCTCCCTCACGTTGCTGAGCGTGGCCGGGCTCTTCATCCGAGCGGCCTTCAAGGCCAGTGGAGTTTCCACCGGCTTCGAAACCAGTCGGACCGTGTTGGCGGAAGTGGATGCGAGCCTCGCCGGGTACAGCGAAGCGCAGGCCCTCGAAATGTATCGCTCGATCAACGACCGGCTCTCGGCACTGCCTGGGGTTCAGGCGTCCGCCGTCGGCTCGGTTGTGCCTTTCGGCATGATCACGTTGAGCCATTCGGTGCGTCGGGCCGGCCTCGCGCTCGATGCGGACAGCCGTCCGGCAACAGCCGAGGAAGGCATGGCCTTCGACGCGCGCTGGAGCAGCGTGGGCGCCGCGTATTTCCAGGCGATGGGACTGCCGCTGCTGCGCGGCCGGGCGTTCACCGCGGCGGAAGCGGAGCACACGGGGGCACCCCGCGTCGCGATCATCGATGAGGTGCTGGCGCGCAGACTGTTTAGGGAGGCGGATCCGCTCGGCCAGCGTATCCAGATTGTGGTGCGCGATGCCCCGGCTTCTGCGGACCGCGACATGGAAGTGGTGGGAATCGTTCCGGCGACGCGCTGGGACCTGTCGGAGGGAGAGGTCGGCAGCACGTTGTACGTGCCGTTTGCGCAAGGTTACCAGAGCAACGCCTTCTTCCACGTGCGCTTGGCCTCGCTCCCGAAGGAGGGCGAACGCGTCTGGCTGGACGCGATCCGCCGCGAGGTGCGGGGCACGGCGCCGCGGGTGCCGCTGTTTGGCGTGAAGACGTTCCAGCAGCACCTCGATGCCAGCGGCCAGCTGTGGATGGCGCGCGCCGGAGGCACGTTGTTTGGGATCTTCGGTGCACTCGCCCTCGTGTTGGCGGTGATTGGCATTTACGGCGTAAAGGCGTACGCGGTGGCGCGGCGGACCCGGGAGATCGGGATCCGGCTGGCGCTCGGCGCGACCGTCGTAACGGTGCAGCGGATGATCTTGCGCGAAGGGCTGGGCATGACGTTGTGCGGTCTCGCGGTCGGGTTGGCGCTCTCGCTCGTCGCAGGGCAAGCGTGTGCCAGCATGCTGTATGACGTGAGCGCGTTCGATCCGCTCGCGTATGGCTCGGCCGCCGTGGTGCTTGGTCTGGCTGCGCTGGCGGCGTGCTGGCTGCCGGCGCGGCGAGCCACGCGGGTGAGTCCGATGGCGGCGCTGCGAACGGAGTAGAAGTGGCCCAGTTCACCTTCGTCAGCCCCGCCGCGTCGTGGCTACGCGCGGGGGCCCCGACGACACCGCCGGCGGAGCGCGGAGGAATGCGAAAGCGCCTTGCGGCGACCGCGGAGCCGCGGAAGGTTGCGCGATGGGCGACGTTCTTCAGTTCCCCGGCGCCGTCAGCAACCGCGGCTACACGCGCGCGCGGCGTTCCGCGCTGCGGGAGGATCCGAACCAGCTGAGCCTGTTCGCCGTCGCGCCGGCAGCGGAGGCACCGCTGACGCCCTTCGAGCAGGCGCTGCTTTTTGATGAGCAGGAGGACGGTCGCGCGGCGGAGCTCTATCAGCAGGCCATTGAGAACAACGACAGTGTCGCGGATGCCTATTGCAACCTCGGCATCCTCGAATCGCGCCTCGGCAAAACCGCGCGCGCGTTCGACTGCTTCACCCGCGCGCTCAAACAGGATCCCCGGCACGGCACCGCACACTACAATCTGGCCAACCTGTACCTTGGAGCGAATGAGGTGCGGCTCGCCCAGTTGCACTACGAGATGGCGACGCGGGTGACGCCGACGCTCGCGGCCGCGCACTTCAACCTCTCACTCGTGCGGGCGCAGCATGGTGATAGGCCCGGGGCCCTCGACGCGATGCTGGCATATCGGGAGCTCGTCTCGGATCCCGCCGAGATCCGCCAGGCGGATACGATGCTGGGCGCGTTGCGAACGGCCTCCAGCGAGACGCCGTAGGGAGCCGCGGCTCGCAAGCGCGGCCGGACACTCAAAGCCGGAGGCCGAGGGGAAGCGCGTCCCCGAGCACACGTGATTCGTCGTCCCGCGTAAGCTCCAGCGGGTGACGAACCATTTCGAGCCACCGCTCGGGCGCCTCGGCCGCCTGCAGAGCTTCCAAGACCCGCGAGCGGACGGACTCGTCGAGGTCGCGCGCGCGGTCACCGGTCATGCGCGCGAGCCAGACGAGCGCAAACGGACCACCCTCGACGCGTTCAACCCCCAATGCGAGCAGCCGATCGATCCAGCCGGTGGCCGTCTCCGGATCAATCGTACGATGGCTGCCGCCGCTGATCGGCGCCCGGGCGCCGAGCCGGCCAAGCGCCCAGGCCCACGGGCCATTGCGCAGTTTGGGGTCCGGCAGCCGCTCGAGTATCCATTGGCCGCAGACCACGTTTTCGGTCGGTGCGATGAGTTCCAGCGACGCGGCCGTGCGGACCATTTCGTCAATCCCGAGTGGCTGCGGACCCTTGGGCTTGGAAGCGTTCTTGACCTTGGCGGGCACCTGTCGGGCGAGGTGCGGGCGCAGCCAGAACCACATCTCCTCCTGTTGCGCCTCGCTCAGCCCCGCCGCGATCCGCCGCCACAGAATCCAGAATTCGCGCCAAACGCTTGTTTCCGCGCGAGCGTTGACGCCTTCGCTCCAGAGGCGGAAAGCCTGTTCGCAACGCCAGTCGTCGAGCGGATAGCCCCAGCCTGGTCGCAGGCTGTAACCCAGCAGCTGGAAGAAAACGCGTTCGTGTTCGACGCTCCGGCGGCGACGGTTGGCGCCGGCGAACAACGTGCCCCACAACTCCCGCAGCAGCGCGACGCTCCAGTCCTCACGCGGTCCCAGCGTGGCCTCCAGGGTCGAGCGCAACTGGCGCACGGATTTTGGATCCACGCTCTGCGGGGCCGGGCCGTAGATCCGGTCCACGATCGTCTTCACCTCGCTGAAGCGCGCCGGCATCGATTCCACCACCGCGTCCTCCGTCTTTCGGACCGAGCCACGCAGGTCGAACTCCAGCCGCCAGCGATCGTCACCCTCGGCGGCGACACAGGACAGCTCGAGCGTGCCAAGCTCGGTCAGCAGCGCCTGTAGGTACACGGGCACGACACCGGTGCGGCCGGTCCGCGCGCGCAGGAGGGCGTGCAGCGGCGGCAGCGCCCGGAAACTCTCGTCGGGCGACACGAGTTCACCGGGGCGATCGACGCGGTCGCCCGCGGTCGAGAACAGGGGGAACTGCACAGGCCGGCCGAGGCTGAGGGAGAAACGCCGGTCTCGCAGCGTGACCACCTGACCTTCGTCCTGACCACGCGGAACGATGCACAGCACCTTGTCGGCTTCGCCGGAATCACCAGCCACGCCGAGATACAGTGCATGGGCGGCGCCGCCGCCGATGCGGCGACCCCAACCGCGGCGGACGAGCCCGTAGTACGCCGCGCCCCGGGAGACGGCGAGGTCGAGCGACTCGTGCGGCAGCAGCGGCACCGGGGGTTGTTCCGGCCACCACGTGGAGATCGCATCAACAAAACGGGTCGTGAGGGCGGATGAGTTAAAAACGCCGCCGTTGAGCAGGATCGCGTCCGGACGCGGCAACTGCATCGCGTCACCGCCGACGACCGCGCGGGCGGCGTCCGCATGCTCGCGGAGAAATGCGGCGACATGGCGCGTGATGGCTGGATCGGTCGCATAGGGCAGCCCGAGTTCCTGCAGTGCGGCGGCGCGCCCGGTGGTTCGGCGCGGATGATCATCTGCCGGAACGGTTGGAAAAAAACCATCGAGGATCAGCGATTCCGCATCCGCGCGGCTCACTTCTGCCGACAACGTGCCGCCCAGCAAGCGGCTGCCTTCGCCGGCGACGGAAACGGCCTGCCGTTCCACCCCTTCCACGGAGAGCAACTGCTCCTTGGCGGCGCGCGCGGCCTGCAGAAGCTGCGTCCACTGAACGGCTGTCAGGCGGCGGCCACCGGCGGTCATCTGCGCCTCCAGCCGACGGGCGAGGGCGGCGTCCATGTTGTCACCGCCGAGCAGAAGGTGGTCTCCGACGGCGATACGTTTCAACACCGGGCCCTCGTCGCCCACCGCTGCGTGCACCAGGGTGAAGTCGCTCGTGCCACCGCCAATGTCGACGACGAGGACGAGCCGGATGTCGCGCAGCGCGGACGTGAGCGCGGCGCGATGGCGGGCCGTATAATCGTAGAAGGCGGCCTGCGGCTCCTCGAGCAACGCGAACTTGGGCAACCCGGCGCGCTGGGCGGCCGTGACGGTCAGGGCTCGCGCGACCTCATCAAACGAGGCCGGCACCGTGATGACAACTTCCTGTTGGGCCAGTGGTGCCTCCGGATGTTCGTGGTCCCAGGCGCGGCGGAGGTGGCTCAGGAGGGCAGCGGATGCGTCCGTCGGCGCCAATCGTGCGACATCGGCCGGTGCACCCCACGGCAGGATCGGAGCGGTGCGGTCGACGCCGGGATGACATAACCAACTCTTGGACGACGCGATCAGGCGGCCCGGCACGCGTGAGCCCTGCCAGCGGGCGAGTTCGCCCACGACCATGGCCGGGGCGTCGCCCCACGGCAGCCGCCGGCTGGCTTCGTCCAGTTCGTGCTCACCACTTGAATACACGAACGAAGGCAGCAACGGCTGACGGCCGACCTGGGCCGGTCGCTGCAACTGCGGCACGGCGAAGTCGCGCACGACCGCATCGGGCCCTTCGGCGAGGGAGGCGTACGCGAGCGCGCAGTTGGTTGTGCCGAGGTCGATGCCGACGACGTACTGGGCGGAGTCACTCACAACGATACCAAAGGAGAAAGCACAGGATCGGACGGACGCGCGGCCGGCACTTGGGCCGTCATTCCTTCATCCGAACGTTGAGCTCGAGTTTCCATTCACCGGATCCGCCTTTTTCCAGGCAGCGCAGCTCAAGAGTGCCGAGTTCGGTGACGCCGGCCTGCAGATTCACCGGGACCAGCCGGCCCGTTTCACCCTCACCACCAGGCAAGGTGGTCTCGATCGGCGCCACTTCCTCGAACTCGTCCGAGTGGTTGGGATCGTCGATCATCACACCGACCGGGTCTTCGCGGCGCACGGAGCTGGAGAAGAAGCGGAAGCGCGTGGGTTCGCCCACGAGGAGACCAAATTCCTGCGGCGGGATCTCGGCCTTGGTGCCTTCCTCCATGCCGAACGGGGCCACGCAGAGGGCGCGAATCGGCGGTTCGATGCCGGGGACGGCGGGCATTGCGGCTTCCACGCCCACATAATAGGCACGCGCAGTGCCACCGCGGATACGCAGGCCGTGTCCGTGGCGCACCCAGCCGTAGTAGGCCGCCCCTTGGGCCACCGCGAGGTCGAGCTCCGCGCCGGCGAGTTCAACGGCGGGTGCACCGCCATCGGCCGCGAGCCATGTATTCAGAATGTCGAGCACACGCTGGCGCATCAGGTCCGGTTTGAAGACGCCGCCGTTGAAGAGCACGGCGGTCGGATGGACAAAGGAGCGGCCGGCGAGCGGCACCGTCACGTGTTCGGCCGTGGCCAGGGCGCGGGCCTGCCGGGTCAGAAACGACGCCAGATGGCGGGTGATGCCGGCGTCCTGCGCGTAGGGCAGCGCCAGCGAAGCCAGGCCGCTGCGCCGGGTCGTTTGCGGCGCGTCCGTCACCGCGGCCGCGGGGAAGAAGCCGTCGACGAGGACGCGGTTGAGTTCGTCCCGCGTCAGTTCGGCCTTGATCGAGCCGCCGATCAGCGACGAGCCGCGGGACGGGATAACCAGCGGCGCGCGGTCCACACTGGCATCAGCGAACATGCGCTCCTTGGCCTCGCGGCAGGCGTAGGTCAGGGCATTGAATTGCCAGGCATCGAGTTTCCGGCCGTCCGCGGTCAGCCGCTGGTGCACGCTGTACGCGAGCGCGAGGTCCATGTTGTCACCGCCGAGCAGGATGTGGTCGCCAACCGCCAGGCGGGTGAGCTCCACTTCGCCGTTGTTCTCGGTGACGGCGATCAAGGAGAAGTCGCTCGTGCCGCCGCCGACGTCGACGACGAGCACCACGTCGCCGGGTTTGACGTGTTTGCGGAACGACTCACCGCGCCGTTCCGTCCAGGCATAGAAGGCCGCCTGGGGCTCCTCGAGCAACGTGAGTTGGTGGAGGCCGGCGGCTTGCGCGGCCTTAAGGGTGAGCTCCCGCGCAGCCGCGTCGAACGAGGCCGGCACCGTGAGAATGACGTCCTGCTCCGCGATGGGCGCGTCGGGCATGGCGCGCTCCCACGCGGCGCGCAGGTGGCGCAGGTAGGCCGCGGAGGCGTCGAGTGGCGAGACCTTGGCCACATCGGCGGGCGCTTGCCAAGGCAGGATTGGACCCTGCCGATCGACCGCGGCGTGGCCGAGCCAGCTCTTGGCCGAGGAGACGAGGCGCGTGGGAACCTTGGCGCCGTGGGAGCGGGCAAACTGTCCGACGATCCGACCGTCGGTTTCGTGCCCCGGCACGGTTGTAGTGCCAGCGGGGAATTCGCTCTCCGCCGGAAGGTAGAGGAAGGAGGGCAGCAACGGCCGCTCTTCCACCGTGCCGAGCGCAGTCAGCTGCGCGATCGGCAGCATCGTTTGCTGAGCGCCGCGCGCACCCGTCCCCGAGAGGTCGAGGTACGAAACCGCGCAGTTTGTCGTGCCAAGATCGATACCGACCGAAAAACGAGCCATGTGGAATTACTTCAAAAAGGGGAGCACAGGATCACCGAGACGCTGGGCGATTGCGGGACCAAATCGAGACGGTCGACGCACACGCCCCGGTTTGGTTGTGCGACCAAGCGCAGGGAAGGAGGAACGAACCAGCCGTCGCACCAACGAACACTCACAACTCCACGTCCGCGGGCGCGAGCACGCGTGGATCGAGCGACTCCGCGACGGTGGGGAAGCGCACGTCCGTGGCGACCCAGCCGTGGTGCTTCAGCGTGCCCTTGAACGGCGGTTGACCCGTCACGGCGCCGCTCAGACGGACGCGCTGCGCGTCAAAGCCGGCGGGCAGGGTGACACGGCTGCCTTCTTCGCCGGGCCACGCGGGTGCCAGCGTGAGCGTTGACGAGAGCACCTTGCGGCAACCGGCGTGCACGACGCGGGCGGCTGCGCCGACTTCGGCGTCCGAAAACGAGCCGACGTCCTCCTGCAAAAAGTCGATGAACCGGCCCTCGCGTTGCAACGTGGCCAGGAAGGCGAGGGCGGGCGCGTGTTGGCGCTCCGGGGGAACGACGACGGGCG
>JAEWIY010000102.1 GCA_023386835.1 Verrucomicrobiota bacterium
GCCTTGCGGCGCGCGACCTGCAGGACCGAGTGAAATGAGCTGATAACACCCACGTTAAACCAGAAGAAAACGAAGGATTGATCGAAGTATGGCACGGAGATCGCGGCCGTGGCGTGAGCAAACAGGCCGGCGCCCAGACACCAGATCAGCCAGCGATCCTCCCGGCTCAGCAACTGGGCGGGAACGCGGACCGCGCGTTCGCACCAGCGAAACGCGATCGCCACTGCGCCGACGACCGCAAGAAAGGCGGGTAGTCCCGCGATCACGCCGAAGCCGAGATAGTAGTTGGTGATGTCCGTGTGATGGGAACTGAACGTGATCCCGGTCGGCATCCAATGCCGCGTATAGTCGGTGCCGAAGAGCCACCATTCGTTCAGGTAGCGGATGGCTGAATCGATCAGTGCGGAGCGGTGCCAGCCCGTACTGCCACCAGCGAGGTCGATGCGCGCCATCAGGTAGTACGCGGGTTTCTCCATCGCCAGTTCCAGCGCAACGTAAGCCGCGACCGCCGCGTGCGGGATGTAGCGCGCGTACCGGCGGAACTTCCACAGGCAGAGTGCGCCAATGGCGAAAACGAGGCTCATCACCGGCCCGCTGGAAGCGCTCATCACGACCATGGCCAACGTCGTGAACATTCCGATACGAGCGACCATGGGCGCTCGCTTGCGGATGCCGAGCATCAACGGGAAGCAGGCGGCCGCGACGGTGCCGGCGAGAATGGCATGGCGGAACGGACCGCGGGCGCGCAGCCGGCCTTCACGCATCACCACGTCGAGCGGTGACCCGCCGAACAGGGCCGCGAACAGGTTCTTCCCGGTCAGGGACTCGTACGCCATTTCGAGGGCGATGGGTACGAGCAGGATTGCGACCACTTTGATCAATCCGACCAGTTCTTCCGTGCTGCGGCAGAAGACGCGGGTGAGATAGTAGATGATGCCGATGTTCAGCACCACGCCGCTGGCGAACAACGGACCGGAGTCGATGCCGTTGTGGAAAAAGCTGGCGAACATGGTCCACGCGCCGAAGACGATCACGCACCAGTCGATCGCGTTGACGCGCCCGGCCATGCGCTCTCCGCGAACAATCACGCGGAGGATTCCGACCGCGAGCAGGAGACGGATGACCGGCAGCGAAATCGGCCCGAGTTCGATGCCCTGGCCGGTGGTCATGTAACAGCAGCCGGCCAGAAGCGGCACCGGAGCCCATCGCCGCGGCGCGACAAAAAGCGCGCCGGCAGTCACGGCAAAGAACACGAGGGCGATCAGATTCATATCCGGTTAAGCGGCGGAAAAAGGGAGCGCGAAAGGTGCACACCAGAAGACCGCCACGATCGCAAGTGGAGGCGGCTCCCGTGCGGACGGGACTCAGAACGTTGAAGCGGGAGAGTGGGACACACGAGCAACTGAACCGGAGAACCGAACGCGAAAACCGCCAGCGGTTCACCGACTTCCAAACAAAAACGGGACGGCCCGGTGGGCATTGCCATAGCCGGGTACAGGTCGTCCGAACGGTGAAACAGAGCAGCAGTTCCGGAAATTTTTCCCGGGTAGAACGGGAACCATTCCTCCCGGAGATTCTCTTTGGCGCATACGGGGCGCCTGCCCCATCCAGCCATGTCAACAAACGCTTTCCGGCTTTTCTCGGTTGGCGAAGCTTTCGACCAGCCGCTAGGTTCTGACCGCGCGGCCACGCTTTGCCGGCCCCGACCGCTGCCTTAAGATGGACGAGCGGCGTACCAATAATTTCGACTTCGCCCGCCTCGCGCTGGCCGTCGCGGTGATCTACTCACACGCGTACGTGCTCACGGGCGGCGTGCAGAACGGTGAACTCGTCCACTGGCTCACGGGCGGAATCTTCGAGGCGGGCATGCTCGCGGTGAATGGATTCTTCGTTATCAGCGGCTTTCTCATCACCGCCAGTTGGGAGCGTTCCTCATCAATCGTCTCGTACCTGAAGAAGCGGATCTACCGGATCTACCCGGGCTTCATCGTCGCGTGGGCGCTCGGCGTCTTTGTCGTCGCCCCGTTGGTTTCGGATGCGGTGGTGTACCCGGGGACGTTGAAGATGCTCGCGGGTCTGGTGCTGTTAAATCGGAACGAGCCGGAAGGCGCGTTCCTAGACAATGTGTATCCGGGCGTGATCAACGGATCGCTTTGGACGATTTCGTACGAATTCCGCTGCTACCTGATGGTGATCGCGCTCGGCCTGACCGGCGTCGTCGCGCGCCGCTCGCTGCTCGTGACGCTGACCGTGCTGGTGCTCGGGATGCACGTGGCCGCCCGTTACGTGCCTCTGCCAACGATGTCGGGCCCGGTTGCCACAGTTTTCGGCCAACCCGACCAGACCCTCCGGCTGCTGACCTACTTTCTGCTCGGCGCCACGTTTTACCGCTGGGGTCGCGACTTCAGCGCGCGTTGGGCCGCAGTCGCGGTCATCGCCAGCTGCTTGTCGCTCTTGCACCCCGCCACCGCGCGCCTGGTGCTGCCAGTTGGCTTCGCTTACGGGATGCTGTGGTTCTGTCTCACACCGTCGATCAAGCTCCACGGTTGGGGCCGGTATGGAGATTTTTCCTACGGCACCTACCTGTACGCCTTTCCCATCCAGCAGTTGCTTGTGTGGTGGAGCGGCAACTCGATGCACCCGCTCGTCCACTGCGCCATCGCGATCCCGCTTTCCGTCGCCGCTGGGGTGATGAGCTGGCACCTGGTGGAGAAGCATTGCCTCGCCCGCGCGCATCGCCGAGTGCCACCGGCGGTGCCGCTCGCCACCGCCACGACCGATGCGACTACCTCGCAGGTGATGGAAGCGAAGGGCTCGAGCGCGGCGTTGAAGGTGACGCCAGCGGTGAAGTGATCGCTCTTAGGCCGCCAGCGCAGCGGCCGGTTGGGCGATGTGGCGCGAGACGAGCGCGGCTTTGTCGGGTGGAAGGAAGAATGTGTTGCGGCCGGACGAGGGGCCCGGTGTGAACCGCCCTTCAGCGTACCCATACGGTTCGTAGCCGAGGCTGCCCAAGAACTGAGTTGTGCCGACATCGGGCGCTTCCAGCAGCAGCACCGGTTGATGCTGCTGCAGCGTTTGTTCGCCGCCTTTGAGCGCGCGGTATTCGAAACCCTGCACATCGAGCTTCATGAAAAACGGTCGAAGGTCGAATTCGTCGAGCCGACGCGTCAGCGCACGGGACTCGACCAGGGAAAAGTGGCGCTCGTCATAGCCGGCGAGGCGTCCGCGGAGCCAGTCGGCGGCCTCATCACGGTCGAAGGAGGCCAAGCCATCAAACATCCACTTCCGATAGAACGGAATATACAGCGTATGAGCCGCGTCGTCGTCACCGAGGCCACAGTTGTGCAACACGATCGACTCACGTCCCGCAAATTGCGCCTGGAGCTTTCGAAACAACAATTCATTCGGCTCAAAGAGCGTCACTCGCGCAGTTGGATGCTGCATCAATATAGCGTCCGTGCTCTGCCCGCGATTGGCGCCTATATCGAGAAACAGCGCTCCCTCCGGCGGATTGAACAAAGGGATCGCACGAAACTCCTCTTCAAAAGGCAGCCGAAAGGTCCGGCGGACCCAGCGCATGGCGGAGAATTTGGCGTCCAGAAGGAACGGGAAATGCACCTGAAAGGCGCGCAGATATTTCTTTGCATGGTGCGCCATGGCGGTGATTAAGGGCGCGCCATCCCGCACGGGCAAGCGAACCGGTCTGCATTTGCCCTGATCTCCGGCTGATTGGCTCTTGGGCAGAACCCTGAGGTCCTATCCGAAAAGCCACCATGTTTATAAACCTCTCTCCGAACAAAATAAAAGACCCCGCGGCCGATGCTGCCGCGGGGTCAAGAGTCGGTCGGTGGACGGATGATTTACTTCGCTGAGATGTTCGTCACCGAGACTTTGCCGTCGATCGAGTAATAGCTAAGCCGGTTTACGCGGGAAGGCGCGGTGGGCAGCGTGTAGTTGCGGGCGATGGCGGTGCCGTTCTTCGCTCCGGGAGCCTGAACCAAAGCCGTGTAGCGGTTCTTGCCCAATTCCACGGTCAGCGTCACGCGGTACGTTGCGCCAGCCGTGTAGGAGAGTTTGGACGCGGCGGCCTGGCTGGTTCCGTTGTGCGCGAGGAAACGACCGTCCGGACTCAGGATCACGAGCGCGATCAGATCAGACTCCTTGGTGGTGATGCCGTTGGAGAGGCCAATCGTGCCTTGGACCGAGTTGCTGGAGGGTTTGACGTCGAAGGTGACCGTGAAGGTGCCGGTGCGATCGCCAACGCTGACGCTGTTCCAGACTTCGTTGACCGCAGCGGGAGGCGGCTCGGGCTGGGGCTCGGGTTCGGGTTCCGGCAGCGGCGGTTCTGGTTGCGGCTCCGGCTCGGGCTCGGGTTCCGGTTCCGGTTCCGGCTCGGGTTCCGGATCTGGCGCGGGCGGCTCGTTGGTCTGGGCCGATACGTTTGTGACGGAGAGGGCGCCGTTGGTGGCGTAGAAGCTCACGGCGTCGAGGTTGCCGGTGGTCCAGGTTGACGGGAACGCATACTGGTCGGCGATCAGCACCGGACTGCCACCGGGTGCGGTGAGCGTGGCCGAGTACTTGCGAGTCGCGATGTCGACGATGAAGACCGCGCGGTACAGGGTGCCGGGAACGTAGCTGAAAACCTTCGCGGCGGAGTAACCGCTGCCGTTGACTGCATCAACGAAGCCGGTCGAAGCGAAGCGAAGGGCGGCGGCGAGTTGGCCGGCCGAAGTGGCGGCTCCACGCGAAACGCCGGCCAAACCGTACATGCCACTGCGTGATCCCATCACATCGAAGCTGACAGTGAAGCTTTGGGACTGGCTCGGGAACGCCGTCTTCACCCATGAATCGGCGGCCGTGGTGTCGGGATCGAGCGGCGCCGGGGTCGAGTAGCGGTAGGCCTGCCACATGTCCCGGACGAAGAGATGAATTTGGTTGGCCAGATTCGCGGCCTTTGGACCCTCGATCTGGTAGAACCGGTCGTAATAGTCGAACACGACAGGCCAGTTCCAGGCCTTGGTCAGACCCATCAGGTGCGCGGTCAGGACGTGACCGACCGTGGGCGCACCCGCGACGTTGCGGTAGTAGGCGTTCCAGTTGCGGCCGTCCCGCTCCGGGTTCGTGTTGTGCTTTTCACCCCATTCGGGGATGCCGACGTCGGATTGGATGTACTGCTCACGCGGACGACCGTCAGCCGTGTAGAGCGGGCGACCGACGTCTTCCTGCACGACGTACCAAGTCTGGCGATCCTCCTGGAAAATGAATTTTTTCGAGGCGTCGCCGAAAGCGAGAATGTTGGCGTCGCCCAGCATCGCGCCGGCAAACAGCAGGGGCATCTTGCGGCCCATGTTGTGACCACCATCAGCGCCCCAGACCGCGCCGTCGCGGGCCGAGCCGTAGATGTCGATGCCGTACTGCACGAGACGGATGAGCAGCTTCTCCTTTTGCGCGGGGGTGTAGTCGAGCTGCAGCGACAGCAGCGCGTTCGCCGCGGCGT
The DNA here is from genome assembly GCA_023386835.1 of Verrucomicrobiota bacterium. Lineage (GTDB taxonomy): Bacteria > Verrucomicrobiota > Verrucomicrobiia > Opitutales > Opitutaceae > Actomonas. The sequence continues at coordinate 5,498 of JAEWIY010000102.1, forward strand.
AAGCGATTTCGCGGCCGTACGGCGGTTGGTTGAGCGCGGCATGCATGTAGCGGCCGGTCCAATTCGTGCGGTGTTCGCTCCAGGGGCGTTCGAACTGGGCTTCGAGCGTGCTCAGCGAAGGCGCGGAGCTGACGCGCGGCAGCGAGCGGAGTTTGCTGTAGTTGAGCTGGCTCTTGTTCCACAGCAGCGCCTTGTTCGTGCCAACGGGCGGTGGGCGGAACGAACCTTCCGGCGCCGGGGCGGCCAGCACCGTCAGGATCGCGAGCGTCTTGAGCTGCGGATTATCGCCGCTGACCTGAGTCGGATAACTCTCCGAGGAAACAAGGGAGGATCCGGCGGGCACGAGCAACGGCAGCTTGAGGCCGACGTTCTTGTTGGCGTCGTAGGTGTTGTTCTTGATCCGGCTGTCGTAACCGTGGCTCGCGTTCACGGTCGGGTTGATCATCGAACCGTGAAGCGTGGCGCCGCTGACGACGACCGAACGCGGTGTGATGTCGGTCACGGTCACTGGACCGACGACCCAATAGTCGCCGTTGGCGAACTGGCCCGACGGGTAATCACGATCGAAGGTCCAAGTGATCCCGAATTGAGTGATGGACGTGGCAGCAGACCCTACGGTAGCGGCCAAGCCCAGGGACGCGGCGAACGCCAGCCGCCGGCCCAAGTTGTGCAAAAAGGAAGTCATCACGACCTCCGCGACGGCGCATGGAGCCGGTCCCTGTAGGGGAATCCCTGTTCGTCAGCGGGCTTTACGTGCTGCTTACAGCGGATTTAGGGGACTTTACGGGTGCGCCTGAGGAGGACACCGCGGGTGCGGCCGGTGCCGTTTACCTGCGCCGGGTGGGCATCGCTTCGGGAACGGGGGGCGGTTTCCCCTGCGCTCAGGTGAAACCCCCGCGCGCGCGCCAGGGGTAGGGCAAATTTGAATACAATGTGACGAGCTCGCTGAGG
>JAEWIY010000106.1 GCA_023386835.1 Verrucomicrobiota bacterium
GGCCACCGCCGCCATCGCCACGGCGCGTCCGGTCCGCGTCTGCTCGGCAGAGGAGTGCGTCATTGTAGTGACCAATGGGTTACACGCGACGATCCACAGGCGAGTCTGAAAACGAAAAAAGCCGGAGGCGATCGCCTCCGGCTTCTTGGGAAATCAATTGGCTCAGAGCGCTTCTGGCGCCGGGGCCGGGGACCAGATCAGCAGCGGGCTCTGACCTTCGGGGGCGTCGGCCGAGACCGCGTACAGGCCGCCTTCTTCCTGCGTGGAGGACAGCAGCGTCACGCTGGTCCAGACGCCGCCGTGACCGGCGTTGCCCATGCACGGGCCGCCCACGACCGGCGCCGCGCCGGAGGAGATCGTGCTGCTCGCGCCAAAACCGTTCAGAGTGAAGCCTGTGACCTTGCCCTGCCCATTCTTGCGGGTGTCGGATGCGACGGTCGCGTTGACGGCGCTGACGGTGCTGACGCTGTGCGAAACGTTGTGCACCTTCTCGCCGCGCGTGCCTTCACCCGTCGTCCAGGTGCAAACCGCCTCATACTCGGTGTTCGACTCAGCGTGGTAATAGAAGCTGATGCCGGCCGCGCTCGCCTGCAGCTTGGCGTCGTTCCAACCCCAGGCGGTCTGGAGGTCGCCCTTGCCGACGAAACCAACGCCGGTGGAGAAGTCGAAGTTCACGGCCGCAAAAGCGATCGCCGTGGCGGCGGCGCACCCGGCCAGGCCGAGAGCGAGTTTGGAAGCCTTGGAGGCGGAGGAGAGGACGTGTTTCATGAGTTGAAGCTGGACTGGAAACTGGAGGGCGTCCGCACCGCGGCCGCTGGTCCTCATGAGCCGGGAGTCGCCTTCATAAACAACCTCAAACACGCGGTTTGCCGGTTTGTACTCAAGCTCTGGGTACACCGCTACGTGGTTCCAGCACAACAGGAGGCCGGCCCGTCGCGGCGCCTACCCGGACTACGCTCGTGCGCTTACGTAGCAATCCGGCTGGACGCCGGGACGACGTCCGCCCCGGCCCGGCTTTCGCACGAATGAACGCAGGCTTCCCCCGGCGGACCGGTTCCTGTTAGGACGATCGTGCTCGTCGCATACTCCGTGAAACAAGCTCTCTTCTTCGCCGGCGGTTGGGAAGGTCATCAACCGGATCGAGTGGTCCAACGCTTTGTCGAGGAGCTCCGCTCGTACGGCATCGAATCGCGGGTCGACAACACGCTCGAGTGCCTCAGCAACGCCGCCGAGCTCGCCCGTTATGACCTGATCTTCCCGTGCTGGACGATGGGACAGCTGACCAAGGAACAGGCGGCAGCGCTCAGCCACGCCGTGCGGGAAGGCGCCAATCTCGGAGGCATTCACGGCGGCATGGGCGACGCATTTCGCGGCCAACTGGAGTACGAGTGGATGGTCGGCGGGCACTTCGTCGGGCACCCTTACGTGGGTGAGTACGCCGTGCGCGTCACGGATCCGGAGCATCCGGTCACCCGCGGCCTGCCGGAGGAGTTTGGGTATCGTTCCGAACAATACTACATGCTGATCGACCCGGGCGTGCACGTGCTCGCCGAGACGGACTACGTTTACGAGGACCGCACCGTGGTGATGCCGGTGGCGTGGACCAAATCGTGGGGCCGGGGGCGCGTCTTCTACAGTGCACTCGGACACCTGCCGGAGGAGTTCGACGAATTCCCGGCGGCGCTCGAACTGGCCGTTCGTGGGCTGCGTTGGGCCGCGGGCGCCCTGTAGCCCCGGCCACGCCGCTCATCGCTCGCAGCGCTCCCCTATTCTCAGTTTTGATGAAAACGTATTCCTCAGCTTCGGCGATCAAGGTGGGTGTCGTCGGTTATGGCGGTGCCTTCAACATGGGTCGGGCGCACCTGCAGGAGATGCAGCAGGCGGGCATGACGCCGACCGCGGTCGCCGAACTCGACCCTGCACGGCTCGCCGTCGCGCTAACGGATTTCCCCGGCATCGAAACGTACACGAGCGTGGACGAGATGCTGGAGCGCTCCGCGGTTGACCTGATCACCGTGATCACCCCGCACAATACCCACGCGCCGCTTGGACTGCAGATCCTCTCGGCGGGCCGGCATTGTGTGCTCGAGAAACCAATGGCCGTCACCACCGCGGACTGCGACCGCCTGATCAGCGCGGCAGCGGAGCGCGACGTCCTGTTAAGCACGTATCACAATCGCCACTGGGATGGTTGGATCCTGAAAGCGCTCGAGGTGGTGCAGGCGGGCACGATCGGCGACGTCGTTCGCGTCGATCTGCGCATGGGCAGCCATGCGACACCGAAGAAGTGGTGGCGGTCGAGCCGCAGTATCTCGGGAGGCGTGCTTTATGACTGGGGCGTGCACCTGTTGGAGTATGCCCTGCAGCTGATCAATGCCGATATCACGGAGGTGAGCGGCTACGCCTTTGAGGGGCATTGGGCCAGCCAGCCCGACGCGGCGTTTCCGCCCACCGACGCCAATGAGGACGAGGCGCAACTCGTCGTTCGATTCGCGACCGGGCAGCGGGTGAACCTCACCGTCACCCAACTCGACGCCAATCCGAAGCGGGGCTTCATGGAGGTGGTCGGCACGAAGGGTGCCTTCGTTTGGGCCGACTGGGCGTCCTGCGAAATTGTGGAAGCGCTGCCCGATCAGGCACGGCGGGTGACGACGATCCCGTTGCCCAAGTCCGAGGGCTGGCGGTTCTACCAGAACATCGCAGACCACCTGACCCAAGGCACCAACCTGGTGATCTCCGGGGCATGGGCGCGCCGCCCGATTCACATCCTGGACCTGGCGGCTCGGAGCGCCCGGGAAGGCCGCGCCCTTCCAGCGGTTTACCGGTAGTCCCCCGCCGTCCCGCCGCGGCCTGCTGCAACGGCTCTGCTAATCAAAAGCGAAAATGTGACGACCAACGGACTGCGCCTCCAGCGCGTCTGCATGTCTGTTTCCGCTCCAGCCTGCCCCCACGCCGCGCTGTCCGTATCAACCTCGATTCGGGATAACGGTGATGTGCTCGCAGTCGGAGCGACGGCCACCAGCAGTCGAACGCGGATCGTGCTCTGCCGGCACGGCGTGAACTTTCGCGCGCTCCTGGTCCAGGGCCGGACGGTGGAAGCGTACGAGGAGTGTTCCGCCGAGGATCCGGTGGCGACACGGGAGGCGCTCAGCCGCATCCGCGCGCTCGCCTCGAGTAGTGCCTCAGTGACCGCTCTTTTTGGCCCCAACTCTCAACAGGTGCACTGGATCGATGGTGCGTCGACCCAGCGGCCGGAAGCACTGACCGCGGCGGTCCGCGGCCAGAGCGCGGGTGCAGCGTCGAATGACGCACGCTACGGACTGGCCGACGCCGCCACTCTCGGCGTCGTTCAAGCGGGGCGCCCAGCCGTGCACGTGAGTGCGGCCGTCGCCGAACTCGAGCCCTACAGTGATTGGCTGACCGCGGCGCGATTTGACCCTACCGCGCTGCTTTCTTCGACGTTGGCGCATGTGGCTGCGGCCGTCGCCGCGCTACAGGCGGAAAACAGCACCGAGCGCGTGGCCCTCTGGGACCCGTGCGGCACGTCCGGTGCGATCTGGCTGGTCAGTGCGTCGGGCGTTGCGGCGGTGGTCCCCTGCCCGGCCACTTGGTCGAGCGTCGTCGAGGCGGTGCAACGCGCACTCAATCTGCGCGCCACCAGCACGGTCAGCAAACTGCTGTTCAACGACCTTTTTGATTTCTCCGACGTCGCTCCACGTGTGGCGGAGACTTTGGCAGCCGACCTAAGGCCCGCCTCGGCCGAATTTCCGCAAGCGGCGACGGCGTGGCAGATTCTCGGCCGGGCCCCCCGGCACGCCTGGTTGGAAAACGCGCTCGCGCAGGCGCTCGACCTGGCGGAGTGGCAACCCGACGCGACGGACGTGGGCGCCCGATTCGGTTTCACGCTGGCCGGCGCCGACCCGTCCACTTTACCGGCCGCCGTCTATCCGTTGCTGCACGCGCTGTCGTCCGTGTCTCGCGAGGAAGACTCGGCCTGGCAGTGGCAAGATGAGGCCGATCTGCCGGCGCCACGCACGATCGCGACCGCGCTCACCCAGCCGCCGCGGGTGACGCTTCCGACACCGAACCCAAACAAGCCCTTCTCAGCACCGGATATTACCAGCGACGCGCCGGCAGCAAGTCCCGCCCCTGCCGCTCGGGCGATTGTGCAGATCGGCAACCGCCGGCTCATGCTGGCGCCGTCGGGCCCGTCGCCGCTCACCGGATGGCCACACCCCGTGCGGGTGCGCCAGGCGCAGCCAGACGAAGACGAGTTTCCGCGCTACCCTGTCGGCGACGAGCCCACATCCACGGCGACATTGCCCGCCGATGACGAAGCGCTCTCATCGCCCGACGCTTCCGCGGAAGACCGTTCTGGCGAGTCCGCTGGGCCCGAGTCGCCGAACCGCAAACGGAGGCGCTGGTGCGTTGCGATTGCGGTCTTCATCCTGATCGCCGCGGCGTCGCTCTACCAGCTGCGCCCGTTCTTCTTCCTAACTGAATGGGAGATGACGTCGCCACCCTTCCGACTGGCCGAGGATGTGGACTCGACGGCCTCGATCATCGCTGTTGAAGCGACTGCGTTGGCGCCAGAACTCACCACCGAGACCGAGCCAGCGGAGCCGGTCCAGGCACCAGTCGCGCCGCTGGCCGAGATCGCTGCGGACGCGGAAGCCGTTCTGCGAACGGACGAACTGGAGCAAAGTCTGATCAACGGGGCATCCGTGCCGGAGCCCACTGGCGAAGAAGCGCCGCCCGCGGTCGTCGCGACGCCGCTGCTGGGGCGACTTATCTTGCGCAGCGAACCTGCCGGCGCGCTGATTTACTTGGACGGCGTGATGGTGGGGCGGACGCCACTCGAGCTCACCGAGCAACCGGTTGGACCATTCAAGGCCTTGTTGTCACTCGACGGATTCGAGGAGCTGCATGTGGGCGGCGAGTTGTACTCCGGCGAAACCACCGAGCTGACGCTCCCGCTGACGAATGTCGACCGCCTCGCCAAGGTTCACGAACTGGTTGAGCCCCCGGCCGCGACTCGTCGCGTTGCCCCGGATTTCCGTCGCCTGCCCTACGTCAGCACCGGCCACGTACTGCTCTCCTTCGTGATCGACCGGCACGGCACACCCGTGGGCGTGCGGGTGGAGCAAACAACCGATCAACGGCTGGTTCAGCCGTGCCTCGACGCGTTCGCGCAGTGGCAATTCAGTCCCGGGATCAATCGGGACGGCCGGCCCGTGAACACCCGCGTTCACCAACTCTTTCAGATCGCGCCCGGGCGGCGTTAGCTGCAGAGCGCCGCCGTCAGCCGTGAGGCTGGATCCAGCGACGGCCGGCCGAAAAGAGAGTTGCAACGCATCAACGCATCATCATGCGTTGATGCGTATGATACCTGACCGGCCGATCTCCGCGCTGTTTGCCGAAAACCGGCCGCTCCGGTCCCTGGAGTTTTTCCCTCCCAAGGACGATGCCGGCGTGGCCGCGCTGCGGACGTCGGCGGTCGCCTTAAAACAGGTGCCATGGGATTTCGTGTCAGTCACCTACGGCGCTGGCGGCAGCACCCGCGAACGCACGGCACAGGTCTCGATCATGCTCAAGGAGGAGCTCGGCTTCACCGTGATGCCCCACCTGACGTGCGTCGGCCACTCCCGGAGCGAGTTGAACGGGCTCGCCGACCGGCTGCATGGCCTCGGGCTGCGGAACATCATGACGTTGCGCGGCGATCCGCCGAAGGGTGAGACGACCTTTCAAGCGGCGCCCGACGGCTGCCGCTACGCGAACGAACTCGTGGAGCTGTTGAAGGCGCGGCATTCCGACTTCTGCCTCGGCGTGGGAGGATATCCGGAGAAACATCCGGAAGCGCCCAATGCGGAGGTCGATCTTGACCATCTGAAACGCAAGATCGACGCGGGCGCGGACTTCATCACGACGCAGCTCTTTTTCGACAACGCCACGTACTACCGCTTCGTCGAGCGCTGCCGCGCCAGAGGCATCCACGTGCCGATCGTTCCCGGTGTGATGCCGGTCCTGTCGCTCAAGCAAATCCAGCGGATCAGCGCGTTGTGCGGAGCGGCCCTGCCCGCGCGCCTACTGCGGCGGCTCGAAGTCGCAGCCGAGAACCCGGACGTCGTCGAACTGATTGGGATTGATTGGGCGCTCGATCAGATCCGTGACTTGGTCGCGCAGGGCGCCCCCGGTTACCACCTCTACATCCTCAACCGCGCGCGCAGTGCATTGGCGTTGGCCGCCGGGCTGGCGGCCTGAGGCTGTTCACGTCTGTCAGCCGCCGGCGAAAACGGGGCGGAAACCCGCCTGCTGGAGGATCTGCGCCACCTTTTCGCGGTTGTCGCCCTGGATCTCGATCTGGCCGTCCTTGACCGTGCCGCCACACCCACACGCCGCGCGCATCTGCTTGGCCAGCTGCTCCTTCTCCGGCAGCCCGATGCCGACAAAACCGGAGACCACGGTCACCGTTTTCCCACCTCGGCCGGCCGTCGTCCGGCGGATTTCCACCCGGCCGCGGTTGCGGTTCGGTTCGGCGCGTTTGCTCGGCGGCTGCCCGGGCGCGTCCGCCGGCGGTGAAGCGGGAAGCGAGGGCAGACCCACTGCGCTCAATTGCGCAAACGGATTCTGGCCGAGGTCCTGACCACCACCGGTGGTGACCCGCCGGTTGGCATCACGTCCGGCCACGGCGACCTCCTCCACAGATGCCGGCGGGGATATTCGCGTCGCCCTCCAGGAACATCAACGCCTTCGCATAACTCCGGCGCTCAAGGAAGTGAACGAGTTGGGGATGCAGCGCGCCTCGCGCCTGGCCAACAATCGTGTCGAGCCGCGCCGTTTCCTCCGCGATGGTTTGGCCATTCGCCTGGCTGATCGCGTCCAACAGTCGCTGGAGCGACGTTTTGATCTGAGTTTCCATGCGCAAAAACAATCCGGGTTAATAGGACCTGTACGTGGGTTTAGCGGCGCTGAACGATCCCCGGCACGACGGACATGAGCCGGGAAGTCACTTGAGTAAAGAGCCTGCTTCGGTTCAAGTAGCGGGGATTCTCATTCGTCATTGCGTTTGCTGAAGCAAACCGCGCCCGTCACCCGACGCGGCTGGTTTGCTTTTCTTTTCCTCTCATGAACTCCTTGAATCTGCCCACGCGGGCCAATGCTGCGGTGATCGAAGCAGCTTACGCCCAGTGGCTGGACAACCCGGATTCTGTCGACGCCACCTGGCGCGCCTTCTTCCAAGGCTTTACGTTTGGCCATTCCGGCCAGCCGCTTGGTGGGGCCGAAGCCGCTGGCGTGCGGGTGCTCGACAGCCGCAAACAGGCCCAAGTCGGCCGGTTGATCAACGCTTACCGGGCTCACGGTCACCTGCAGGCGCACCTTGATCCGCTGAGTGCGCCTCCCCCGCAGCATCCGCGACTGACCCTGGAGCACTTCGAGTTCACCGAAAGCGACTTGGAGGAGAGTTTCACGCTGACCAACTTCAAGGGGGGCGGGCAGATGAAGCTGCGCGACATCGTGCAGGCGCTGCGGGAAACCTACTCCGGTCATATCGGCGTCGAGTTCACGCACATGCAGGACATCGAGGCCCGCGAGTGGCTGCAGGCCCGCATGGAGGAGTGCAACAACCGGCCCAGTTTCCGAAAGGAGCAGAAGACCCGCATCCTGCGCCGGCTGCACAAGGCCGAGCTGTTCGAGAAGTTCCTGCACACGAAGTTCGTCGGCCAGAAACGCTTCTCGCTCGAAGGCGGCGAAACGATGATCGCGGCGTTCGATGCGATGCTCGAAAAGGCGCCCGAAGTGGGCGTGGAGGAGTTCGTCATGGGCATGGCCCACCGCGGGCGGCTCAGCGTGCTCGCGAACATCCTGCGCAAGCCGTTCGACGTTCTCTTCGACCAGTTCTCCGAGAACTACATCCCCGAGTCCGTCGCCGGTGATGGTGACGTGAAATATCACCTTGGTTTCGATGCCGTCCTGACCACCACGACGGGCGCCACGATCGAGGTCCGGCTGGCGGCCAACCCATCACACCTGGAAATCGTCAACCCGGTCGTCGAAGGCAAAACCCGCGCGCGGCAGCGCATTCGCGGAGACGTCGAGCGCCGGCGGGTATGTCCGTTCCTGATCCACGGTGATGCTGCGTTCGCGGGCCAGGGGGTGGTGGCGGAAACGCTCAACTTCTCCCAGCTGCCCGGCTACCGGACCGGCGGCACGGTGCACTTTGTCATCAACAACCAGATCGGCTTCACGACGAACCCGGCCGATGCCCGTTCGACGCGCTACTGCACGGACGTGGCGAAGATGATCGAGGCGCCGGTGTTCCACGTGAATGGCGATGACCCCGAGGCGGTTTGTTACGTGACCCAGCTCGCGCTCGAGTTCCGGGTGAAGTTCCAGCGCGACGTGGTCATCGACATGGTGTGCTACCGTCGCCACGGCCACAACGAGAGCGACGAACCGTCCTTCACGCAGCCGATCCTCTATAAGCGCATCGCGCAGCATCCGTTGATCTCCGCCACGTATGCGGAGCGCCTCTACGCGGAGGGCACGCTGACGCAGGCGGACAACGACGCCATCAAGGCCGAGTACACAGCCGCGATGGAACGCGCCTTCGAAAAAGCCAAGGCCGTCGACGCATCGCGTGTGGCGGCCGGCGAGAAGCTCGACCAGTTCCGCGGGTCCACCGCGATCTTCCAGCCGGGTTACAGCCACTCACCCGTGCCGACCGGCGTCGCGCCGGACACGCTTCAGCAAGTGGCCACCGGGCTGACGACCACGCCGGCGGGTTTCCACCTGAACAACAAGATCCGTCGTTTCCTCGATACCCGCGCCAAAGCCTATAACGAAGGCGGACCGATCGACTGGGCCTTCGCGGAATCGCTGGCCTGGGGCACGTTGCTGGTCGAAGGCACGCCGGTTCGTTTGAGCGGGCAGGACTGTCGTCGTGGCACGTTCAGTCAGCGCCACGCCGTGCTGTACGATGCCGAGACGCGCGAACGCTACGTGCCGCTCGAGCACCTCGCCTCGCAGCAGGCAAAGTTCTGCGTGTACAACTCGCTGCTTTCGGAAGCGGCGGTGCTGGGCTTCGACTACGGCTACAGCCTCGATTACCCGCAGATGCTCTGCCAGTGGGAGGCGCAGTTCGGCGACTTCGTCAACGGGGCGCAGGTCGTGATCGACCAGTTCATTGTTTCCTCCGAATCGAAGTGGCAGCGCGTCAGCGGCATCGTTCTGTTGTTGCCGCATGGATACGAAGGCCAGGGCCCGGAGCACTCCTCCGCCCGCCTCGAGCGCTTCCTGCAGCTGTGCGCCGAGGACAACATCCAGGTCTGCAACATCAGCACCCCGGCCAACTTCTTCCACGTGCTGCGCCGCCAGATGCGCCGCGATTTCCGGAAGCCGCTCGTGGTGATGTCACCGAAGTCGCTGCTGCGCCATCCGGCCGCAGTCTCGAAGGTGAAAGAGTTCGTGGAAGGCACGTTCTTCCAGGAGATCCTCGACGACCCGACCCCGGCCGCCTCGGCCCAGCGCCTCGTCCTCTGCTCCGGCAAGGTGTTCTACGACCTCGACGCGCATCGACTGAAGCACGACATCAAGCACACGACGATCGTGCGGGTCGAACAACTCTACCCGCTGCATCGCGATCGCCTGGCCGAGATCGCCAGGGCGGCCGGCCAGGCCAAGTTGATCTGGTGCCAGGAGGAGCCGCAAAACATGGGCGCGTGGAACTTCATCGCGCCGCAACTGGAGGAGATCTTCGGTCGCAAGCCGACCTACGTGGGACGTGACGCCGCTGCCTCCCCCGCCGTCGGCGCGCTCGCGCTGCACCGCAAGGAACTCGCCGCCTTCCTGCACGACGCCTTCAACGCCTGATCCGCCCCTTCCCCTACGCCCTGCGTTCCTCTTCCCATGGCCCTAATCGAAGTTAAGATCCCCCCGATGGGTGAATCCATCAGCACCGGCGTGCTGGCCAAATGGCACGTCGCCGATGGCGCCACCGTTCAAGCCGGCCAAGTGCTCTTTGAACTCGAGACCGACAAGATCACGTCCGAGGGCACGGCGGAATCGGACGGGCGCATCAGCTTGAAGGGCGCGGAAGGCGCGGAAGTCGGGATCGGCCAGGTGGTCGCCACAGTGGATCCGTCCGCCGCCCCGGCGGCGCCCGCCGCTGACACCAAGGGTGGCGCGTCAGGGGCCGCTGCCGCTGCGGCCACGCTGCCCCCGCCCTCCTCGGCCGCGCTCGAGGCGCTCTCGCCGGCCGTTCGCCGCCTCGCGAGCGAGACAGGCGTCGATCCCGCTCACGTTCAAGGCACGGGCAAAGGTGGCCGCGTCACGAAGGGTGACATGCTGGCCGCCGCCGAGTCCGGCGCCGCCGCCAAGGCTCAGCCAGCCGCCACCGAGAAGAAGGCGGCCGCTCCCGCGCCCGCCGCGCCAGCTGCCGCGGCTTCGAAAAAGCCGGCCTCCACCGGCGAGCGTCAGACCCGGAAGAAGATGACCCCGCTGCGCGCCCGGATCGCGCAACGGCTGGTGCAGGCGCAGAGCGAGGCCGCCATGCTGACCACGTTCAACGAGGTCGACATGTCAGCGGTCATGGCGCTCCGCTCGAAGTACCAGGACGCGTTCGTCAAGAAGCACGGGTTCAAGCTCGGCTTCATGTCCTTCTTCGCCAAGGCCGTCGTCCATGCGTTGAAGGAGGTCCCTGCGATCAACGCGCAAATCGACGGCGACCACATTGTCCAGAACCACTATTACGACCTCGGCGTCGCCGTCTCCACGGACAAGGGCCTCGTGGTCCCGGTCATCCGCGACTGCGATACGCTCAGCATGGCCGGAATTGAGCAGGCGATCGCCGACGTCGCCAAGAAGGCGCGCGACGGCAAGCTGACGCTGCCCGACCTCGAAGGCGGCGTCTTCACGATCACCAACGGCGGCATCTTCGGCTCGATGCTCTCGACCCCGATCCTCAACGCGCCGCAAAGCGCCATTCTCGGGCTGCACGCGATCAACGAGCGCCCGGTGGCGGTGGACGGTCAGGTGGTCATTCGTCCGATGATGTATCTGGCGCTCAGCTACGATCACCGGCTGGTCGACGGCCGCGAGGCGGTGACGTTCCTCGTCAAGGTGAAGCAGGCGATCGAGGATCCGGCCCGCCTGCTGATCGAAATCTAAGTGCGCTGCCGCCGGGCGCCTCCGGTGCCCACGGACCGCCAGTTCTCCCCACTTCATGAGTTCGTTTGATCTGATCGTCATCGGTGCCGGCCCCGGCGGCTATGTCTGCGCGTTTCGCGCCGCCCAGCTGGGGCTCAAGGTCGCGCTGATCGAGAAGCGCGCCACCCTGGGCGGCACCTGCCTGAACGTCGGCTGCATTCCCAGCAAGGCGCTCCTGAATTCATCGGAGCACTACGCCTTCGCCCGGCAGCATGCCGCCGAGCACGGCGTGCAGCTGGGCGAGGTGCGCCTCGATCTGGCGGCGATGATGAAAAAGAAGGACGCCGTCGTGACGAAGCTCGTCGGGGGCGTCGCGCAGCTCGCCAAAGCCCGCAAGATCACCGTGATTTCGGGTGCGGCCTCGTTCGTCGATCAGTCAACGATCGCGGTGACGCCGTCGGGCGGTGGTGAACCGCAACGCGTCTCGGCCAAGCACATCGTGATCGCCACCGGCTCGGCGCCCGTGGAGCTGCCATTCCTGAAGTTCGACGGCAAAGCAGTGCTCTCCAGCGACGACGCGATCGCGCTGCCGGCCGTGCCGAGCCGGCTTGCGGTCGTCGGCGGCGGCGCGATCGGGCTCGAACTCGGCTCCGTCTGGGCCCGCCTCGGTGCAGAGGTCACCGTGGTCGAGTTCCTGCCGAAAATCATCGCGACGTACGACGATGACGTCGTGCGCCAATTCACCCGCTTGCTGCAGAAGCAGGGGCTGAAGATCGAGACCGGCGCGAAGGTGCTCGGTTACGAGAAGGGTGTTCTGCGCGCCGAGCGCGAAGGCAAGACGATCGAAATCGCGGCCGACCAGGTTCTGGTCGCAGTGGGTCGGCGTCCCTACACCGACGGGCTTGGTTTGGAGCAGGCCGGGGTGCAGTTGGACGAGCGGAAGCGCATCAAGGTCGATGGCCACCTGCGCACGGGCGTCGAAGGCATCTGGGCGATTGGTGACGTGGTCGCCGGTCCGATGCTGGCGCACAAGGCCGAAGAGGACGGTGTCGCTGTGGCCGAGTGGATCGCCGGCAAGGCCGGTCACATCAACTGGGACCTGATGCCGGCCATCGTTTACACGGATCCGGAAGTCGCGAGCGTCGGGCTCGGCGAAGACGCGGCGAAGGCCAAGGGGCTCTCGATCAAGACGGGGCGTTTCAACTTTGCCGCCAACGGACGTGCGCTCGCGGCCGATTCCGCTGATGGCTTCGTCAAGATCATCGCCGACGCCAAAACGGACCGGATTCTCGGCGCCCAGATCCTCGGCCGCGGCGCGGGCGAGTTGATCAGCGAGATCGTCACGCACATGGAGTACGGCGGCAGCGCCGAAGACCTGGCACGCACGATCCACGCCCATCCGACGTTGAGCGAAGCGGTAAAGGAAGCCGGACTCGCGGTCAGCAAGTCGGCCCTGCACGCGCTGTAGCAGCCTGGCCGCTACGACCGCGTCGTCGAACTACGACGCGGTCTGTTCGATCACCCAGCGGCTGGTTCGCGCCAGCGCAATCGTCGCCTCTGCGAATTCGCGAACATCGCGCGGCAACGGCAATCCCTGCGCACGCAACGTGACCCAGGCGGGAAACGCAGGATCAGCCAGCCGCTGCTGCTGCTCCGCCAGCGCGTTCGGCGACGCATCGAAGGCGGCCAGGGCCAGTTCGGACGCGAGGTGCGCGAGTGTGCGCGCCGCCTGTCGCGTCGGTTCCTCAGCCGGACTCGCCGCCACGGTTCCGAGCCCGACCGCCGCCGCGGACGCCAGACC
>JAEWIY010000162.1 GCA_023386835.1 Verrucomicrobiota bacterium
GGACTGGACTGGGGGAACTCGAGTTTGGGGGCGGATTCGGCTTGAGCGGAGACGGCCTGCGGGGCCAAGGCCGCGACGAGAAGGGCAAGAAGGGCAGCGGAACGTTTCATGGGTGAAAGGCGGCAGCAAAACCGACTTCGGCGCCGCGGTCCAAGCCATTACGCACGGCCCCAGCGGCTTCGGGGTTTTCCGGAGCTGAGGTTACGCGCGTTCGGATGACTTCGAATGGATCGCTAAGCGTAAAAACCTAGTCAAACCCGCTCGCCGAGGACACGTAGGGTGGTTTCCCTAGATTCATGGCGATGCGCCGCTTCACCCCCGTGCTATTCCTCCCGCTGTTGGGATGGATGTCGTACGTCGGATCGTTGCCAGAGGAAGCTCCACCGACAGCCGTCGTCGCGCCGATTACTACGGTAAACTCAACAAGTCGGGCGGCCGCTGCAGCACCGGCACCCAACGGCTTCCGATCACCTGAGGCTGTCAGTCGTACCGTCGCGCCGATCGCAACGCTGGACGGCGCGAGCCAGGCCAACCTCATGGACCAGCTCGCGCTCCGGCAACTGGCGGAGGGGACGGAGTTGCCGCTGGACGACGCCGGATGGGCGGCCCTCGCGGCAGTCGCCGCCCATTTTCAGGCGGTACGGCAGGTTCACGAGGCTTCGTTGGCGACAGTCAAACCCCAGGCCGACGGCTCCTGGCGGCTCGAGGTGCCCTCGTATCCGGAGTTCGGAGACATGCTACGGGCCCGCTTCTACGAGACCCTCCAGGTTCAGCTCGGCGCCAGCGTCACCGATCTCGTGCTCGAGCGGATCGGTCGCAAATTGGAGGGATACTTCGGCGGCTTTGGCGTGAGCGTGCAGACGCTGCAGTTTCAAGCCGACGGCCCCGGCCCCGCGGACTACCTCGTGACGCGCACGATCACCTACTGGAACGAGCCAACCAACGCCCCCACGCTCACCACCCGCCGCGAGACCCACTTACCTGCGATCGAGGACCCCACCGGCCAACGCTGGTCCGCCTTCCTCGCACTGCTAAAAGCAAGTAGCTAATTTGATCCACCGAAAGCTTCTCACGCGTTCAGCGGTTTGAGAAGTAGCACTCACCTTCGCAAGAGCTGCACAACCCACACTCCAAGTTCTACCACCCCCCAGTAAAGCAGTGCGAGAAGGACGGCCCCGCAAATTAGCCAGCCTACTCCGCCGAAGCTCCATACGATAAGCAGCGGAGCCCACGGAACAAAGATGACATCCAGCAAAAGGAAACTAATCTCAAGTTTAAGGGATAGATACAGCCATAAAACGGCTGAGCTGCCATAACCTGTAACGATCAATAGCCGTTTCGTTGACGCTTCCATTAGTTGAAGAACCAAAGCGGGACGACCTCGGCCGCCTCGATAAAGAATCTTTGCCGCGAAACTGGGGGGCGTTCCCGAACAGCCGCTAGGCAGATACGAAGCTCTCCATCTCAAACCATCAAATAGCGCGGCGGCAGACGCAGTAGTGTTCTCCTAGCTAGCTTAGCTGTGCTGCTGTACAGACTCACTTCCCTCTTCAATCGCAACCCCGCGCACGCACAGGCTGTCAGTCGACGTGTCGCCGCCGGTGACAGGTGCTATTAATGACCAACGCCTCTCAGGTTTTCGAGAGCAAGAAACCCTTCGAGCGATTCGGCATGTGATACTCGAGTCAATTCCACATCGGTCACCTGGACCGGACGAACTCCTCAATGGCACTTCTTGAGCTTGATGGTCTCGAGTTGGCAGTAACCAAGCCATCTCGATAGCACGAGTTCATGCAAGCGCCCGCCGGTCAACTGAAGGCACCTCCACGCCTGAGCGGTGTCCAAGAGGAGGATGCCTCAACGATGCCCGTCCAGTCCCTTGCCGTCTGGGAGCGGAACGACTGAACATCCTCGCGCTGCTGACGAGCCCTAACGGCCCTCATATCTGGCCAGTGAGCGAACTCAATCTACCGGATACCAGTACCAAACATAAATATACACACCGCGATAACAACAAAGCAATAGCACATGTAGCCGAACAATAAACCGGCCCACACGAGCACCCGTTTCAACGTCGACGCAGACCGAGTGTTAAACGACCTCGAGATGCAAGCAGCTCCAAGAAGAAGGAGCGGCCAAGTCGCGTCAGCGATGTGCACTAAGAACGACTGCTGCCGATCGATCGCAAACCTAGAGGCCAAGAAAACTGTCGGGGGAATTAGTAGTCCAACCAGAAATAGAGTTAGGCGGACTCGCCGGCTCATGCATTGGTACAAATACATCACGGTAGATAGGGTCGAGCACAAACTCGGGGTCCAGCAGACGAATCTTATGTTGATAGCCTTGGAACGTCGCGTTGAGTACCGGCACCCCTAAGACCTTATGCCTGTAAAGGCGTGGTTTATACGAAGCGAAGCGTTCAATCGTGGGACGAATCTCCTCCCAAGGCGTGACTTCGCCCCCGCCACCACAAATCTCTGCAAATTCTCGAAGCTCATTATAGAGGGCTTCCGCCATTCGGAGTGTTTTTTCGGGAAACTCCCACGTCCAATCTGGGCGATGGCCCAGATGGCCATGACCGATCCCATAAAACTCCGCACCCCCGAGGTACGCGCCCCGCCCAGGCGACCATAACGATGACGGAACATACACGGGCGGAACGGCAAACCTTCCTCCGCTGTAGTAGTTCCAATCCCTGTCCTCACGCCCTTTGGTGTGAGCATACGTATCCTTGAACGCGTGGAAGTATTCACCCATTGCGCGCGAATCAACCTGACCACAACGGCACGCCTCCATCGCGCGCTCTCGCAAAAAGGCCAAACGACCCGGGGACGGAAAGTGGTAGTCCTTCATATTCTTAGGACTCCATCCGCCATGCATCGCGTCCCGGTCATCGCCCGGATCATCCAAGGCTTGGCTCTGGCGCGCCAAGGCCTCGGCAACGTCTGGCCGAAAGCCCGCCTTCACGGCCACGTACTGCAACAAGAACCGATGCACATCGACCTCATATAGCCCCATCACATCCACCCTCCCTAGAGGGTTGTTTCCGGTCATGACGTAACGATTTGCAGATTCCGACTCGCCCAACGGGTCACGTGACATCCACCTCCCAAGCACAGGCGAATAATAGCGCCTGCCGTAGTTGAGAAGCATGACCTCTCTATCTGCGTAGCGTGTACGGAACCCAAAAGAACTCCTACTCCCGGACTGCAAGGTTCGTCCCATGGGATCGTAGCGAATTACTTCAAAAGAACTGCCGCTAATATCATACTCCCCGCAGACATTTCCATCCGCGTCAAAGACCGGAATTAGTTTGGCAGATGCCTCAGAGGAAACGAGCAGGCCACCCACGCCACCGAATCTGCTTCGCGCCATGAACAGATCCAGACCCCACCAGTGGGTGCGGAGGAGGTTAAGGCCGGTGGGGCTAGGGGTGAGTTCGGCGACGAGGTTCCAGTCGTCGTAGAGAAAGCGGATCTCGCTTTGCGGCACCCAACTGGCGGTGCCAGGGTCCCAGCCGAGCACGCGTTTGCTGACGCGGCGACCAGAGGAGTCGTAGAGAAACTCCAGGCGCTGCACTGGCACACCGGCGCCGGCCGCCGACGCCGTAGTCTCACAGGAGATCAGCCGGTTCTCAGCGTCCCATGCATACATCCAACGTCCGTCTGCCACCATATTGCCGTCGGCGTCGTAGCTGAATCCTTCCGGCGTTCGTGCGACAAATGCGCTGCGACTCGTCGTCGCAATTACATCCTCGCCCGCTGGACCTGCCTCGTTGCGAACGGCCGTCACATCAAAGGCCTTCCAGACCGGCCCGGCGCTATTGTCGACCGGCAGATCCACCCGGAATGTCTCCCCGTTTCGTTCGGCCGGGAAGTAGTCCGCCGTGACGTGTGCATCCTCCGCCACGGACCCGCTGACCGGAATCACCCCTGGAACAGTGCGATGCAGGTACTGATTTAGCGCGTTGGCCTCGTATTGCTCCGTCCGGCCGTTCGTGGTCGCCGTCCGACGATTGCCGATCGAATCATACCGATAGTCGAACTCCTGCGGCAGGGCGGCGGGGCCGGTTCCTCCACCACGCCGGGCGGTCTCCAACTCGCCGCGAGTGTTGTACCCGTATGCCCAATACGAGCCATCTTCCCGCTCGACCCGGGTTCGGCGATCCCGCTGGTCGAAGGCAGCATAATGGAAGCGCTGCAGAAGCTCGTTCACTCCATTGCGTGTTGTGATCTCCCGCAGTCGGCCGACTTCGTCGAACTCGCGCGAGCTTCGCAACCGCTCGGCGCCATCGGATCGCCAGATCGTGTGTTTTAGCCAATCGGCACCCGGCTCCCGAACGTACTCCACCTCCAGGCCCGCGATCGTACCCTCGATGCCGGAAACGTGGCTCGGGCGCGCCTGCGCGTCATAACTCCAACGGGCGGTGTACACTCCCGGCACCTGCAGGTCCTCCAACTGGTGCTGTGACGTGTACGTGCGCTCGGTGCCGTAACCTGCCAGGAGTCCGCTGGTGTAGTGTTCTCCGGCCAGCGCGCCGAGATCGGTGTAGGTCAGCACGCGGGTCCCGCTGCCGTCACTCACCTGCCTCCGGCGCAAAGCCCGATCATACAGAATGCCCACCGCCGGGGTGGCACTGCCAGCTGAATACGTGATTCCGGAGAGCAGGCCTGACCGATTGTTCTCATAACTGTAAGTCGCGACCTGGAAACGTGCATTGGTGCGTGTGCGCAGCCGGCCAATGTTGTCGTAACTGTAGACGGTCGCGGTGTTATCCGCGTAGATCTTCCGTTCCAGCAATCCGGACGCGTGGTACACCCAACGGGTTATGTCTCCCGCCGGTGCATTCGCCGGCCACTGCTCCGCAGTCCAGTCGACGCTTTCGTCCGACCCACCATCCACCGTGCGGAAGGTTTTCAGTCCAACCAACCTGTCATCGTTATCGTAGGTCCATTCCTGTGGGTAGGTCGCCGATCCCCATTGCCGCCACAGCCGGCTACGCGAGTCATAAGCATATCGGGTCATCGCGCCGGCTGGATCCGCCGTGTGCGCGAGCATACCCGCACCAGGACCGCCTTGTGGATGGTAGGCAAACTGGGTTGAGCGATCCAATGCATCGACCACCGTCGCAAGCCGGCCGTTGGACGCATAAAGGTAGCGAACGCTTCCGAGTTTTGGATCCGCGACAGACGCGATCGAGCCATCTGGGTTGTACGTGTACGTCGTCGCGCCGTCCGCAGAAGCGGCGCGGCTTGATGCCAACCGTCCGCCAATCCTCACCTGAACGTCCACCGGAACGCCAGCGTCCCAGGCGTGGTTCCGCCGAGTGACCGTTTCGGTCGCCGTTGCGCGCTCAACCTCCACCTGCGTCGTGCTGCGCTGGCCGCCGCTCCAGGTTTCAACGGAGGATGACACGTTTGCGGCCAACCCGGTCAGTTGTTGGCGCTCCTCTTCGATCAGCGTTTGCGTCCCGGCACCCTCGGTTTGCAGCTGGTAGTGTCGCACAACACGATACCACGCTGCCGGCGATCCGCTCCGTTCATAGGAGCGTGTCGTGAGCGTCATTGGATCCGCCCCGTTGGCGTCGAGCACCCAGTCGAAGTTGTAGTCAAGCCCCTGCCTGGCGAGACGACCAAAGGCGTCGTATTCAAAAACCTGAGGCGCCTGACCCACGATACCGATCCCACTGCCCGTATTGACGCCATGGTACGTCATGCCCAACTGCCCACCCTTCGCGCCGTCGTAGTACCAGAGGTTGAGATAACTCGTTTGGGGTGCAAAACCCGGCCGCACTTCCTGAATGGTCTGCCCGACCCAGTTGCTCCACGCCGTTTTCCGATGCGAGATCCCATAATCGCTGTATGAAACACTGACCGGATAACCCGCGATCATGGGACCAGAGCCGAGGTCGGTCAGGAATGTCGCATGCCCATACCCGATGTATTCGGTCGGCACGGCTCCATAACGTCTGAACAGACGACGGTCCTGGTGGTACTCGCTCACGATTTCGCTCAAGTCTGGCCGGGTCTGCGTCACTTGCCGTCTCAGGATGTGACCAGCACCATCGCCAAGAAAGAGCTCTGAGAACCCGTGCGTCAGACCATCCGGGGTGATATGCGCGATCAACCGCCCGGCTGTGTCGTACCGGTAGGTCGTCGTGCGTTGGATGCTCGTTGCAGAATCGCTCGCGGTGAGCGTCTCCGTCAGCACGTGATGCGCAGCATCGTAGGTATAGGTGAACGTCTTCGGAGGAGTCAGCGCGCCTTCATGTCGGATCCGCGACTGCACCCGGCCAAATGCGTCATAACTCATCCCCTCCCGAACGCCCGTTTCGTCGATGTCCTCTCGCAGGCGACCCAACTCATCGTACACTCGCTCCCGAACCACCGACCCATTTCGCGTGACGCTCAGCAAGTGCCCGGAATCGTCGTAGGTGTAGACCTCGCGTGAGATCGAGTCCTCACGCAAACCAGGTGCGAACGGCGCGCCATCGTGCACGTACACTTCCTCCAGGAGCGGACGGCCACGAACGTCTTCGACCCGCACGGTGATGAGGGTCTGTTCGGCCACTCCGAACGTGTTCTGCCGATTGCCTTCGTATTGCACCACCCGCTGCGCGACTTGGGCGCCCGACCCTCCGGTATATGCGAACGCTTCGCTCTCCGGTATCCAGAATCCCCATTCACGCACAAACCGCGTGGTCGAGTTATCCTCCCGTGCATCAAACAACAGCGCCCCTCCGCGACGTTCTCGGATCTGGGTGGACTGCACGTAATCCGAGCCATCGATCCACGTCCATGTGTCCTCGCGATAACCCCCACTCGCGCCGTAATCCCGCAGCGTCTCTGATCGGCTGATGAGAATCGGTTGATCGGGATTGGACCCGTTGGGCACCCAGCGTTCCACGATCCTCCACTCCTGTGTCGCTGGGTCATTCCCCTCTTGGTACCAGACGAGGTCATGCTGGCAGTTGGTGAAGGTGGCGTTGACGAGCGCCGGATGAGCCGGCGCATCCACCCACGGAGAGAAGGTCGAACGCAGCTCTCCGTCGGCCGCGTAGATGTAGCGTTCCCAGTACCCATCCGGATGGATCACGCTCGTGACGAACCGTCCCTTCAGGAAACCGTCGTCCGCGTAGGTCCACTCCGTCACGCGGGGCTGCGCGGTCTCTACGCCCTCCACCCGATAAACCATCGCCTCGTGCACCTCTCCCGGCTCGCCCCAGTTGTAGAACTCCATGTAGGCTTCGTACACGTCGTGCTCCACGATCCCGTCGGCACCCCGTCGCCGCTGGATCCGCTCGCCACGAAACGGGGCCCCGGACTGCTCGCGGAAGTACGTGCGATCCTCGATGATCTGATCATCAAAGTACGACACCTGCATCTGGCCCTGATGAGCCCCGGAAGCCGGTGACCACGTGACCAGATGTGTCGCCTGCTCGCCCCCGCGATGCTGCACAAAGCGGATCCGATTGGTCGCGTGTTCGTCCGGGTTCTCGATGACCCAGGTGCAGAACGGATGATCGTCAACGATCAAGAATCCCTCCGGCGAAGGTTCGACTTGCGAATAGCGATAGTAGCGGACCTCGAACCGGGAGGCGGATACTGTCACAATGTCGATCGCGGCCGTCGCGCTTAGCAACTGCCGCAAGGCGCCAGTGCCATCGCGGCGATGCCATTCAAGCGGGCGAATGCTGCCGCTGAGCCGCAGGGTCGCCGGCCGGTACGCATTCGCGCCAATGTTTGGGACCTCGTACACCAGCGCCCCCGCGTCGTGTCCCAGCCCGATGCGCATTCGCACCCCGCCGATACGCGACTGCAGTCGTGCTCCCGGAACCACGTTGGTGGAGAGACTCAACGCCGACTCTTGGATTTTTTCCAACTCCTCCGTAACGAGCCGGCGGAGGCCACCGGCATCCGCTTGGGCAGCCGCGAACGGCGTCGAGCGCGCCTCCGCTTGGATCGGCGAGTATAAGTTGGAGGCATCCTCGTTGCGAACGCTCACGCCCGCGGTCGCCGCCGCGAGCCGTCCTTGTCGGACCAAGGCACCGGGAACCGGCCGCTGCGCGCGAGCCCGGTAAGCGTCCGGCAGCTTACGATTCTCCGGACCGCGTCGCGACTCCCGCTCCAATCGTGGCCGGAATTCCCGCTTTCCTTTCGACGTTGCTCCGTCCGCCTCCATCCGTGCGCCATCACTGCTGAGCAGCGCGGCCGCAGAGCCACCGCAACGGGAAGCAATGTCATTTACCACAAAGTTCGGGGCCACGAGCGGCTCCACGCCCGCCATCGGGCCTTCACTCGCGCCCTCCTCCTCATGGGCGACTTCGCCGTACTCGAAGTACATGAGAACCGTGTAGGGTGTGTCCACGGCTCCCGGCGCGTAAGCCTGGCCGTGTTCGAAAGGCGCGTAGTTTGCCCCTCCGTCGAACGAGATGAACAGTTTCACACAGGATTCTGACGGCCAGTTGATCACCGTTGTCGGATTCATGCCGACCCAGCCGGCTGGCGGATCACCGGCTTCCGTGTAGTCAGGATCCGTCGGATCGGTCTCCCAACTCGTGGTGATGGCAATGATCTTCCGGGGCGCAGCCAGAACGCGCACTGAGCGATCCCACTCGGAGCAACCATAGGCGGTCGCCCGGTATTCGCCAGGTCGCGCGGGATTCGGCTCAACGCGCCCGGCCCGGTATTCGAGGGCGTCCACCGCGGCACCGTCCACCGTCACTTGGTTTCGAAATACGCCAGCGAAGTAGCCGTACTGGCGCATCACCAGGGGAATCTGCACGCCGTCGGCGCAGTCACATGACGCGGCCAGGACCTTGGACACGCCGGCCAGAAGCAAGAGGATGACGACGGTGGGCGTGCGGAACGAATGAAGAACGCGGAAAAGCATGGCTGGAGTCAGTTGGCGGGCTGAAAAACGCGCAGGCGCAGGAGATCCTCGTGGTCGGGCGTTGCGCCGGCTTTGGGGCTGCGGCCAAGTCGAAACTCGTCACGGTTCGAAACCCCGTCCCCGTCGTCGTCGGCTTCCGCGTCATCGACGTAAGGGTTCATCTGATACAACAGCTCCCAACCGTCGGGCATCCCGTCCGTATCCGAATCCACACGACGTGGATCAAGGCCGAGCCCGTACTCCTGCTCGTTGGCCACTCCGTCCCCATCCGAATCATCATCGGGTCGGGCCTCCAACCCACCAAAATGCTCCGTCTCCCAGGCGTCAGGCAGGCCGTCCCCGTCCTCATCGGCGAAAGTGCGGAGTTGCCGCTCCAGGTAAGCGTGGACCCGCTCAAGCTCAGCGGACGAGAGGGCCCGATCGTAGAGCAGGACCGCGACGACATCCATCGCGGCGAAACTTGAGCCATCGAGGGATGCACCGAGCACGATGGCGCCAGCGCCTGTCTCAAAGTGGCCGACGCCGGAGCTGATCTGTTCATTCTCAAGATAAAGCTCCACTTCGCCCCCACTTACGCGGGCCGCATGAATTCCCCAGCCCAACCCCACAACGGTCGCGCCCGGCAGCGAGCCGTCGACGTTGGGTGACGACTGGACGAGCATCTGTCCGGAGGCTGGCTCCACGACTAAACCAAACTCGCCTCCCGGCTCGGGATGGCCGTACGACACACCAGCCGCACCCGAGCTGGCGTGGAAACGACCCACCACAAACAAGGTACGATCGGAGCTGAGCACCGGCAGCCCGTTGGTTCCTTGCGCAGAGGAGCGCTCAAGCCGGTCTCCGCCACCGTCGAACCGGATCGCCGGACCCCCCGCCGGCGTCACGGCTGCCAGGAGTTCCGGAGTCTCCACGGCCTGCAGATCATTGCCGGCTCCCGAGAAGTCGGCCCAGCTCTCCACCACACCGGCCGTCGCCAAAACGCCGGCACCAGCTTCGAGCCGCAACACGAGCCCGCCCAGCACCAGACCCTCGGCTGGTCGCACCCGCACGGCGATCTCGTCGGATCCGTCCAACCCCGATGCATCCGTGACGCGAGCGGTGATGAAATGAAGCCCCGCGGAAAGCGTCGTGGTGATGGACGCACCTTGACCGATCGGACCATCCAGGTCCGATGACCAAACCAAAGCTGCCGCGAGCGCGCCTCCGCCCTCCTGTTCGTCTGTGACGGTGGCGGTGAAAGTTGTCGCCACACCCTCCTCAATCTCCACGCCCTCGTCCGGAGCGACGATCGTGACCATCGGTGCGGTCGCCAGCGCCGGCAGCACGGTGAGCCGGACTTCAACTTCGGCGGCCGCATAGTTCGCATCGCCGGTATAGGCTGCCCGGATACGGTATTCAGCTGGCGCCAGGGCCTGACCCGCCGCCAGCGGCAACCAGGTCCCGCCTTCGAAAGAAGCGTAGTGATACTCCACGGCCCCGGCGGGGGCTGCGACGGACGTGCTGAAGGGATGAACGAAGCGAGCCCCGAGGTCCGCCGTGGTGACTTCGTACATGCCGCTGCTTTCCGCACGTCTCGTCCAATCCGCCCATTCACCGATCGGTGTGGCAGGTCCAACCAGCACGGTCGTGGAACTGGAGAACGCAAAGCGCTCTCCGGTATCCGTCGCCCGCACCCGAGCCGACCACGTTCCCGCAAGAGTGGGCGGCGCGCTGACTGCCATTGCAAACGAAGCCGTCGGAGCAAACGCCCAATCCTGCACTCCTGTCCACGTGTCCGAGCCCGGCGCGCGCAACTCCAACTCGAGTCGCACCAGGTCGCCATCGGGATCACTCCCGCTCAGCGCATGCGACCAGTCGCCTCCGAAAACCATGGACGCAGGAGCGGAGTTTAACGTCGCTGTCGGCGCGCGAGGCGCCGCCGCCTGCACGTGCAACGTGATGCTATCCACGTCGGTCAGCCCGCCGGAGTCGATCACGGCTGCGGTGATGACGTGCGTTCCGACCGCAAGAGCCGTTGTCGTGAGCGATGCTCCTGTCCCAAGAGCGCCACTCACGTCAGACGCCCAATTGATCTGCGGCGCCAGATCATCGTCCTCTGCGTCGGCCACCTGCGCCAACAATGTCACCGGCTCCCCCACGATGCTCGTGGCGCCTTCCGGCGGCTGCAGGATGGTGACAACGGGCGCGGTGTTCTCCGGTGGCGTCAGGTATTTCTTGACCAAATACGCTTCCACGGAGGCGCGCTCCGTCGCCGTCAGAGCACGGTCGTACAGCAGCACGGCCGCCACGTCGCATGGCAGGCCGCGGGATTGCACGAGATCCTGGCCGAGCACAGCGCGGGTGAGGCTTGTGCCGAGGTTCTTCTTCTCGTGGGCGACTGAAACGCCATCTTTGAAGAGCGTGGTGAACCCCGCCGCGTGGACCGCAGTTTGAATCAGCCAGCCCGCGTTCACGCCAGCGGCGGGCGAACTCACGTTATTGTTCACCGCAGTGTGCGTCTGCACCTGCAGAACCCCGCTACCGGCACGCACACCAACGCCGAACAGCCAGTTGGCGTTCGCCGTACCATAGGTGAATCCCGCCGAAACCGGCGCGGCGTGATAACGCGCCAGCACGATGACGGTGCGATCACTGATTCCGGTGGGGAAACCTTGCAGCGGGTGGGTGCCGTGTATCCGCTGTAGCACTCCATCGGTACCGCCGAAGCCGATGGCCGCCGCCCCGGAGGGTGTGGCTGCCGGGAGAAGTGTCACTCCACCCGTTCCAAACAAGTCATTGCCGCGGGGCGATTGGTCGTTCCAGCGGTTCACTTGCGCATTGTTGGAGACCAAGCCCTGGTCGGTCTCAAGGTGCAGGACCAAGCCGGAAGTGACCGGCAATGGGAGCGGCGCCGGCTGTGCGGTTGCCGTAGCGCCCGCGAGGAGGAGGAACAGGCCGGCACGGCGGCCAAGGAGGGTGAACATGCGAGAGAACAGCGCCCGTTGATCCGAGGCGGAAATGGCTCGCGTCGACTCACCCGCCGGGGCTGGCGAGACTCGCGGCCGCGGCCGGATCGATGGTTCAACGGGCAGCGCTGAAGCTGTAGGGCTGGGGTCGCTACAAGAGGAGGAGCCTCTGCGGCGGGGAAAGGTTTGGCCCGCTACTTCGCGGGAGCTGACGACACCAAAAACAGACGCCCACCGTGAAATGAGCTCTGGCGAACGCTTCGTGCGGCCAGCAACCCGAAGCACCACTACAACGTCCGCCGACGCCGTCTTCTTACACGAACCTCGAAAAATTTTGCGCGCCGCTCCTCCGCCCGCGCGGGGCCTCCTCTTCAAACCGACTCGCGCACGCGGACGGAAATTCGTCCTTTCATCGTAGGCCGCAATCCGGCCGACGACACAACTCCCCCGTTGCGCGTGACGCGCGCTCGTGCACGAGCTGCCCAGCGTCGGCGCGAACTTCAGTGACCGCGATCAGCGCTGTTCGCGCGATCTCGTCAGCCCCGCATCCATCAATGATGCGAATGCCCGTCCCGGCCTCGCTCCTAATCCGCCTACGCGACGAGTGCGAGAGCTCGCCCTACCCGCCCAGCCGTGACGGACAGTCGCGCCCGCGGTCGCCGTAATCGCGGCGCTGCTCGTCCGCCGCCCCCCCGCCAT
>JAEWIY010000029.1 GCA_023386835.1 Verrucomicrobiota bacterium
TTCTCGCGCCGTGGCTGCAACCCGCCGCCCATGAGGCGACCCGGGCGCAATGGCAGGCGCTGGCCTTCCCGCGTCGGCTGCCAGACGTGGTGCGCTACCTCGCGGTCGGCGCCCAGCGGGCGTGGCAAGGCGCCTTCAAGTGACCAGGCGAAAGTGATGCCCTCCTCCTCCTCTCCGAACGCCGATCCGCTGCGCATCACGGTCATCGTGGCCGTGCGCAACGAGCGGGATCACATCGGTCCGGCGCTCGACGCGTTGCTTGCTCAACAAGCGACCTCGCGCGCGACGGAGGTCGTCGTGGTCGATGGCGGCTCGACTGATGGCACGACGGAAGAAGTCGCCCGCCGCGCCAATCACCTGGCTTGGTGGACCAGCGAACCGGATCGGGGCGTGTTTGACGCCTGGAACAAGGCGCTCGATCACGCGACCGGGGATTGGATCACCTTCCTCGGCGCGGATGACCGTTTGGTGGATGACACCGCGCTGGCCCGCGTCGCGCCAAAACTCCACCAGGCGGCGGCGCTGGGCGCTCGTTTCGCCTACGGACCGTGCCAGCTGTATTCGTGGCGCCACCACCGCGTCGTCGATTCCTACAATCCCGATCCGGCTGAACTCAGCCGCACGTTGCGCACCGGCCGGTTCGTTCTGCATGCCGGCACCTTCCATCATCGCTCGCTTTTTGACGGTGGACGTCGGTTCAATTCTTCCTACCGGATCGCCGGCGACTACGCCTTTCTTCTGGCGCACCTGCGGGATCACCGCCCGTTCTACCTCAACGAACCGGTCGCTCGCATGGGTATCGGAGGCATGAGCACCGGAACCAGCCATCGTCTGAACTGGCGAGCGTTCCGCGAATCCCTCCGGGCTTACCACGAGGTGATGAGCGGCTTCCCGTGGCGGATCTACGCTCGTTGGGCCTACAAGTCCTACCGCTGCCTGCTGCCCCGCTGACCGTGCGTATTTGCCACATCGTGACGAGCCTGCACCTCGGCGGCGCCGAGGTCTTGCTGGCGCACACCTGTAACGAGCAGGCGCGAAGCCACGAAGTGACCGTCATCTACCTCAAGCCGATCGCCACCGTCGCCCCTCTGTTTCAGCCTTCAGTGAAGCTGATCGGCTGTCATCGACGGCGCCTGCGCGGTTTGCGCGCCCTCCTGCAACAGGAAGCGCCGGACATCGTGCACACCCATTTGCCTCACGGTGACTGGTACGGTCTTCGCACCGCCCGGTGCCACTCGGCGCTCTTTTGCACCTTGCACGGGACGCGGTTTCATCATCCGGTGGCGAAACGGATTGGGAACACCCTTTACCGCTTCCTCTTCCGACGCCTGGCGCCCCACAGCCGGGTGATCTGCATCTCGGAAGCCGTCCGGCAGTATGCCCTGACTTCGTTGGGCGCAGACGCCGCAAAAACAACGGTCGTGCCCAACGCGATCCCTCCCCTGGCCGCGGGTCTGACGCGGAGTGAGGCCCGCCGACGCCTCGGCCTTTCAAACGACGCCTTTGTGGTGTTGTTCGTCGGACGGCTGGAAGAGGAGAAGGCCATCCCCGTCCTGCTGGAGGCCGCCGCGAAGGCGTGGTCGCAGATCTCCACCTTACGCCTTGAGATCGTTGGAACCGGTTCACAGCTCCGCTCGTTGCAGGAACAGGCTCGGCAACTCAGCCTCACGGACCGCGTCCGTTTCCGGGGCGCCACGTTGCATCCAAGTCACCACTACCGCGCAGCGGATGTGTTTGTCCTGCCTTCGCGCAACGAAGGTTTCGGCGTCGTGATTCTCGAGGCGTTCCAGGCTGGGCTCCCGGTCCTGGCGAGCGATATCGAAGGTCCTCGGGAGCTGGTTCAGAACGGCGTCAACGGCCATCGCTTCCCAGTCGGCGACGCGGCGGAACTCGCGCGGCAGTTGGTCAATCTTTTCGTCGACGCGGGCGAACGCGGTCGTTTAGCCGACGGCGCGCGTCGGTCCTTCACTGACGTGTACAGCATCACGCGATATGCCGAGCGGATCGAGGGCTTGTACCAGCAGCGATTGTCGGAAGTCGCGGAGCGCGAGCCGTCGATGAAACCGGCCCTCAACTCACTGCGGCAGGGATGGCGGCCGAGTTCACCGTTCTCCCGGCTGTGGTCCCGCCTCGGCGCGGTCACGCTCGGCGGCCTGTGCGGACAATTCATGCGGGCGCGCGCCCAAAACATCCCGGAGCTGACCAACGCCGGCCTGCTGGTCGTCGCCCCCCATCCGGATGACGAAACCCTCGGGTGTGGTGGCCTGATTGCATTGAAGCGACGGCTCGGCGCGCGGGTCGCGGTCGCCTTCATCACGGACGGAGCGGGCTCCCATCCCGGACACCCGCAATTCGCCCCCGCCGCGCTGCGCGAAATGAGGCGCCGCGAAGCCTTGGACGCGCTGGCGGTGCTCGGCGTCGAATCGAATGCGGTCACTTTTCTCGACGTGCCCGATGGCAGCCTCGCCCCAGAGCAGTCGCACGCCGCGCTGGTGGTTCAAGTGGGTGAGCTGATTCGCCGCGAGCAGCCCGGCGTCATCACCGTCACCTTCCGGCAGGATCTCCACCCGGACCATGAGGCGAGCTTCCGCATCGTCAGCGAGGCGGCGTCGCAAGTCGCCCCACAGGTGCCGGTCGTGGAGTATCCCGTTTGGTCCTTGTGGTACCTGCAGTCACAGGCGCTCAGCCGTCTGCTCGGCTTGCGTCTCCACAAGATCAGGGTCGCGCCCGTGCTTGAACTCAAGCGGCGCGCGCTCTCGTGCCATCGTTCGCAAGTGGAGCCGCTCCCACCCTGGACGCGGGGCCAGTTGCCCGCCCGGATGATCCGTCGCCACCTGCAGGATTGGGAACTCTTCGCCTGCAGCCCGGGAACACTGCCGCGCTTCTAAAAAGCCCGCCTCCTCGGCCATGACGCGCCACTACTGCACGTACTTTGACCACCATTACATGCCCTACGGCCTGGCGATGGTGGAGTCGCTCTTGCGCTGGGAACCCGACGCGATCGTTTGGGTGCTGTGCCTGGATGAAGCCACGCAGCGCTTCCTTCGCACACTGCCCGCACCCATTGTCCGAACGATTTCACTGTCAGAGCTGGAGGAGCACGATCCGGAGCTGGCGCAAACGCGCGCCAATCGCAGCCGGGTCGAGTACATCTTCACGCTCAGCCCGTGCCTGCCGCGCTTTCTTTTCCAGCAATATCCGGACATCAGATTGCTCACGTACGTCGACGCGGACTTCTACTTCTTTTCGAGCCCCGAGCCGGTCTTCGAGGAACTCGGAACGGGCAGCGTGCTCATCACGCCCCATGATTTCCCGCCGTGGCTGGAAGACCTGAATCGAACCGGCCGGTACAACGTCGGCGTGCTGTCGTTCCGGCGAAGCAGCGAAGCGATGAGCTGCCTGGAGTGGTGGCGCGATCGCTGCCTCGAGTGGTGTTACGACAAGGTCGAACCCGGGCGCTACGCCGATCAAAAGTATCTCGACGAGTGGCCGCATCGTTTTTCGTCCGTGCGAGTCTGCGGCCATCCCGGGGTGAACGCGGCTCCCTGGAATTGGATGAACCGGCGCTGGAGCCGCCACGACAGGCAACTCCTCGTCAATGGGTTGCCGCTGGTCGCGTTTCACTTTTCTTCCCTGCGGCGCCGCAGCCGGCGCCGGGTGGACCCGCATCAGCTCACTTACGGCGTCATGCCGTTTCGACTACGCAACCGCCTCTACCGGCCCTATCTGGAAGCCGTTGATTGTTGGACGGACAAGGTCAGTGAGCAGTTGGCGGTGCAGACTCGCGAGCAGCCGGTGCAGCGCTTCACCCGTTCGCGCTTACGCAGCTTGCTCGCGGAAGTCCTCTTCGGTGCGGTCTGGACCCGGCACGCGAGTTACTGGTTCGCCTGGAGCCTCGGACTCGGCCGGTGGTCAGCGCGGGTGTTGCGACGCTTCGGTGCGACCTGAACACGAAAAGAGGCCGGAAACTAGTGGGTTCACCTCATCCCTTAGGGCGTGGAAGGGGCAAATAAAAGGTAATGTTTCGCGGGACGCTTCGTGGTGATTGACGCGCGACAAATGCAATCGGGTAGATGCGACCACGATGATGTTTCTTGCCGTTCGTTCTTTCCGAGCTCTCTCGACCGCCGGTCGCAACCCGGCGGTGGGCGCTCCCCGTGGTCTCCGCAACCTGTTGCGTTTCCTCTTTTTATTCTCCCTCACGGCCGTCGTCAGCTGGGCGGCTGATGGCGACCTACCGGCCTCCGTTGGAACTCCACTGAAGGCCGCCAACGATTCCGAATTGACGACCGCCCTCTCCAAATCCGCTGCGGGCCAGCACATTGTGCTCACCGGCGCCAGCTACTCGGCCGCGCGCACCTTGGGCGCTGGCAAGGTCATCACTTCGGCTGATCTGGCAAAGATGCCGGTGATCACGGGCGTGTATACCTTGAGTGGCAACGGTGCCATCGTGCACGGACTCTACTTCTCCGGCGCCGGCCGCGTGGTCATCAGCGGCGATCGCGCCCAAGTGCTTCGCAGCAAGCTGCAGGGCCAGACCGATATTCCGATCACGGTTAACGGCGGAACGGGTGTCATCATTGCACGCAACGAGCTGTCGTCCTGGGGCAAGAACACCGAGGGCGGCGCGCGCCGGGGCATCAGCGTCAAGGCTCCCCGCCAAGACGGCACGGACGGCGCCAGTCAGCTGACCATTTGCTACAACTACATTCACGACCAGCTGGGCTACAACCCGGAGACGGTCGAGACGGATGCCGAAGTGATCGCGCTGGGTCAGACCGGCTCCGGCGGCCGCTCACAGAGCAAGCTCGAGGCCTGGGTCCATCACAACCTGATCGTGAACTGCGCCGGCGACAACGAAGGCTTCGGCGTGAAGAGCAGCTACAACAAGATCGAGTACAACCACCTCATCGGTGTTCGCGGCTTCAACAACCGCACCGGCGGCTACAACACCTACATCGGCAACCGGCTGGAGAAGATCGTGGGCAGCGGCGCGCGCCTGAACCGCGGCGGTTACAAGAACCGCTCCCTCGGCGAGGTGATCGACGGCAACATCCGCATCGAGGGTGGCAACTACAACTTCGGCGAAACCCACCAGTCGTACATGCGCAGCGACTCCACCGAGGTGATCGGCACCACCGCCAAGGGTTTCATCATTGGCGTCGACGAGTGGAACAAGTGGAATCTCAACGCCGTCAACACGCTGATTGAGGCCACGAACGTCGCGCCGACGCTCGGTAACGAGCAGTCGAATACGCGCAATCGCTGGTCCACCACGGCTTCGGTTTCTGTCCCGACGGCCATTCGGGTGGCGTCCGCGGACGTCGGTCCGCTTTCCGACCGCAGCACGACCGTCGACCCGCTGGAGCCGCTCGCTCCGACGAATCTGCGGATCGCGCAGCCCTGAGGCGCCGCGGCGTGCCGGGTTGCTGAGC
>JAEWIY010000114.1 GCA_023386835.1 Verrucomicrobiota bacterium
CCGTTGGGCAGGGGCAGCGCCGGTTCGACGCGGGGGTTCGCCACCATGCGCCAGATGCTGTAGTTGAAATCCGGTTGCGTGAATTCTTCGCTCCGCAGCGTGTAGCGCGGCTGGAACATGAACTGCCACGACGGACCCGCACGGAACGCGACCCCCTGGCGGCGCAGGGCCAGCGCGAGCGAGGCGCCCTCGGACCAGTGTTCACCGTCGAACACCAACAGTTTCGGCGCGTCCGGCTCCGGGTCGGTGGCCAGCGCGCGCTCGGCCGTTTGGCGAATCTGCAATCCGATCGGATCAGCGTAGGACGACTCGTGCCGGAGCCCGTTGCTCGCCAGCACACCGGCGGCCACGATCGCGGGCAGGGCGAGCATGGCGAAGAACCAGCGGGGCAGCCGTCGGAGCAGGACGTAACCGGCCATCAAATACACGAGAAAGTGCACCGCGTGGTAGAAGTGGCCGTTGAAGGCAAACATCGGCCCGGTCTGCGACAAACCCCAGACCACGCACAGCAGCACGGTCAGGCACCAGAAGCCGAGCAGGGTCCGCAGAGCCGGACGATTGCTCTGACGCGAGCGCAGCGCCGCCCGCAGCACGATCACGAGGCTGGCGCCCCAGAGAATCAGCATGCCTGGGCGCTGGAAAAGCGCCTCGAGCGGCTGGGCCGCCTCAGTCGTTAGGATCACCTCGGGCCGGCGCGTGTAGCTGATGAAACCGAGGAAGTACCACAACGAATCCCACACCGTTTTGTCGCCGGCGATGTTGGTGCGCACGTGGCGGAGGATCGCGTTGAGGTTGCTCTCGTCCCCGCGGGTGGCGTCGATCACGAGCGGAGCCACAAAGGCGGCCAGCACGAGCAGCGCGGCGAGGTGCGCCGCAACGTGTGTGCGCAGGACCGCACCGGGCCAGCGCGTTTTCTCGCGGCGTGATTGCACCGCGGCACAAACGTAAGCGACGAAAAAGAGCGTGCCGACAAAGAGCGGTTGCGCCACGTGTCCGTGGACCAGGAACGAGCCGCTCAACACGGCCCAGGGCAGATGCGCCCAGCGTCCGCAGGCGATCCCCACACACGCGGCGAAAAACGCGAAGAACGGCATCAGCAGGACCTCGGGCGGCCAGATGCTGACGAGCACGTTGCGCGCGAGCGCGAAGTGAATCGCGCCGATGAGCAGGGCGAGCGGGATCAAACGCCGGCTGCCGATCGCGTCGCTCAACAACAGAAGACCAAGGACGAAGAAGGCGCTCTGGACCAGAATGCCGGTCAGCAGGTGAGCGTTGTACGGACTCGGCACGAGGTGGAGCGCATCGTGCCACACGCGTTCACCCAGGCCGTAGAGGTAGAAGAACGCCGGCCCGGGATGATTGAAATGAAACCGCGAGTAGTTGCCGTACAGTTCTTCGAAGTGCTTCGCCCGATCGATTTGCAGGGCGTTGACGGCGAAGTCGCTGATCTCGTGCACCTCTGTCTCGAACAGAAACGTGCGGTTGCCAAAAACGACGACGGCAGCAACGCCCAGGAACAGGAGCAGGGCGAGGAGGGCGGTGGAACGCTTCGGCACAGGCAAAAGGAGAGATGTAGGCCTCCCGGCGCGATGGGGGCCAGTTCGAACTTCAGCGCTCGGCGGTTGGCGCCGGCGGCTCCGACGCGCCCTCGGGCATCCAGCGCCAGGCGGTCACCTGGTCAAACTCGGCCCATCGTTGCCAGCCGGTGCCGCCAAATCGCTCCAGGGCGGCCTCTTGCTCGAAAGGGAACAGCAGCGCGTACAGCGGCTGGCCGCGTTGATGGCACGTTTTAACGATGCGGGCGGCGAGTTCCGGCGAGGCCATGTCCCATCGCACAAAGGTCAGATCCGTATAGTAGAGCAGGGCGCCGCTGGTTTGCATCGCGAGCACGACAGCATCCGCCGGCAGCGTGGACTGCGCCCAACGGGCCGCGTCGGCGTACATTTGTTCCTGTTCGGCCGAGAGGTGCGCGTGCAGGCGCCGGTTGGTGCTGACGAGGAGAACCACGGCCGCCCCGAGCAGAGCCGCGCCCAGCCAACCGTGCGCCAGCGAACTTGGCAGACCGCTGGCCGCTGCGCGCGCGACGCACAGCGCACCAATCAGCAACGCCGGCGCGGACGGCAGGAGAAACCGCAGGAACCACCACGTGTGGTGGGTAAATTCATACACGGCATAGAGCCCGGCCACACTGCCAAACCAGAGCAGCAACAGCAGCGCCCGCCGGAAGTGCTGCCGCAGCAACCAGGGCAAGCCGATCACCAGCAGGACGAGCGGAGAGAAGAGTTGCGGCAGCCATTGCACGTAATGCCGCAGCGTTGGGCCGAGCAGTTCCGCTCGAAACAGCTCACTCACGTCGCCATACCCGGTCGCCAGCCAGCTGCCGTAGGCCACTTCTGCATACCGGAAATGGAAGAGCGCTCCCGGCAGGCCACCCACCGCGAAACGCACCCAGCGACGGAGGTCGCCGCCCAGCGCCAGCGCGACCGGCAGGATGAGGATCAGGTTGGTGGGCCGGAGCAGCACGGCTCCGGCGAATGCAAAACCGGCGAGGGACGCCCAGGCGGTTTTCGTGCGGCTGCGCTCCGCGGCCAGCACGGCACCCGTGATCCAGACGAGCGCCGGCACGTCGCTCATCGGTTGTGTGCCCATGAACACGTAGAGCGGACTGGCGGCGAGCAGCAGCACCGCGGCAAGCGCCCAGCCGGGGGACAGTTCAAGGTGTCGGGCCAGAGCGTAGGTGAGCAGCAGACCGGCGAGGGTGTGCAGGATCAGGACAACCACGGGCGCGTGGTCCCAGCCGACGAGCGGCGCCGCGGCACAGACGAGTAGCGACAATCCAGCCGGGTAGGTGGGGCGCATCCACGCCGGCGCGTCGGGCACGGGCGAGAAACCGAGCGGCACGTAGAGAAACCCCGCCTCCGGTGTCGGCGGCACGCCTTCGATCGTCCGCACCGCGGTTTGAAGGGTGCCACCCGCGAGAATCCGCGCCTGGTTCAGGTAGCCGGACGAATCGGAACCGCCGGCGACGCCGCCCGTGTGACGCACCAGGAAAACAGCGTAAACCAGCAGCGTGCCGAGCAGCACCGCGGCGGCGAGACGGCGGTCGGAAGGGACGAGCTGCCGCAGGCGGAGAACGAACGCTCGCGATTGCATTCTTGCGTGGCGGAAGAGGCTCAACTGTCGTCGCCTCCCTTCCTTCAGCGCAACCCAAGATGCAGCCAGACCGCTTACTTGCCCGAGGTGCCTGTGCGGTTCGATGGCTCGCCGTCGCGGCCGGATTCGGCCTGTTCCTGTGGATGGTGGCGTTGGCCTACGTGCCGGGGCAGGGTTTCACCGGTTTGCTGCTGATCGGGGACGCTTCGGCCGAACGTTACCTGCCGGAATTGCGCGGACCCGACGTGTACCGGTACCCGGATCATGGCTACGACGCGCAACATTATGCCCAGCTGGCGCTGCGGCCCGCGCTCAACGATCCACAACTCGCCACGGCCGTGGACAACCTGCCGTATCGGGCGCGGCGCATCCTGTTGCCCGCGCTCGCTTGGCTGCTCGGGGGCGGGTCGGCGCCCCAGGTGCTGACGACGTTCGCCCTGCTGCACGTGGCGGCGTGGCTCGGCCTGGCGCTGGTCTTGTGGCGTTGGTTGCCACCAACCTCGCCGGGCAATGTCGTGCGTTGGTTCGGCGTGATGTTCTCGCACGGGATGTGTTTCAGCGTGCGCGGCGCGGTGCCGGATGGCTTCGGCCTGCTGTTGATCGCGCTCGCCGTGATCGCGCTCGAGCGCGGTCGGCCCGTTCTCTCGGCGGTGGTGCTCGGAATGGGTGGATTGGCGCGCGAAACGACGCTGCTGGCCGGCGTCATGCTCGCGCCACGACAACTCACGCGCTCGGCGCTTGTTCGGGCGGTGGGTCTGGCCGTGGTGGTGGCCCTGCCGCTCGCACTTTGGGTCATGGTCTTGCGCTGGAAGCTCGGCGAGGCGGGCGCCGCGACGACGGGAAACTTCAGCTGGCCGTTCCTCGCGTACGGGCGCGAGTGGCGGGAGGCCTGGCTGCACCTGGATCTGCCCGGCAGCTGGATCGAACGAACCGCGAGCTTGTGTGCGATCGTGGCACTGACGGTGCAGGCCCTCGTGATCGCCGTGCGGCCGCGGCTGCAGGATGCCTGGTGGCGAGTGGGTGCGGGGTACGCCGTGCTGCTGGTCGTCCTGGGCGACCTCGTTTGGGAGGGAGTGCCGGGCGCGGCGGCGCGGGTGCTGTTGCCGCTCACGCTGGCATTCAACCTCGTGCTGCCGCGCGGGCGTCGTTGGTGGTGGGTGTTGTTGTTGGGCAACCTCACCGTTGTGCCAGCGGTGCTCACGTCGACGGTTGGCGTGCGGGACTTCGTCAGCGTGCACGGACCGAGCGCACTGACGAAGACAGAGACGGGTGAGTGGCTCCGGGTCGAACCTGGAGCGGAGTGGCAGCCGCTGGAACACTCCCCGTGGGGTCGGCACCGCTGGCGCTGGGCGGACGGTCCGGCTACGCTGCGAGTTTACAACCCGCACCCGCATCCGGTGGCGGCACGGATCCGCTTCGGACTGGCGGCGGCGCAGGAGCAGCGGGCCGAACTGCGTTACGCCGGGCAGGTGTTGTGGACCGGAACGATCGGTCGACGACCGATCCAGGCTGAGGTGTCCAACGTCCGGATACCCTCAGGCGTGAGCGAGTGGATCTTCGCGACCGACGGGATGGCGCAATCCGCCGGTCCGGGCGATCCGAGGCTCATCCTCTTCAACTTGCGTGACGTCCGGCTTGAGCTGACCGGGCCGCTGCCGCCACCGTGAACCCGATGCCATCCACCGGGGAACAACGAAGACTGCTGCCAACGATCGCCATGATCGGGTTGGTCGTGCTCTTCCTTGGACTGATGGCGCGGTTTCACTCGCCGGGGCAGGGGTTCAGCAGCCTGCTGATGCTGGGGGATCACACGATCACGCAGACGGTGCCGGAACTGCGGGAGCTCGACCTCTTTGTGCTCCGCGACTCGCCCGGGTATGATGCGCAGCACTACGTGCAACTCGCCTTGCGCCCCGACCTGCGCGACCCGGCGCTCGTGGGCGCGGTGGACAATCTGCCGTACCGGGCCCGGCGGATGGCCCTGAGTTGGATCGCCTGGCTGGTGGGAGGCGGTGAGCCCGGCCGGATCGTGCAGGTTTATGCGTTGCTCAATGTGGCTGCCTGGCTCGGGCTGGCGGGGCTGCTGCTGCGCTGGCTTCCGGCCAGCTCCTGGCAGAACGTCTTCCGGTGGTTCGCCATCCTGTTTGGCTGTGGAGCGGTGTTCAGCGTACGCGGCTCGCTGGTGGATCTGCCGGGCTTGTTGGCGCTCGCGGCGGGAGTGGCGCTGATCGAGAGCCGCCGGGCGTGGGCGGGGGCGCTGGTGCTTGGTTTTGGGGGCATGATTCGTGAAACGGGTGTGCTCGGGGCCACGGCGCTTTTGCCCACGTCACGCTCGTGGCGGGCCTGGATCGAGGCGGCGGCGCGGGCGGCGCTCGCCGTTGGACCGGCCGTCGCGTGGCTGATTTATGTGACGGTGACGCTCGGCCGTGCCCAGGATGTGGGTACACGCAATTTTACGTGGCCGTTCGCGGGCTGGTGGTGGGCGTGGCAGGAGGCGATCCGGCAAGGTCGGCTGGACCTGCCCTTCCTCGAACGCACGGCGAGCCTGTGGGTCGTGTGCGCGCTGACCGTGCAGGCGTTGGTCATCCTGCTGCGGCCCCGCTGGCGCGAGGTTTGGTGGCGCGTGGGGTTGGCCTATGTGCTTCTGATGATACCGCTGGGTGTGCTTGTGTGGGAAGGTCAGCCGGGCGCGGCCGCCCGCGTGCTGCTGCCGCTGACGTTGGCGTTTAACCTCCTCGTGCCGCACGGGCGACGCTGGTGGCCGGTGCTTGTGCTCGGTAACCTGACGCTGCTGCCGTCAGTGCTCGCGTTGCCGACCACCATTCCGGAAGTCCATCGGATCGAGGCTCGTAACGCGGAGCTCGATTCGCGCCCGACGGGTGACTGGCGCGTCTGGTATGATCAATTCTGGTACAACACGGAAGCCTCCCGCTGGGGCACTCGGCGCTGGCGCTGGGCCAGCGGCACGGCGAGTGTGGTGATCTTCAATCCGCAGGAGCAGCCCGTGGTCACGCAGTGGAGCTTCGAGCTCGCCAGCGACGAAAAACGGCCGGTCAGCGTGGAACGTGGCGACGAGGTTCTCTGGCGCGGCGAGGCCGGGCCCGCCGGAGTGGTGGGCTCAATCGAGGCCGTGTCGTTGCCGCCTGGTTACAGCCGGTGGACCTTCGCCACGCCGGCCCAGGAGGTGGAGTCGAGCGTGCTTGATCCGCGACCGCTCGCCTTCCGGTTGAAGTCGTTCGAAATCCACGTGCTCGGAGCTGAAGCGTCGCAGTGACGGGGCAAGACCCCCGCGAATGATGCGGATGGTCGCGAATGGGAACAGGCGAGGGGCTCTGAACGGTGCGGGCCTCGCTTCGATCGCTGAGGGCTCCGTCAGTCCTTGAAGAGAAGGACCAGTCCGGTCCGGCGCGGACGGAAGAACCAGCGGTTGATCCGCCACAGGCTCAGCAGTTGGCGCCCGCGCAAATCGCGCGGGGAGGTGCCCTTCGTGTAGCCGGGACGGTAGAGCTGGCGGAGGTAATCCTGAGGCAGTGGCAGCACGGTGTGGCGGCGGAATCCGACCCGTTCGCCGAGCGCGATGATCTTGGACGGCGGCATGTCGTTCTCGTGCACACCAAACTCCTCCACCGCCCGCCGCGATTCCGCGGTCCCGGAATGCCCTTCGCCGGGCTCGAAACACATCATGACGCCACCACTGGACAGTGTGCGATACCCGGCGCGCACCGCCTCCTCCGCCGATTCGGCGTGGTGCAGGGCGTCGTAGAAGATCACGTAGTGCGTCGGCAGGTTGATCGCCACGTCCTCGAAGTCGGCGACCTGAAAGGACGCGTGCGGCACGTGGCGGCGCTGTCGCTCCTGCTCGGCCAACGCGATGGCCTCGGGCGCGATGTCGACGCCGATGACCTCGTATCCCGTCTCGGCAAACATCAGGCTGAGCCAGCCCGTGCCGCAGCCGAACTCGACCACACGCGCCGGCGGCGGGCGCATCATGCTCAGCATCGCGCTGAAATCCGAGAGGTAACGCATCGTGCGCTCCTGCCCGTCGAACGGCTTGCGCAAGGCATGCTGCCGGCCCGCCTCGCCAATCCGCGCGTAGTATTCGCGTTCACCTTTCTTCGGGTCGTGCATGGTCAATCGGGGCGGCGGCGGGCGAGGTAACGGTGGCTCACGATATCCGGCCCGGCGGAAGGCAGCGTATCCACCGCAAGGATATCCGCCCCGGCCGCACCCAACGTGGCCTCGACCGCTTCGCGTGGCAACAGGTGCATGTCCATCACCGGTTCCAGCACGAGCCAACGGCGCAGGTGGGGTCGCAGGTGATTCCAGAGCGTGCCGGGCCACCAGGTGAGCCGCCGGCGTGGCGGAGGGCGGACCCAGGCACTGGGCGCCTGCACGACGATCAAGCCGCCCGGGCGGGTGACGCGCACCATCTCGGCGAGATAGCGGTGGCTCGCCGCCGGCGGCACGTGCTGCAGGGTGATCAAGCTAAGCACGAAGCTGAACCGGCCGTCCGGCCAGCGACGCAGGTCCGGGCTGCGGTTTTCGACGAAGGCGACGCGTTCGCCCAAGCGGCTCGCGTGACGCCGCGCCAGATCCAGCATGTGCGAAGCGATGTCGACGCCAGTAACCTTATCGAAGTGCTTCGCCAAGCCCTGGGACAGTCGCCCAACGCCGCACCCAAAATCAAGTGCTTCTCCGTTCGGCTTCCACTCGGGACAAATCTCCCGGACACGCTGCAGCGTCGCGTCGACGTCGCGCTGGCCGGTGGCGAAAAACTCGTCCACCTGCCACCGGTTGTCCTTCTTTTCCGGCTCCGTCAGCACCGCCCAATACGCGTCCGTCTGCGCAAAACGGTTCCAGTGTCGTCGCGTCAGGAACAGATTGAAGCGAGCGCGGGGCGTGATCATGGCGCCGCGTTATCGCATCGAAATGGCCTCGAGCCGGCGGCGGTAGCGCGCGCCGATGGCGGCCGGGGAGAACCGTTCCTCGATTGTCCGCCGGGCCGCGGTGCCGAGCCGTTCCCGCAACGTCGGCTCCTGCGCGAGCCGCTGCATCCATTCGGCAGCATGCTGAACGTCGGGCTCGGCCCACCACTGGCCCTTCGCGTACGGGCCCACACTCTGCTCGAGCTGGATCAAGTGGGCGCGCACCGGGCAGCCGTTCTCACGCGTGACGTATTCAGCGGTCGCTGACCAGTCGGTGCTGATCACCGGCTTCCCCAGGTACATGCACTCGGCGACCGCGAGCCCAAAGCCCTCGCTGCGATGGAGCGAAACGAAGACGTCACACGCGGCCTCGAGGGCGTACAAGTCGGCGCGGGAGAGCGTCTCGTCGATGATGTGGACATTGGGCAGGTCGGCGACGCTGGCCTGCAACCGCGCCAACTCGGCTTCGTTACCCTTCGTGCTGTGCGTCTTGATCACCAGCGCGGTCTTCTGCGGATCAAGACCGGCGGCATGAAACGCGGCCACGACGGCTTCCGGATTCTTGCGCGTCGTGTAGCTGTTCAGATCATACAGGAACAGGTACAGCAGCCGGTCGACCGGCAGGTTGAAGCGGGCGCGCAGTTCCGCGACCGAGCCTTGGGGACGCTCGAACGCGATCGCGTGCGGCATCGTCAGGACGGGCACCGGCGCGGCCAGGGCGATCGCTTCCCGCACGAAATCGCTCGGGCACCAGATCTCGTCAAAGTAGTCGCAGTACGGCACCCACGCGTCGGGAAATTCCGGCAGTTCCCAGGCCCAATAACCGACGTTGTAGGTGCGGGCGCGAAACGCGTGACCGTGGTGATGATCGATGTCGCGCGCCGCCGGAGGATCGAGGTGGAAAACGGAAACGGGATACGACGCGTTCTCCTGCAGCCGCGCGGCGTACGTCAGGTCGCCACGGCGGTTCTTCACGTTCAGCTTCAGGTCGACCAACGCGACCGGCAGCTGGGCCGCATCGGCCGCGCGCACCATGCAGCGGGATGATTCGCCGACGCCGAGGTCGGCCGTGAGGAAGCCGACCACGTTCAGCCCGACTTGCGCGTGTTTGCGGGCGAACGTCGGCGAGATCGGCGAGTGGCGGTTGCCGAAGTCGTAAATCAGTTCGCCGTGGGCTGTCTCCAGACGTTGGATGCGCAGCTGCCGGTTGCGATTCTGGGCCCGAAACCGTTGCAGGTTGGACCAGCCGGTGACGCGTCCGGCCCAGGCCAGTGTATTGGTCCAACCGACGTCGAGGAGCTGGAGCGTCACCGCGCCGCCGCGCGCGGCGGTCGTGGGTGGTAAAGGGATTTCGACCCGCCACGGGCCTCCGTCGTCGCCTGGAGCCTCGACGACGGTCTGAAAACCGCCGTCTACGCGCACCCGCAGCCGGGGAAAACCGCGCTCCACGCCGGCGACGTCGCGGTGCGGCTGATACCGCCCGCTCAGGATGACGCGGGATACACCCTCCAGCGGTGGCAGGCGGACCTGGGCCGTTTCGCGAATCCAGGACGAGTCGTCGGCAAATTCGTCAAAGAACAGCCCCTGGTAACTCCACCAGCGGCGGGACAGGCGGCCGGCGGACGGAGCAGAGGAGGGGAGACGTTGAAGACGCGAGCTCAGGCAGCGCGATTTGAGCGGCCGAAACTCGATTGGCAAGGGTCGGAAGTGCTCGCGCAGGTCGAAGCGGCTGGGTCAGGCCGTCGGGCAACGAATCCTCTGGCCCCTCGCGCCAAAGTTCGGCAGGTGCTGGTGAACCGCGCAGCGAACGCTGCAGGTGGCTTTGATCGTGCGTTCGTCCCTACGTTCTCCGCAATCCTGGTTCCGATTGGCCGCGCTGGCTCTCCTGGCGGCGGCGATCTGGGCGACGTACTACGGACGTTGGTCGGCGGAGTCGTGGCAGGTGCCGACGGACTATAGCGGTGACGCGCTGGAGGTGCTGGCGCGATTGCAGGCGGCGGCCGAGGGCGCCGAGTGGCCGCTGCGCCGCAAGATCATTGAGCGGCTGGGCGCTCCCTTGGGCGCCGATTGGAGCCAGTATCCGACGTCGGACAAGTGGGTGATGCTGCCGTTGGGCCTGATCTGTCGCTGGTTTGGGGTCGGCGTGGCCGCGAATGCCGGACTGTTGCTCGCTTACGTGGCGAGCACGCTCGCGTTCTACGGCGTGGCGCGCTGGCTCCGCGTCGCGCCGCCGTGGGCCATGGCAGGTGCGTTGCTCTTTGCGTTCACCACGGGACTGCAGATGCGCGGGCTCGCGCACCTCGCGTTGTTATGGAACTGGACGCTGCCGCTGGGCCTGCTCGCGTGCGGCTGGGTGGCCGGAAGAACGAACGTGTC
This sequence comes from Verrucomicrobiota bacterium, assembly GCA_023386835.1. Taxonomy (GTDB): domain Bacteria; phylum Verrucomicrobiota; class Verrucomicrobiia; order Opitutales; family Opitutaceae; genus Actomonas. Next base: position 10,455 of record JAEWIY010000114.1, read on the forward strand.
GTGGCGTTCGGGGCGCGGTGCGCTGTGTTTGCTCACGGCGTTGGCCTTTGGGGCGAGCAATCCGTACAACGTGTATTTCTGGCTGCCATTGTTGGGTTGGGCGGTGCTGGTGCAGGCGTTGCCTGAACGACGGCGTCCGGAGAACCTGAAACTCGGACTGATCCTGATCGGAGCCGCGGTCGCCAGCTTCGTGGTCTCCAACGCGGAAGTGTGGTTGTATCCAGTGGACGAGGGCACGGGGCCCCTGATGGAGCGCAACTATGCCGGGACCGAGCAGTACGCGCTCAAACCGATCGAGTTGATCATTCCGCCGGCCGAACACCGCTGGGATGCGTTGGCGTTTTTTGGGCGGCGCTACCTGCGCTGGTCGGAGTGGCGGGGCGAGGCGCTGATGCCCTATCTCGGACTGGTTGGCGCGGCCGCGCTGTTCGGACTGCTCGCCTGGTCAACCTGGCGAGCCCTGCGCGGACGCAGACTGGTTCCGGCGGCGCTGCAGACGGGCTGGCTGCTCGGTTTCAGCCTGGTGGGCGGTTTGTCCAACGTCGCGGCGTTGTTCCTGGGTGTGCAGATCTTCCGTGCCACGAATCGGGTGTCGATCTGGCTGGCGGTGATCGTGCTGCTGTTCGCGGCGCGCCAGCTCTCGCGTTTCACCGCGCATTGGCGGCCTGCATGGCGCTGGGCGGTGGCGGGCGTGGTGGTGACAATCGGATTGCTGGACCAACTGCCGCGCCGGGATGGGGAGCGTGCCCGCACGGAGGTGGCGCAGTTTGCGGCGGATCGTGAGTTTGGAGAAGGGATTGAGCGCACATTTGGCGCGGGAGCGCTCGTAGCGGAACTGCCCGTCTTTGATTTCCCGGAAGTGCCGAAGCAGTACGAACTCGGCAACTACGAGCCGCTGCGACTGTACCTGCACACGGAAACGGCGCGTTTTGCCTTCGGTGGCCTGAAGGGGCTGTCACCCGGCGAGTGGTACCGCGAGATGGCGAAGCTGCCGATTGCCGCCGTCGTGGGAAGACTTGAGTAAGCTGGGTTTGCGGCGCTGGTGGTGCAGCGCCGCGGTTTCGCGGAGGGTGGCGAGGAACTTCTGGAGGCGCTGGAGGCGTTGGGTTATGCGGAGCGGCTGAACCACGCTTCCGGTGACATGGTGGCGGTGCGCTTGTCGCCCGTGGCCAAGCCGGTCCTGCCGCTGGCGGAGCGTTTCACCTTGGGGCAAAACTGGCACCGTCGGCCGCTGCTGACCGATGGGCAGGAGGTGATGTGGTCCTTCGATGATGCGGTGCTCAATTATTACAATCCGTATTCGGAAGATCGCGACGTGGTCGTGCACCTGACGTTGGTTGGGGCGGGAGAGCGCCAGGTGCAGGTGAAGCTGAACGGAGCGTTGATCGGCGAATACACGCTCAACGACGAGCCGTTGGTGCTGCCGCCACTCCGGCTCGCGTTGCGCCCCGGTTCCAATCGGCTGGACCTGCTCAGCCCTCAACCCGCTGTGCGGCGCGACCAGCAGCAGTATGGTTTGCAGTCGATCGGTGTTGTCGCAATGCGTGTCGAGGGGCGGGACGCCCGTGCGGCTGCCGGCGCGGAAGGCGCGGAATCCTGAAGCATGCGGACGGAGGAGTACCTCAAGTTAGCGGCGGTGGAGGACCGGATGTGGTATTTCCGGGCGCTGCACCGTCATTTGGCGCGTGAGGTGGGCCGCGCCTTGCCCACCGGACGGGGTGTCGCGTTGGACGCCGGTTGCGGCACGGGTGGGTTTATTCTGTCGGTGCGCCACCGATGGCCCGGCCTCGGATGGACCGGGCTGGATTTTGCACCGCTTGCGTGCGAGCTGGCGCGCGAACGCACGGGTGGACCCATTGTGGAAGGCAGCGTCTGTGCCCTGCCGTTCGCCGACGCCAGCTTCGACGTCGTGACGTCCGCGGATGTGCTCTACCAGATCGAGCGTCCGATTGAAGCGCTGATGGAAATGCGGCGTGTGCTCCGACCCGGGGGGCGTTTGGTCATCAACGTCCCAGCGCTGAGCTGGCTGTGGTCGTACCACGACGACTCTGTTCAGTCGAAGCACCGGTTTCACCGCGCACAGTTGATCACATTGCTGCGCGAAGCGGGGTTGACGCCGCTCTACGCCACGTACCGCAACTTTGTGGTTTTCCCGCTGGTGGTCGTGAAGCGGAAGCTGCTGCCGCGATCCGACGGTGAGAGTGACGTGCGCCCGTACGGACCGGTGCTCGAGCGTTGCTTTGATGCGTTGATGGCGCTGGAGCACGGCTGGATGTCGCGGCGCTGGCGGCTGCCGATCGGCTCATCCGTCTTCGCGGTGGCGGAGCGGCCCCGCGACTGAGGAGCCCACGGAAGGCACGGAAAGTGCGGAAGAGGCGCCCTTGAATTACGCGAATGGGCGCGAATGCGTGGCGATTTTTTGTTTTCCTGCCGAGGCCGCAGAGAGCGCCGAGCCGAATGCGCTGGACCGCGCTCTTCTGCCATTCAGGTCCTTCGGTGGAACAGCCATCCACTCCGAAAAATCTTTGCCTCAACTCTGCGCTCTCTGCGACCTCGGCGGTAAAACCCATCACCGGACGCGAGGTCCAAACCGTCGCGATCTGGGCGCTCTTCGTGTGAAGTGCTGGTGGGGGCCGTCGATTGAGCGCGCATACGACTGTCGCGCCGCTCCAATGCGCTGGACCCGGCCGAGCGGGTCGGTTTGTTGAAAGGTTGCATGAGTTCTCCGGCGCCGGCGCTCAGCTTCGTCATCCCGCTCTACAACAGCGCAGCCACGATTGAGGCTGTGGTGGACCAGATCGCGGCGTTGGTGGTGCCGGGAGGCCACGAGATCGTGCTGGTCAATGACGGCAGTTCCGATGGGACGGCGGAGGTCTGCCAACAGCTGCTGGAGCGCTGCCCGATTCCGCTCACCTACGTGGAGCATGCCCGCAACTATGGTGAACACAACGCCGTGTTGACCGGCTACCGGCAGGCGCGCGGGAGGTATGTCATCAACCTCGATGACGATGGCCAGAATCCGCCGGCGGAGGGGTTGCGGCTGTACGAGCACGCGCGATCGCAGGGGCTCGACGCGGTGTTTGGACATTACGCGCACAAACAGCATGCGGGCTGGCGCAATCTTGGCAGCCGCTTCACGAATTGGCTCACCGATCGGCTGCTGGACAAGCCGCCGGGTTTTTATCTCTCCAGCTTTCGCTGCGTCAGTGCGCTGGTGGCGCGGGAGGTGGCGCGTTACGAAGGCCCGTTTCCGTATGTGGACGGCTTGATTCTGCAGGTGACGCAGAAGCTGGGCTCCGTGACGGTGCGACACGAGCCACGCGTGTCAGGACAAAGTGGTTACACGCTGCGGCGGCTGCTGCGGCTGTGGCTCAGCACCGCGGTCAATTTCTCCGTGATGCCGCTGCGGCTGGCGACGCTGCTCGGGCTCACGATGGCGGCGCTGGGGTTCTTGTGGATCGGCGTGGTCGTGTACCTCCGGCTGACCGAACAGGGTCCGGCGTTTGGCTGGGGCACGCTGATGGCGGCGCTGCTGCTGTTCTCCGGTGTGCAGCTCCTGATGCTGGGTGTCATCGGCGAGTACCTCGGACGGATGTTCCTCACCGTGAACCACCGGCCACAGTCCGTGGTGCGCTCCGTCGCGAAGACCGCGTCAGGCGGCGATCGGGTTTAGCGCGTCGAGTTTGGCCGCAAGAAGGCGCAGAAGGCGCAAAAAGGAGAGAGGTTTGGTGAGATCGTTCTCAGAAACCCTCGTTCCTTCATTTGAGCCTTTTGTGCCTCTTTGCGGCTAATCCTGCCCGGGTGTGGCTTCTCTGTCGGCGCCGAAGAGATTCTGCCAGCGTTCCAGTTCCTGGTGAATGGCCAGTTCGGCACCGAGCAGGGCGGAGAGCGGCGGTTGGCGGCGGAGGTGGAGTCCGTAGGCGAGCTCGGCGGCCGCGGCACGGGCGGCGGGAGAGCCCGTCGGAGCCGTCCACGCGCGGTCCAGGTGCCAGCGGGCCCAGGAACGCGCGGCATGTCGGATCAAAGTTGACCGCCACCGGAGGGTAAGCCGATACGTATTCAACTCGTCGCGACGCTTCCGCCCGGGGGAGGAGGAGACGTGGTGCCGGACGACGCTGTGTAGCGCGACGGCGTTGACCCTCCCGGCCTCGGCCGCACGGAAACAAAGGTCCACGTCCTCGCATCCGTTGACGTACTGCTCGTCGAATCCGCCGTGCGCGAGAAACAGGCTGCGTTCGACCAACACACAGGCGCCGGTGACGGCCGGCATCAAGCGAAGCGAGAGCGGGTGGGGGAGGAAACGACGGAGCGGAAGCGCACGGTCGTGCTCGGGTTTGCCCTTCGCGTTGATGAAGATGCCGGAGTGATCGACCGTGCCCGTGTGGTGGTTGAGCTGCACGTTGCCGATCAGGCCGGCACGTGCGCCGAGGTGCCGTTGCGCGGCCACCATCGGCTCCAGCCAACGGCGGGTGAGCACGAGGTCGTTGTTGAGCAGCAGCAGGTGTGTGCCGCGGGCGATCCTGGCAGCTCGATTGTTGGCGCCGGCAAAGCCGAGGTTGCGCTCATTAAGCAGGACGTGAAACGGCGCGCCGAGCGTGCGCAGCCAATCGCGCGTGCCGTCGGTGCTGCCGTCGTCGACCAGGATGATCTCGTGGGTGGCGTCCCGAGGCAGGGTAGCCTGCAGGCTGGCCAGCATTGCCCGCGTCAACTCCAGGCAGTTGAAGAGCGGGACGATGATCGAAAACTCAGGAGCCGTGCGGCTGGGCACGCACCATTGCAACGCGAGCCGGCGATCGAGCTCAACCCCGTACTCCGGCGGCCGATTTGTTTAACACGAAGGGCGCAAAGAGCGCGAAAGTTCAGATTGGGCCCACGGAACACACGGAGAACACGGAAGAGCTTGACTCACGATTCACGCGATGAGGCGCAAATCGAATCCTGACAGCAGAGAAAGAGGCTTCCCGGGCACCCCCGCAAACGCGCCGATCTAAAGGGCCTTCTCCGCGTCTCTTTGCGTCCTCTGCGCTCCCTGCGGTGAAGGTTTGATCACCTCGTCCCCTTCGGTGGTCTCCGTTTATTCCGTGGGCCCAAGTCTTGGTTCTATCAGTTGGTCAGCAGGCGGCGGAGGTAGGCGCCGTAGGTCGATTTGCCGAGGCGCTTGATCTGCTCCTCGAGCGCGGCGCGATCGATCCACTTTTGCGCGTAGGCGATCTCCTCGAGGCAGGCGATCTTCAGGCCCTGGCGGTTCTCGATGATCTGCACAAAGTCGGCGGCCTCGAGCAGCGACTGGTGGGTGCCGGTATCCAACCAGGCGGTACCGCGGCCGAGCAGTTCGACGTGCAGATCACCGCGTTGCAGGTAGAGCCGGTTGAGGTCGGTGATCTCGAGTTCGCCGCGGTCGGAGGGCTTCAGGTTGCGGGCGAGCTCGATCACGTCGCGATCGTAGTAATACAGGCCGGGAACGGCGTAGTTCGACTTGGGCTGGGTGGGCTTTTCCTCGATCGAGAGCACGCGCCCATCCTGGGCGAACTCAACGACACCGTACGCCTTCGGATCCGAGACGTGGTAGCCAAAAATGGTCGCGCCCTGGGGCCGCGAGGCGGCGGCCTGGAGCGAGCGAACAAAATCGTGGCCGTAGAAAAGGTTGTCGCCCAAGACGAGTGCGGAGGGCGCATCTCCGACGAAATCCGCGCCGATGTGAAACGCCTGCGCGAGCCCTTCGGGCCGCGGCTGTTCGGCGTAGGCGAGGGAGAGGCCAAACTGGGAGCCGTCGCCCAGCAGACGCTGGAAGAGCGGCAGATCCTGCGGCGTCGAGATAATCAGGATCTCGCGAATGCCGGAGAGCATCAGCACCGACAGCGGATAGTAGATCATCGGCTTGTCGTAGACCGGCATGAGCTGCTTGGATACGGCTTTGGTGATCGGATAAAGGCGTGTGCCGGAGCCACCGGCTAGAATGAAACCCTTCATGCTTTTTCCTTCCATGGGTAGGAGGAGCTCGAAAGCGCCGATCCCTAGAGCAGACGGTTTAAAACGACCCTTGTGGATTGCCTCCAGTCGGGCAACACGATTCCATAGACCTGTTTCAGTTTGTCGTTCGAAAGCCGAGAGTTGGCGGGACGTTTCGCCGGTGTCGGATAATCCTTCGTCGCAATGCGACCAACGGATACTTCCCTGCCACTCTTGGCCTGCAGATCTGCGAAGATCGCTTCGGCAAAATCCGCCCAGGTCCCCTCGCCGCTTCCGGTCATGTGGAAGATGCCACGTAGCTTCGGGTCTGGATCGGAACAGAGGCGCGTTGTTATGGCAATCACGGCGTCAGCGATATCAAGCGCGCTGGTCGGCGTGCCGCGCTGATCGGCCACCACATTAAAAGCATCGCGGGTTTCGGCCAGCCGCAGCATGGTCTTTAGGAAGTTGGTGCCGAAGGGCGAATAGACCCAGGCAGTACGCAAGATGACATGGTTGGGATTGGCAGCGGCAATGCCCTCCTCGCCGGCCAGTTTCGAGCGACCATAGGCCGACACCGGCCCAGTCGCATCCGTCTCGACATAGAGACCCTGCTTATCGCCGGAAAATACATAATC
>JAEWIY010000050.1 GCA_023386835.1 Verrucomicrobiota bacterium
CACGTGGGCCGCGTCGACGTCGTGCCTCAGGTTCGCGCGACCACGAAGGGAGTTCCTGTGGCCCGACGCGAAGCCACGTTTGTGCCGTCAGCGTGAAGTTGAAGTGCCGCCGCCCGCGCGCATTCGCCAAGCAGCGGCCTTCTTCAACTTCAACTCCCCACTTCAACGAAAGGTTTGGCGTCTAAACGCCAAACCCTTTCCGGTATTCCTTCGTCACCCACTGATTGGCCATCGGCAGGTTGGTGACCTTCTGATTCTTCCCGTCCCACTCGATCCGGCGACCCGCCCGCACCGCGAGGTTGCTCAACAATACCATCTCGGTGAGGCGCGACGCATAGTCGAAATTCGCACCGGCCGCCGGCCCGCCCTTGCAGGCGCGCAGCCACTCGTCGAAGTGGTTGCCCTGCACGCGCGGCAACGTCGGCTTCGGCAACGAGGGCGCCATTTCGATGCGCTTCGCCTCCGGGATGATGCGCACGCTGCGGTAGTAGGTGTCCGCGAGCACGGTCGCCTTGCTGCCGATGATGAAGGAACCGTTGTCCGGAATGGCCCGTTCCAGTTCAAAACCGGCCGGCGGCAGCGGCTTCAGTCCGCCGTCGTACCAGGTGTAACGCACCGGTGGCAGCTGACCGCGCGCCGGAAAGTGGTACGTGACGACCGATGCCTTCGGGCCGCTCACGGCCGTCGCGCGTGCGCTGACCGCCTCAACCCACTCGGGCGCGTCGAGCTGCAGCGCGTAAAACGCTCCGTCCATGATATGGCAGCCCATGTCTCCGAGCGCGCCGGTGCCGAAGTCCCAATATCCGCGCCAGTTGAACGGCACGTAGCTCGGATCATACGGCCGCTCCGGCGCCACTCCGAGCCACAAGTTCCAGTCCAGCGTCGAAGGTGCGACCGGGATCATTTTCGAGTGATCCGGCGCATCGATCCCCTGCGGCCAGATCGGCCGGTCGGTCCAGCTGTGCACTTCGCGCACTTCGCCGAGGATTCCGGCGTCAAACCACTCCTTCAACAGGCGCGTGCCTTCCAGCGCGTGCCCTTGGTTGCCCATCTGCGTCGCCACCTTCTTTTCGCGGGCGAGCTTCGCCAGCTGTCGCGCCTCCCAGATCGTGTGCGTCATCGGCTTCTCGACGAACACGTGTTTGCCGAGCTGCAGCGCCGCCACCGCGATCGGATAGTGCATGTGATCCGGTGTCGAAATCGTCACCGCATCGATCTGGTTGCCCAACTTGTCCAGCAGCTCGCGGTAATCGCGATACCGCGGCACATTCGGGTGTTTCGCGTACGTGTCGGCCGCGCGCGCGTCGTCCACGTCACACAAGGCCACGAGATTCTCGTTCTGCATGGCATTGACGGCGGACTGGCCCTGTCCGCCCACGCCGATGCACGCCACGTTTAGCCGGTTGTTCGGCGAGCCACCGGCACCGGCGGACTGCGAACGAAGGATGCTGGGGAACGCGATGGTGGCCGCCGAAGCCAGGGACGTACGGCGGAGGAAATCGCGGCGGGAGACGTCGGTTTTATTCATGGGGAACGCGAATCGATTCGGGGGAGCCTCCATTCAATCGCAACCGATGCCCGGCGACAAGCGCCGGGCCGGGGTTTTTGCAGTGTCGCCGGTTCAACGGATCGCCGATGAGGGCGACGAGGCCGCGGGCGAATCCGCGATCGGCGGCTGGAAGGTCGACTGATTTGCGCGGCTCTCGTCCCGGGGCGTCGCATCCGGCGGGAAGTCGGGCCAGAACTCGACGTCGTCGATCAGCTGATACGTGGGGCCGGTGGCAAACCACTCCAGGCCGTGATAGAGCTTGAACGGTGACCAGAAGCTGATCGGCAGCGGATTGTCCGGATGCTCTGTCCGGCCGCGGCGATACGCGACCTGCTGTCCGTCCACGGCCAACCAGAACGCTCCGTCCTCGGCGTGGTTGAAGAAAACCTCGACCTGAAACCAGCGACCGACGGGCACCGGCACCTCGTCGTTGAAGATGTCCCAGTCCACCGTGCGGATCGGCTGCGGCGCCTCGCCGCGAACGTGCCAGTAGAGCTGCCCGTCCGGCTTGCGACGGATGTAGCAGGACATGCGGTAATTGTTGGTGCCGGTGTGCCGGTTGTCCGGCGCATACTGGCGCTTCACGCCGGAGTTCGGCTCCTTCACCTCAAAGAACATCCGCCAGGATTTCGCATGGTCTCGCGGCGCCACCTCCAGGTAGTTGTCCTGCAACTTCATCCAGTAGCGTGCGTACGCCTGCGCGTAATCGGGTTTGAACAGGGAAAACTCGTTGCGGTTGAGCTGGCCAGGTGAGGTCAAGGCGGGGTCCTTTGCCGTCACCTCCATGCGCAGCGCCCGCGTCGGCGTTCCTTCGCGGCCGGTCACCTCCACCAGCTCCGTGCGCACGTAGTCCGCCGGCTTCTGATTGCGCACGAGGTTGAAGAAGTTGGCTCGCGGCGCCGGCACGTCGCGTTCCCAGTCGAAGCCGGTAACCGCATCGGTGCCCACCAGCCGGTCGAGCTGTCGCGTCGGCTCGTCATACGCGATCCGCACCCCCGTCTCGAAGCTCGACTTCAGCCACGGCTGCAGCGACGCCTCGGTCCAGCCGTCGCCAAAGTATTCCTCGAGCACGGCCGCGAGGCCGGCGCCATAGGTCTCCCAGTGCTTGCCAGTTGGATACGCCTTCAACCCTGCGATCCAATTCGCGTTGAACTCATGGGTCACGCCTTCGATCCCGTAGCGCTCCAGCCATCCGCTGCCGAGGGCGCCGGTGTTGCTGAAGCTCGGGGGCGTCGTGCCTTCGGTGAACCAGGTGTGCTCGCGCAACAGGCTCTCGAATCGAACCATCCGCCGCAGGTAACGCGGCAACCCGGGCACCGGCACCCGGGCCAGGTGCAACCGTCCACCCGCGTCGTTGTGCAGCTCCAGCGCCAGGTCCGGAGTCTTGCCCTCCTTGATCTGGGCCTCGATCCAGCGTTCCAGCGCCAGGTTCTCCGGCTCGTTTTCCGGGTCTGCCGGGCGGTTCAGGTTGCGGTTGAGATCCCGGCCGCGGCGGTTGAATCGCGTCAGGCCGTCCACCACGCCGTCCTTGTTGGCCATCGGCAGGATGGAGACGTAGTAGCGCTCGAGGAACCGCTGGGCGTCCGCATCGCCGGACAGCAAACGGCTGACCAGCCCTTGCACGACCCAGTTGCCGACCGGCTCCCAGGGATGCGCCCGCGCGCGGATGAAAACGTGATGCGGTGCCGTCGGCTTGCCCACCCGGACGATCTCCAGCTCCCGGCCTTGCACCGTGTTCCCGATCGGGGTGATCTGCACGAGCGGGTTCTGGCGGATCGAGTCCAGCCACCGTTCGAGGTCCGACAGCCGATACGGCTCGGCCCGGGCGACATAGAGCCGCGGACCGGGCATCGTCACAGTCAGCCGCACGCGATCCCCCGGCAGCGGCTCGAGCGGCACAGGCGTCCAGTTACGACCATCCTCGGAAACCACCGCGAGCAGGATGCGCGACGTATTCGAACTGCGGACACCATTCCAGACGTTGAAGATGTCCCGGAACTCCAGATTCAACGTCGCTCCCGGGCGCCCCTGCAGTTGGAAATGAAAATGTCCGGCTGCGCGGTTGGGCGACTCCCGCTCCTGATCGTACAGCAGGTGGATCACCACGGTGCCGTCGTCATCCGCCTCGTACCAGAGCGGCGACGCGTTTTCGAAGCTCGTATCGATATACTCGAGACCGACCTCAGCCAGGCGATCCTTGACGCGGACAGGCTCGGACGCGTTCGGGATCCGGTGCAGCGAGTAGAAACGGACCTTGGAGAAAGCGATCCGCGACCGCCACGTCCGCAGCGCAAAGTGGCCACCCGGGAGCGGCTCGGGATCGGTCACGTCGTGGACGAGGCGGTCGTTGACCCAGTACAACAACCGGCCGTTCGCGGCGAGCAGCCGGATGCGGTACTGGCCGCCCACTTCCGACCGCAGCCCCTTGTCCTCGCTGACCAAGTTGAAGCCAGGATTGCGCCGCAGGCGCGCCCACCCTTCCTGGAACCCACCGGTGAGAGTCGCGATATAGTTAGGCAGCTTGTGGTAGTCTCCATAACGGCCCGACCGCCCGGCCTGGTACGGACGCCCGTCACTTTCCCGAGCATGCAGGAACAGGTTCACATTGGCTGCGTTGTCCTCGACCGGCGGCAGCACCTCCGCCTGGAATTCAACCATCACGTTCTGCGGCAGCGCCTCGTTCCACCACAAAGTCGTCGCTTGTTCGACCTCCTTGGAGGCCGCTGTCACCACTTCGAGTGCACCGGAGCGTGTCGTGACGGTGGCATTACCTTCGAGCGACCAGCGGCTCTTCCAGTCGTCGTTGGAAAAATCGTCCTGCGCCAGCGGCCGCGCGTCCCAACGGTGACCGTCGATCTTGACCTCCTCGCCGGCCAGCGCGGGCAGTGCCAAGCACAGGAGAAAGCAGGCAGAGAGCAAACGCCCGCAGAACAACGGGACACGGGTGAGCTTTGTCATGATAATTGGGTTCAAACGGTACTCGTTATCATCGCGCATCTTATATCGGCCGCGGCTCGCGCGACCGAACCACTTGTCACTTATTACGTGACAAGTTGCCGTCACCGGACGTCAGCGGCCGGGGTCCACGTGAAGGGATACCAGCCGGGTTCGAGGTTAAAGCGGAGCGTCTCGGACGTCGCCGAAACGATGGGCCAGGCGGCGTCATTCGTTGCAGGAAGGATCTGGCGGCCCTCTGAGCGGTGGCGAAGGTCGCCGAGGTAGCGCACGGCGGATACACCCGGCGCACGCACGGTGATCTCCACGTCGTCGGTACACGAGAAACCGGCGCCGGTCTGGTCGAGCGTGGCTGTCACGCGGTGCGAAGCCTCGAGCAGCACCCGGCCCTGATCACTGAGCCGATCGCCGTGCACGAGGAGGAAGGCCTCACCCACGCGGGCGAGCGCGGCCCCACGAAAATGGAGGCCGTCCGGCAAGCTCACCACGTCGTCGGTCAATGCGACCCAAACCGTGGCGCCATCGGCGAAGGAGAGCTCGAGCACCTGGTCGAGGCGCCGGGAGCGTATCCGCTTGGCCTCCACGCCCGCTCGTGTTGGTTGCAGCGTGGCGACGAAACGAGTCGCCTCGCCGGCGGGCGCGGAGAAACACGCGCGAACCTGGTTGGCTGTTTCCTGGTCGGACAGGCGCTGCGGCTGCGGAATCAGCGGCGTCGGCGTCTCACCGGCTGCGTACACGTTTGGCGGGCCGATGAACTCCGTCTGCACCTGCGCGCGCAACGAATCCGGGGCGTGGAACCGGACTCGAAGTTGCGCGTTACCCTGGTGAATTGTCGCCCCCTGCTGGTCGTCATCCACCTCCAGCGTCCGCAGGGCCTGCAACCACCATTCGAACGACGAACGTTGGCCCTCCTTCGCGACAAGATCGTCGATGACGACAAACGCGTCGGGCCGCAGATAGATGACGTGACGCAGTGCCCGGCCGACCTCGCCCTGGTACGCCGCCGTGGCGTCGCCCGTCGTCGCATCGAAAGCGGCGTGCGTCGCAAATCCGTCGATACGCCCGCGCGCAGTGATGTCGAAGATCGGTTGGCCAAAGCCCCCGTCGCGCGTGATCGCGTTGTGCGCGAGCGTCTGGCGGGTAAATCCGGCGTCGTGCGGCGAGCCGTAGCCATCGTAGTAACCCGCATCGATCGCCAGTGCCTCGCCAAACGCGTAAAGCACGAACCCGTTCTGGTCGGCGTGGCTGTGGTTGTAGCTGCCGTAGGGGCTGGACTTGAAGTAGAGGGACACGCGCTCCGGATCCGCCAGGTCCGAGTGCATCGTCACCCAGCCGGTATCCTGAAACCACCAGGCCTTTGGCAAACCCTCCGGCGGGGGTGTCGCTGCGAGCTGGCGATCGCCTGAAAAGTAGCGTTCGAGTTGTCCGCCCAGATAGTCCTCGTGCTGATCGAACTCGGGCTCACCAAGCGCCTGAAAGGCCCACTGCAGCACCGGGTCCTGATAGAGCTGTGCCGCCCGCTCGAGATGGTTGGCGTTGTGTATCCGCGGCACATTGCCGTTGCCGTCGCCGAGGTGCGACCGGGGCGAGCCGTGCGGAAAGGCGTAGACCGGAAAATAGGCGTGGTTCCGAAAGAACGCCTTTTCGTAGAAGTTGAAGCCCGTCGCCGGCAGCAGGATATCCGGGATCGCCCGGTTGTACCGTTGGCTGTACTGCCAGTAGCTCACTCCCTGCGCCCAACCACCCTCCTCACCTGCCCATGGCGGCATCACGTTGAGGTACGCAGGCAGGAGCTGTTCGAGCCAGCCCCGCGCCTCGGGTAAATCGTGCAACGTCGCGATCGCAATCGTGCCGACAAAACCGAAAGCCGACCACCCATGCGAATCGAACGGCATCTCGCTGATCGGCCGACGGCGGAGCAAGTGGTCGACCATCGTTTGCGTTCGTGTCCGGACAAGATTGAGAACGATCTCCCGCTCCTGATCCGTCATCAGCGGCTCGCACCAATCGTAGGCCATCGCTGAATACTGGGCGATCGCCCGATGCACCTGGTCATGCCCCCGATAACTGGTCGATCCATTGGGATCCCAGGTTGCCAGGTTCAGGATCTGTTCGATGGCGCTCCGGCCCAGGCGTTCATCCTGCGTCACGAGGTAGCAGAACGCCGTGCGCAGCAGCCGGGTCGTCGCTCCCTGCGGCCCATCCCAGCCGGCCCAGCGCACCTCCTCCTGGGCTGCCCGATAGTCCGGTGTCTTCGAATCCTCACGTGGCCACGGATTCACCGGCTCGCTCTGGAACGGCGTATCCAGTTCAGCCAGGACACGCGTGAGCAACGCCTCAAACCACTCGCGCTTCTCCTCCTGCGCGCGGGCTCGAAACGCCTCCACGGTCTGACGGGTGGTCCAGACGCGCGGATGGTCTCGCGGGATCCGATCGATCAGTTCCGCGATCGGTGGCACCGGAAACGCCCAAGCGTCGGGTCGGATGCGAAAACGGCGAGCATCGCTCCACGCGCTCTCTCCCTCAGCCGTGCGGAAACGCACCTGCCAGAAGTACACACCGGGTTCGAAGGTGGCCTCAAAGTTATGGAAGTTGGATTTCAGCCCGTCCGCACGGCGGCTGATCTGCGCACCTTCGGCATCACGCGTCACCCGCAGGTCATACCCGGTGGCGCCATCGATCGCCGGCCAGGCGAAGTCTGGCGGATTCTGCTGGTTGACCATTTTGTGGCGCGGCTGCCATGTGCGGGCCAACGGCGGAAACTCCTCCGGCCAGGCCAGCGCGCTCGCGGAGGCCTTGTGCACGATCAAGTCACTGTTGGCGGGCTGCGCCCAGACCAGCTGACTCGATCCACCGGCGATCCAAGCGAGCAGCGCGTAGGCACTGCGCCGCCGAAGCCAGTGGGTCCTTTGTCGAAGTCGGGAGGCAGGGGGCATGGACTGGTTGTTCAAAGGGAATCCGTTTCTCCGCATGCGTCAGGTCGCTGGATGACAAGGAGCCAAAACCTCAGACGAGCCGCTGCTTACCGCTCTCCTCCGCGCAGCACCGAGAACATGACACTCCGGGCGCGGGGCAGCGAGCGCCACTCCTCCGCGGTGAAAAAGGTGCGCGGTCGCTCCGCGGGTAACGCCGCCCGCCATCCGGCCAGCTCTCGCTCCAGCCTCGCCTGCGCTTCCGGTCGTCCCGGAATGCCCTCCCCCGGTTGGGCGATGACGTGTCCTGCGGCAAAACAGACGAGTGCTACGGTCACGATTCGCCGGCTGAGCGCGACGAGGCTTGAGCAAAGAACGGCGGGCATGACTCAGCGGCGACTCGAATTCGGTCGGGAGCGCAGCTCGTAGGTCCCCGCTGCCAAGGGCGTGACCCAGGTGTGCGCAGGCGATTCGATCGCAACGAGGGCTGCGAGCTTGTTGTCCCGCCACAACGCGTGATCGCCCGGGGGCAGGTCCGTCAGGACGACTTGGGCGTACCCGTCGTCGCCAACGTCCGTCTCCTCCACCGTGAACCGCGCGCCATCCGGCAGCCAGGCGTCATTCGGGCTCGCCAGCAGTATCCGGTCCGCCACCACAATGCCGAGCACACCCTCCCCTTCGATCCGGCGGACAGCCGCTGGTGCTCCGTCCAGATCGAGGACTTGTTCAACGTGGAGAAAGTGCGTGAGCTCGTCGGGATCTTTGGCGCTCACTTCCACGCGCCAGGCACCGAGCTCTTCCGCCGGGTGCGGCACGCGGCCCTGAATTTGGACCGGCCAGTTCTTGCCCGCCGACCAAAACTCGCGCCCCGGGCCGCCGATCTTTTCGACCACCCGATCCTCAGCCGTTGGAAGCAGCGTCGTTTGGACAAGTTTGCCTCCAAACGGCTCGCGCTTCACCCATGCCCGCAGGTACGGCCCCCGGATCGCATCCACGAGGTCCACCGGCCGCGCCGGATCCCACTGCAGCCGGACAACCAAGGTACCCGCCGAGATCTGCCGGGCGGTTTTCAGCCACGGAGTGACATCCTCCCAAGTGACGGCACCACCCCACTTGTGCAACGGCACTGACTCGCGCGGCTCGGCGTTCTGCACTGAGGCGCGGACCTTCGCACTTGCCGCCGATCCAAATCGTGGATGCGCCAGCAGATCGGCCCGGATCAAGGTCTCGCCTTGCCAGCCACTCAGATCAAACACCAGTTCCGCTTCACCTGCGCCGGTCTGGCGAATCTCGGTCGGCGGGAGCGAAAGGAGCGCCGTCTGCGGGCTGGTGCGCTGCACGGTCGTGATGGCGTCGTGCACGACCGGCTCTTCGATTGAATGCAGGAGAAAAACCTTCCGTTGGTCAGCGCGCACCGACTCCACTCGATCGAGCACGATCAGCGCCGCCACGGCGTCGCCACGTGCCGGCGAGGTCGACTCCCCCAGCGGGAAGAAAGCAAACGTGCGGGTCACCGCGGCCGCCTTCTCCTTGTCGTAGGCCGACGTGAGATCGCCCTTGATCAGACTCACCACGGGGGAATCGGGATTCGGCCCGGCGTAGTGGCTGACCACGTGCGCCACCCGGCGATCGTCCTTCCAGAACTCCTCATTGCGGAGCGCATCGCGTCCGGCCAGCAGGTAGCGCTGGCCACCATCATTCCCGATCGCGTCGTTCATGAACCGCGACGTTTCCCCCGCCGACTCGATCAACAGCGTGTTGTGCGCGATCGACCGTTGGAAGTAGTGCAGGAAGTGGGGCGTTCGGTACTTGTCGTACTGCCCCGAATCGATCGCCAACGCGCCGCGGTAGTAGAGCTGAAACTGCCCTGTATCCGCGTGCTGGTGATTGCCGAATTGATGGGTGCCAATCTTCAGGTACGCGAGCGCATCGCGGGAATCCGGACCCACGGACCAGCCGGTGCGCGCCAGCATGGCGCCAAATGGCTCCGAGAAATAGCGCGTCAGCGGCAGGGTGTCCCCCTCCGCAACCGGCACGCGATCCGGTCGCAACAGGAGTGTCAGGATCGGATCCTCCAGCCGCACACTCGGCGGATGCACCGTGTCGTTGACCCGCTGCCGTTCGAGCGCGTAGTGCGGCTCCTTAAAGTAACCCGTCACCACATCCCAGAACGGCGGGCGCGGCGCGGCCCAGTACACCCCGCTGGAGTGCGCCCAAGCCTGGTAATCGTCGCCGTCGATCACCTGCGCGCCGTCGGGCCGGCGTAGGTGGAGCAGCCACTCTGGCACGCGCTTCATCTGCGAGAGCTCGAAAGGCGATGGCCGGTCCATCTGGGTGAAGAGCAGCGAAGCCCAGACCTCCCAGAAGAAGCGGTAAGGTCCGTATCCATTTCCCTGATTGTGGAAATGTCCGGCGTGCGAGAACCGGCGCGTCTGGGCAAACTCCCGCAGGAGCAAGCCGGCGGTTTGCTCATAGTAAGCCGGCGCCTCGTCCGCCATGGCGATGCCCACGCCCAGCAGGTCGCGAAACAGCTGCGCCTCCCCGGCGTGGCCGATGACAGTGCTCAGGCGGTCCGGGGGAAACTTGATCTCCATCCGCGCCCCATGCTTCGGCACGGCCGCGATAAACCGCGCCTTTTCCTCCGGCGTCAGCGCGTCGTGGCACCAGTCATACACCTCGGCCAGGACAAAGAGGGCGTACCCCACCACACGCGTGTTGACGCTGCGACCGGAGAACGGCCGCTCGTCGTCAAGGTAACGGAAGACCAACTCAACGGCGCGCCGCGCGGCGTCCTGGTCACCGTGGACAAGGGAAAGGAACGCGTTGGCCTCCGCGGCTTCGACCAGCGCCTGATCGTAACGCGACTCAGGCTCGTAACCCTCCGGCACCGCCGCACGCCGGCGAATCTCGGCCCAGTAGATCGCGACCGCCGGATCCTCAAGAGTCGCGCGAACCTGCGCGACGTCGTCCGGCCGCAGCAACAGGCGCGGATGCCCCGCGGGCGGCTGCACCGCCACCTGCGCGGCCGCGCCCGCGGCCATCGTTAAGGTCGCGAGCACCACGCCCAAGGTTCGAAACCCTCGGCGCAGCGAAACGCCAATCCGCGGGCCACGCTGCGGTGGCCTTCCGCGCGGCGACGTGACCGCGGTTGCGACGCCTTCCGAGCCGAACCTCATTTCGTTTTCACCCCAGCCTGCTGCAGTATCCAAGAATTGATGGCGTCGTTCGCCTCCGGAATCACCGAGTGCCCCATCTCGAGGGCCAGCACCAGCGCCTTTGGCGCGTTGATCACGTTGTACGCCGCGAAGTTGGTCGGCGGCGGGCAAGTCTCGTCGTTGTATCCCACCACCACCTGCACGGGCACTCGCACCCGACGGGCAAAGTTGACCGTATCGTAGTAGGCCGTGGTCGCGATCTTCGCGGGAGTGCGATGCACGCTCTGCTCTCCCCGCATCATGTGCGGCCATCCGCCAGCGCGGCCGTGGAGATAACCCGTGACGTCGCAGTAGGCCGGCACCACGGAGGAAACAGCCGTGACCCGTGAATCGAGCGCACCCGTGACCATGGCAAGTTGCCCGCCTTGGCTGGCGCCATTCACGACGAGGTTTCGTCCATCCCACATCGGGCGGGAGGCCAGGAAGTCGTTGGCACGAAGGCAGCCGAGGTAAACCCGGTGGTAGTAATAGCGGTCACGATCATCGAGCTGGTGCACGGAGTATCCGTCGAGCCCGGTCGCCCGCAGCTGATCGTAGATGTCCTGCGGATACGTCACCGGAATGCCGTGAATGCCGATCTCGAGCGTGATCGCGCCCGCCTCCGCCAGCGCGCGCTGGCCGGTGTACGGACGCACACCCGCTCCGGGCACCCGCAGAATGGCGGGATACTTTCCAGGCGCCTTCGGCTCGCAAAGAATGCCGTAAACCCGCGCGCGGCCGTTGTGGCTCCACGTCCGGAAGTTGACGTGATACACGTTGATCGTGCCCGTGCTCGCCTCCGGAATCAGCGTGAGCTGCGGATCGAGCGGGATCTTCGCCAACGCCTCGATCCCTTCCTTCCAAAACGCGTCAAAATCGGCCGGCTGCTCCTGCGTGGGCTGGATCTGTTCCGGCGCAAACCCCGCTGTCGCCAGCCCGCGATACGTCCGCCCATCGATCTCGATGGTGGCGCTGCAACGGATGAAACCCGGCGTGGAGAGGGTACCGCCTTCGATCCACAGCCCCTCGAGTGGCACCACCGCCTCCTTCTTTTCGGCCGGCATCATTTCGGGCCCGACACTGTAGAGCACCCGGGCGTTCGCGATCGGCTGCTGGTCGGCCGTGACGACCACCCGGAAGCGCGCCGGCTCACCCAACCGGTAGGTCCAGCTCTCGCGATCCGGCGTGACCCGCACCTGCACCGTCGCAACGCGGGCGCTCGCGATCGAAGGCAACGGAACCTCCAACCCTGCCGCGGGCAGAGCGCCGGCCGCAAAAAACGGCAGGAGTGCAACAACGACACGAGGAGTGCGTATCCAGTTCATCACTGTAACGGTAGCGCCGGGCCGAAGATTCAGCGAGGCTTAGCCGCGGGTCTGTTCCGCTCGCACAACAACCGGGTTGCGGTTCCAGACTCGCAGGCCGCGGAAGCGAATCCGCGTCGCGTACATCAGGCGCAGTCCGATCCGACCACAGTTCAACACCGGCCCGTTGTTCGAGAAGGCGTGGTCGGTGACGTCGAGCACCGTACGGCCGTCGATCGCTGCGCGCAGCCGGGCGCCCTCCTGAACAAACTGCAGCCGGTGCCACGTGTGCAGGGCCAGCGGCGGAGTCGTGGTCATCTGCAGCGGCTGCCGCCACGGATTCTTGATCAGCACGTGCGTGCCGAGATCGCCGCGGCAATCGACCGACTTGCGGAAGTACTCCCAATGGTAGTTGCGCACGCGATCGGAGATGATCGTGCCCATCGCGCCCGTGGTGCGTTTGGGATGATCGAGGATGAAGTCCTCCCGCTGCATCCCACTCGCCTGCACGACAAGCAGCGCGAGACCGGTGTCCTGCTCGGGCCTGAAGTCGTACTCCACCGCCAGGTCGCCCTCAAAGCTCATCGGGCTCCACAGGTACATGCGCGTTTCCACATGCACCTCGTCAGGCGTCTGGATCAACAGCCCCTCAGGCGTGATCTCCCGCGCCTTCAGCTGATAGGGCGCTTCGAGACAGCCCTGCTGTTCCCAACCGTCGAGCGCGCCCGGTTGTGTGAAATCATTCTGGTAGCGCAGCTTCCAGCCGGGCGCAGCCGCGGGCGGCCATTCCAGCTCCGGACGTTCCTGAGGGAGAAACAACTCCCGCAACTCCTCGTCGACCGCGTTGCCGCCAAAACCAGCGGCCTGGGCCAACTCCGCGACTGCCGAACCGTCCAATGCCTGGTCGTAGAAGCTGACGCCGCCAAACACCATCGCGGTGTTGCCCAGGTAAAGCTCCGGGTTGGGTTCGTCGCACTCGAACGGATACAGCGTGGTGGCGCAGAGGACGCCGTTGACGTAAACGAGCAGCCGGCTGGCGGGTTTGTCCCACGTCAGTGCCAGGTGGTACCAGGTGCGTTCGTGCAACGGCAGGTGCTCGACCGGCACATACGGAGTCGCGCTGAAGTCCGCGGCGCCGCCGGCGGCAATGCCGCGCTTGAACTTCGCGATCATCTGCGGGTGCATCACCGCGCGCCAGTACCAGCAGAAGACCGACGACGGGATGTCGCCAACCGGGAAGTGGTCGCCAATCAGCCCATACTCCGGCGCGTTTGGATCCTTGTTCAGGATGTGCGACATCGGCGCGGCCGAGCCCAGCGATTCCAGCGGGCACACCTGCAGCACGATCGTGCCGCGGTCCCCCTGATGCACCTGGCTGTGCAGACGCAATCGCGTGCCCAGACTCGTCGGCTGGTAACCGACGCGGCCGCCCACTTCGACGAAACGATGCGGTCCGGAAACCTCGGCCCCATTTTCCGGGGTACTGCGAAAATCGCCTTGGAGCGGCAGTTCAAAAACCGGTGCGGTGACGGACGAAGTGGACATGACGGACGATGTTGAATTCATTCCTGGGCCCAGCGGGAGCGACCACCACGATCGGCCAGGAAGGTCATCGCCGCTTCAAACGCGACGAGCTGCGCGTCGACCAACTGGTCGGCCGAGTGCGGCACCGGCTCCCCTTCCCGGCTGTGGCCGGCAAAGCTGTGTGAAGGTGACTCAATCAGGATCGGCAACGCGCCGCAGTGCAGGTTCAGCGCCGAGTCGAGATTGAACTGGCCCGGCCGCACCCGCGAGGGATCGGCCTCCATCGCCACGTCGCGTGAGCCCTGCAGACCCGCGTGCGTCAGCGCCGTGTGGATCGCGCGGTAGAGATCGTCGTAAACCGGGTTCAACTTGGCCTCCATGAACGGACGATGCGCCCGCATGTAATAGTTCTTCGGCGGCGCGCCCGTGTGCATGTTGACGATCAGGTCCGGGCGCTCGCGCTCGGCCAGGTCGAACAAGGCGCGCGTCTCCGGCTGCGGCCGCCCCATGAAGTCGTCGTGCTGCAAATTGACGCCGGCGTCATTGGGATAACCGCCGGGGAACATCGTCCTGGAGAAATCGAGCGGGATGAACTCCTTCACCGTCGGCCAGCCGATCGACTCGCCGTTGGCCCAAAAGCCTGTATTGAACAACTGGTGACCACGTTTGTCGGTGCCGCGGAAGCTCTCCATGCGCAGGGGCACGCGCACGCGACCATCGACGTTCACGAGAGGGATCAGAATGATGCGATCAAGCCGGCCCAGAACCTCGGTCAGGCCCGGCCACTCACGACCGCGCAGGTCGCGTCCGGTTTCGAGAACCGCGATGAGGTTCACCACGCCCGCCATGCCTTCGAACTCGCCGCCATGCACGCCGCCCAGTCCGAGGAACACTTTTTTGCCGTGATCCGGACCGAGGTAGGCGCGCACGTCACGGAAGCCAAGTGATCCCGAAAAGGTCGTGGTCCCCCGTCCCTCCCGCGGCGTTCCGTAGGTCACTGCACGGATCGCCCGGCCTCCCGCGGTGCGGCCGACGATCTCCACCTGCCCCTTCTTGACCGTGCTGGCGAGGAAGCGCTCGATGGCATCCGCCTCCGTGAGCCAGAAGTCCGGAATCGAATCCGGCTGCACGAGGTATTCCGCCGGAATGTTGGGATAGGCTACACTGCCCGCCTGGGCAGCCGTCACAGACGTGAGTGCCAGCCCGAACGAAAGGCCCAGGCGGCGGACCAGGGACTGGCGACGAACGGTGGGTGAAGAAACGGCGGAAACCATGGGCAATCCAAAGGTCTAGGTTAACGGGTGCGAAAAACGAAAGCGGTGGATTACGACGCGCGGCCTTCGACGACAGCGGCGAGCTCGTGCAGCCACTCCTCCAGGTTGGTGTAGCCGTCGCCATCGTCATCCCCCTGCGGATTCTTGGGCAGGCTGAGGGCGCGACGCTGCGTCGAATCGACGGACGCCCATGGGTCTTCGCCTTCTTCGGCCAGATCCTCGAGGTACTTGCCCGTGCGGGAGCGAATCTCGTCGATCAGCTTCGCATCAATGGCGTCGCGCTGCGCCGGCCACTTGCCGGCGCCAGCGAGCAGGCGGTCCTCCACGACTTCAGCCGGCCAGGCCGTGACACCCGCGTCGGCATACGGATCCTGCTCAAGCCGGCGGACCGGTGTG
Source organism: Verrucomicrobiota bacterium (assembly GCA_023386835.1). GTDB lineage: Bacteria > Verrucomicrobiota > Verrucomicrobiia > Opitutales > Opitutaceae > Actomonas. The sequence goes on from JAEWIY010000050.1 coordinate 15,109, forward strand.
CGCGCATCCCTGAAAATCTCCGGATCGTACGGGTCCCCGTTCTTCGGATGCCATTCCTGGGTGCGCGGATCGAGGAGGCGATTGTCGCGCAACCACAAGCCCACGCCTGCCTCGGCTTCGTCGTGCACGTAGATGCCGGGGTTGCGGTAGTCCTCGAGGCGATACACCACCTTTTCGCGCACGCCCTCCGGCGTGGTCCGTTCCACTTCCGTGGGCAGCGGGCGGCGGATGATGACGTTACCCACGATTGACGCGGCGTGGGGGGACAGCGGCAGGTTGCCGATGTAGATGGCGCCATTGGTCCAGATCCCCGGATGATAGATATAGTTGTTCACGACCAGCGCCCCCGGGGTGCGATCCCGGATCAGCGGCGTGCGTCCCATGTTGAACGCCATGATGTTTCGCACGATCGAGAACCGGGAGGTATTGCGGCCGCCGAGCACGCCGTACGGATGTGAGCCCTTGCTGTGCCCGCCGTTCAAGATGGGCTTGCTGATGATCGAGTTGATCAACGTCACGTCGCTCACCTCGCCGGTGTCGCTCCAGGTGGAGAGCGTCTCGTCGACCGCCCAGCTGGCGGACACGTGATCGAAAACGACGTGGTGCGTCCGCTGCCCATCCTTGGCGCCCACCATGACCGCATCACGATTGTCAACCGGCTTGAGCCGGTCACCCGGACGGATGGCGAGGTGCTGCACGAGCACATGGCTCGCCATGACGTTGAGACCGGCACCGGCCAGGGTGATACCCGGCGCGGGGGCGGTCTGGCCGGCGATGGTCACATGACCGAAGTCGCCGTGAGACGCGTCGCGCAGGATCAGGTTCGACTTCAGGCGGATCACACCGGACACCTCGAAAACGATGACGCGCGGTCCCTGTACCGCCTCCAAACCGTGACGCAACGAGCCCGGGCCGTCGTCATTCAGGTTGGTGACGACGTAGATCTCGCCCCAGCGTCCGGCCGGCGTGTCCGTGCCGTAACCCGTCGCGCCCGGAAACACCGGCAACGCGGCCGCCCCAGCCACCATCGCTGCGACGCTCGCGACCAACAACGCCGTCGCGCGGCGAAACCAAGCCATCGCGGAGGAACCCGCGCACGATTGACGGAAGACAGAGGACATCGGGGAGAACCAAGAGGGGAAAGAAGACACAATCACATGCGCCTTGGATTGATCGAATCCAGCATCCGGCCCAGGCTAGGGCAAGCGCATTGTGCCAGGCGGATCGAAATGACGCGGGTTTCCGGAAGGGCACACTTCCGTCCGCGAAGGGATCGAACCCGCGTTTCGGCGGGGCGCCCTGCCCTAACACAAAAACGGCAGCGGACTGGGGTAGTCCATCGAAACGCCCGGCAGCGTAAAGACGCTGACTCCAATTCGCTTTGGAGCCATCGCTCCGCCGCCGTGCGGGCTGGTCCATCCGTCAGGGCCGCGCCGCTTCAGGAAGCGTTACGCAGGGACACGCAACGTTGCCCCGGCAGCGGCACGTGATGTGCCGACGTTCGCGGCGATGACTGTCCCGACCGCGCGTCTCAGTCTTGCCAGGCCGGCGCGGTCGACTCGCCGATAACGAGTTCGGGTGCGACGGTCTCGATCGACTCGGACGCCACCGCATCCGCGCCCTTCTCCTCGCGTTCGAGCTGCTGGAGCAACATGGCCCCGGCGCGCTCCATCAGGCGCAGGGGATTCTGCTCAATCGTGGTGAGCGTCGGATGCAGCTTGCGCGCGAGATCGAGGTTGTCGAAGCCGGTGACGGACATGTGTCGCGGCACCTCGACACCCGCGTTCTTGAGCGCCTGGATTGCGCCGAGCGCGGTTCGGTCGTCGACCGCGATCAGGGCGGTCGGCCGCTGCGACATACGCAGGACCTGCTCCGTCATCAGTTCACCGGCCTCAATCGGGCTCTCGACGTCGGTCGACAGCTCGACGGCGTGCAGGGCATTCTCGGGATTAAGACCATGCGCCTGCAGCGTCTCCACCAAGCCGGGCCAACGCCAGGGATCGTTGCGACCAAAACCGAGCAGGGCGAACGAGCGGTGCCCGAGGCGCAGCAGGTGCTCCATCAGCTGCCGCATGGCGCGATGGCGGTCCACGGAAACCGTGGCGATTTCCTGCGGGTGATGCGGGTCGACGTGAACCGCGGCCACGCCTTCAAACACCTGGCGCGACGTCTCGGCATCGAGCTCGGAATGGATCAGCACGATCCCATCCACGTGGATACGCTTAAAATCCTCGATGGCGCGAACCTCGTGCTGCACATCCCGGAGGCGCATCTCCAGCAACGTGCGCAGCTGGTGACGCCGGAAGAACTCCTGCAGGTAATACACCTTGCGGTCGAGGATCGGGTTACCCAGTCCCATGAAGCACACGCCAATCATGCTGGTGCGACGACCACCCAATCCGCGGGCGAGTGGATTCGGCCGGAAGCCGACCTCTTCCATTGCCGCCATAATCCGCCGACGCGTCTTTTCGCTGACTTCCGGGTGACCGTTGATCGCGCGCGAGACCGTCCAACTGGAAAGACCGAGGTACTTCGCAAAGTCCGGAATCGATTTGATCACTGGGTGGTTATCCCGCCGGGCCGCGGGCTTCGTAACGGATCCGTTGCGTGGCATGTGTAAGGCTGAAAGGTCAGGAGCGCGTGGGCGGTGCGGTTGGGTGCAGAGGAACGCTCCGGCAATCTCCTTCGCCGGCGGGTAAAGGTTGCCATGATTTGGATACACGTCGGAGCGTTCGCAAGAGGAAGTCCATCACCGGCCGCGAGGAGAACGGGCGCGCTGCCGGGGCCGGTTGTGGCAGGTCGGTCGACCGAGGACGAGGCAGAACTCGCAAAAGCGAAGCGCCGCTGGAGGCCATGATCCGCGCGACTTCACGGCCCGGGTGGCCGCCCATCGTCCGGCCGCGGTGGAGCGGGCGGCGGTGGCGGAGCGTCACCCGGCAGCAGGAAACGGCCCTCAATCGAGGCCCAATGATCGTTCCGCGTGTGCACGAGCACGAAGTCCCGCCCGTCGGCACTGAGCCACTTGTTGACGAAGGTGAAAATGATCGTGAGCCGACCCCAGCGCTCCGGGTTGTGATCCGTGAAAACGTGAGTCCACGGACCCCACGGCTGCGGGGCGTCATAAACGCTCATCCAACCCGAGCGGTCGGTCGCAATCGTGGTTAACAGGTAACGCTTCAGTCCGGGATTGTAGCTGACCGCGATGCGATGGGTGCCGTTGACCGCGTCCTGCCACACCGGCTGCCGATCAGCCGCGCGGGAGACCCAGCGCGGCGCACCGTCGGCATCCATGCCCGCAAAGAACTCGTAGGCCGTTTTCTCCTCGATCCGCGCCGCGGGCACTCGCAGGAGATGAATCCGCCCGGGCAATCGGATCCGCCAATGCGTCGGATCAACGATGTCGGGAGCGTACACATACACGTACTCGTCGCGCGCCCCGGTGTATCCACGGCCAAACTGACAAAATGCCGGCGCAAACATCCCGGCGTCGCCCGGTGGAAAATCGTTTCCGCTCAGCCGGCTGAAGCGCACCCCCGTCGGGCGCCAGTTCGCGCCGAGGTCGTCCGAGCGCCAGAGTTCGAAGAACTTGAAGTACTCGAGGCTCGACGCATCGCCGTCGCGCCAGAGGTAGAGGGTGTTTCCGATGGCGAGGATGCCCTCGCTCTTGCCCCCAAACGGAGAGGGATGCGGCGCGTCCACCCCACCCGCGATGTTGAACCCGCGGTAATCGTCGCGCTGCCCGCTGATCCGGGCGACGCCCAACAGCACGCGACCGGCGACGTTGTTGCCGCCAAAGCCTCCCCCATCCCCCCAGGCGGTGTAGAGCTCGTTATCGGCCGCCCAGGTGATCGGAAAGATGTCGCTGCCCGGCGCCTCGATGCGCGCCAGGCGGTCGTTGAAGGTCAGGCCGGCAATGTGCTCGCTGGGCGGATACGCCGGCTGGAAGTTTTCCGGACGCATGTCCGCCCGGACCCAAAGGGGCCCGGCCAACAAGCAACCGGCCGCGAGCAACGTCCTCATCACTGGATCCGCCGAATCGTCGCGGCCTCTCCGGCCGCCCAGGGAAACGTCAGCTCCCAGCCATCAAGCCGGACCGTTGCAGCGGTGTCATTCTTCGTCAGCACCACATCCTTCGGATCGACGGGACGCGCCCCCGCATCGTCCACGAAGAGCACATGCAGGAAATGATCCCGCAGGCGGGGCTCAGCCGGGCTGACCTCCAGGCGCCAATCGTCGGCCGACTTGATGTCGACCGGTTTGTTCCAGTTGCGGATCGGCGGATAGTTCTGGCCGTCGACCCACGCTCCCTTGCCCGGACCACCGACCCTCTCGAACTTCGCCTTCTCTGGCAACAACGTGAGCGAGGAGAGGCGCCCCCCGCCATTCTCCGTTACCGCGAGGGGCCCGTTGAGTTTCGGCTGATTGACGGTGTGCAGCAGGAACCGCTTCACGAACGTGGGGTTCGTGCTTTCGACGCGATCAAAGACGACGACAACGGGGTGCGGCCGCGACGTTCCGCGCAGGTAAACGACGTCACGCTGCGCGAGACGCACCCGCTCGGCATCATACGCCTTGGTGGCGTCACCGGTCGCGTAGGTGTACTCGGGCGTGTCTTCGTAGCGGATGATGCCATCGAGGCTGGCCCAGCCCCCCGGCTGGAGCTCCGCCAAGCTGGTCGGTTCACGATCCCGGAAAGGCTGACCGCCGTCGTTGGGGATCGGATTGCCGCGCACGTTGTACGTCTGTTCCGGGTCGTACACGACGATCGCGTTGTGCGCGATCGTCCGGGTGAAGTAGTTTCTCCAGTGATACCCATCGTATCCCCCTTTCTGGTCTCCATCCCGGCCTTCATCGTACACGCCGGAGTCAATCGCCAGGCGGCTGCGGTAATGCAGGGTAAACGAGTTTTCGTCCCGATGATGGTGATTCTCGGAGTAGAAGGACGCGCTGCGGAACTGGAGCACCGTCGAAGCCTCATCCCAGCGGTCGCGGGCCATCACCACGCCGGCCGTTCGGAAGTGACGCGACAGCGGCAGCGGGTTCGCCGGATCATCCGGCTCGTGCGGCGTCACGCGTTTGTCACCGTAAAGAATGTCGGGGAAGCGGTCCCACGACGGCTTCAGTGACCAGGCGGCGTACGGGTCCTTCAGCACACCGGCGGCCACCAGATGCAAATTGCGCGAGTTCAGTGCGGGCTCGACCCGGAGGCTGTAGGCGTCACCCGTATTGGGGAACATGCCGTCGCCTTGGCGACCGTAGATCCAGAAGTGCGGAATCTTCGCCTGCCACGGATAAAACAGGCTCTCGTTGGTCGCGACCGACCAGAGAAAGTTGATGTCGGCGGTGAGGTAGGCCGCGCTGTAGGCCCAGCCCATGTGGAAACCACCGTCCTGCGCGACCCACGCCTGGAACGGGAAGTACCCGTTGATCCAGTGATTGCGCACGATGAGCAGCTTTTCGCGCAGGTCCGGGTGCTCGGTCACCAGCGCCAGCAAGCCGGCGGCCAGCGTCACGTTGCCCCAGCGCGAGTGCCCACCCACGTAGTTGGTGGTTCGCGATGCGAAGTACCAGTTCTTGTCGAGATGGGCGAGCAACGCCGCCTCGACCTCGGCCCGTTCGGCGTCGTTGAACAGATGATACAGCCAATCATACGCGACGGCGAGCGACTGCAGCCGGCCGCGGTATTCGGCATCGTTGCCGCCGGTGCCGGAGGTCGCGAGCTTGTGCGCCCAGGCCTTCGCCCAGCGGATGTAACGCTCCTCCCCCGTCACGACGGCAGCGAAGGCGATGTTGCGACCGGTCTGCCACACCTTGAGGTACCGCCCCTCGGCAAAACGGGCCGGATCCACGTTGAGCGCCTCGTTTTCGAGGTGCCCCATCATCTCCTGCCACTCCGGAGCAAACTCGTTGGCGATGCGGCGGCGGATCTCCGGCAAGTCGGTGTCACGGAAGAAGAGGCGCGGATGGCCGGGATGCACGGACACGGCCGCTTCGTCCGGCTGCACAACCACCGACGGAATCGCCGCCTCCCCGATCCGGTACTCCGCGTGGAGCGGAGCCGCGATGAGGACGGCAAGGAGAACTGCAATGTATCCAATCTTCATGACAAACAAAGGGAGGTGGTGACGCCCGGACGGCGCGCGTTCGCACGCCACCCAGCCAAAGGCCGACTCTGGCCAAGGGGAAGACTCATGCCGAAACCCATTTCAACAGGCCCCAGAAGAAGAGGACGATACCACCTGAGACGGCACAGCAGGCCAGGAAGCCGATCGTATCCACGCGGTTCCACCGGGTGAACTCCCACGAGGAGCGCGGGAACAGCTTGAGGTGATCAAAGCGATGCGGGTTGCGCTCCGTTTCAGCCATCTCTCGAGCATCGTCCTCGGGCGTGGCGGCCACTGGTGTCTTCATCTTGCCGAAGAAGTGATCCACCTTCTCGCCGGTTGGCGGACGGGTCAGGAAACTCACGCCGAAGAGCAGCAGAAACGGGAAGAACGCATCGAAGAAAAACCGGGCGGCCAGCCGGTGCCCGGGAGAGAGCTCCTCCACCGGCAGGCCCACCTTCTTGAGCAGGTAAAGCTCGGTATGAAACCGGGTCGAACCCTCGAGCGGGCTCTGCGGGTCCGCCGGATCGAGCCGGGCCACATTCTCAAAGTACACCGGCGTCAGCCGTCCGGCCGCATCGGCCACGCGCACAGTCAGTTCGGGATTCAGCCGCACGGAGCCGGCATGAACGAGCACGAGGGGCGCGACGATATTGACGATCGTTGAAAGGATGACGCCGCACCACACGGCCGGCGCCGTCAACCGGCGCCAGAAAAACACCAGCAGCACGGCGGCGCCAAACGGCACGTTGATGGTCAACAGCAGCTGGAAAAACGTGAAGATGTCCTGCGATCCGAGCGCGGTGAGAACGCCCAGCGCGAGCACGACCACGATGACCCAACGTCCGGCCAGAACGGCCTCACGCTCCGTCATGCCGGGCCGCAGGTGCCGCCAGAAATTGCGTACCATGAGCGCGGATACGGCCATGGTCTGCGCGCCCACCGTGGACATGTTGGCGGCGAGCACCCCCGCGAGCATCAGGCCCAGGAGCCCGGGTCCCAGCAACTCGCGAGACATCATGCCCCACGCTTGGTCGGGGTCGGACAGCGCGTTCTCGCCCGAGTACAAGGCGAAGGCGATCAGACCGCAGAAGGACCACGCAATCACCATGAAGCGCTTCGCATAGGTGCCAGAGACGGCGCCAAAGCGGGCCGAGTACTCGTCCTTCGCCGAGCCGCCGAGGCTCATGTTGCCCATGATCCCGGTGATCTGCACCCAGGAGACAGCAAAGATCGCCGCCACGGTCAGCCCGGTGACCTGACTTACACCCGCCGCGCCGAAAAACTCGAACATGTGTTCCGGCAGCCTTCGGCCGAGCTCCGAGAACCCGCCGATCGCATTCAGGCCCACGGGCAGCAGCATGAACGAGAACGCAAGAATGAGCACACACTGCACGATCTCGTTGACGGCGGTGGCGGCCATACCTCCGAAAACGATGTACCCGCCGATGACGAGGGTGTAGACGAGATAGAAACTCAGCGGCTCAAGCGGCGAGATCGAGCTCTTCAGTTCCCCGCGTGCGCTCCGTTCGCGCAGGATTTCGAGCTGGTCCTGCTGCTCCGGCGCCAGCGGCGCCACGGCCGCGCTCTTCTCGAGTTCACGCAACATCCGGTATCCCTCAACCGAGGCACGCTCCTCCGCGGTCCACGTGATCTCCGGTTTGACGACCAAGGCCGTGCTGATCTTGTACGTGACCAGGTTGCCGAACCCGATCGTGATGATGACCGCCGCGAGCGACTGCGTGATCGCGTAGAACTGCGAGAGGCTGCGGCTGCCGAGACGATCCTCAATCAGGTCCGCCGTCGTGACCAGGCGCGCCCGACGGAACCAGACGTTCATGAACCAGAAATACGGATTCATAAACACCATCTGGAAGGCCATCCACGCGCCGGAGACACCCTGCTGATAAACGACGCTGGCCGTGCTGACGGCGCTGTTGGCCTCCGTCGAGTTTCCGAAGTTCAGGAAGAACTGGTAGAACTTGCCCAGCTTCCGTCCCGCCAGGAAGAAGCCCTCCTCCCCTTTCGCGCTCTGCTTTCGTCCGGCGCGACGTCCCAGGAGAATGACGAGGGCGAAGTAGGCGGCGACAACGAGGAGATCGAGAAAATGAAGGTCACCCATGGACGGAGGGCGGAAACAGGGCTCGGGCGGCCGGCGGAACGGGAATGGTAGAAATGGTGGAGGCGCCGGGCCCGTCTCCTGCATTCAGCAGGTGGATACGGAGCTCCGG